>WGDA01000156.1 GCA_015493505.1 Pseudomonadota bacterium | reverse complement strand
CTATACATCTTGACCATTCCCGCCTATTTTATTCTTGACAAATATTGTTCTTCCTAATAAGAATTATATACATGATTGCCTCGCGAAGGGCAAAGAAAAAAAGAAGGGAGGGAAGCGCTTATCAATTTCAGAGGGGTGAAATCACCCCCTAAAGTTTTTTAAAGGAAGGAAAGGAGAAATGATGAAAGGAATCTTGACAAAAATCGCGTGGGGATTTTTTATCGTTATGCTGGCGATGGTCTTCGTGACCGGTCCGGCCTGGGCGGGAAAGAAGAATGATACCCTGAACATCGCCTTCACCAAGGAACTGGAAACCCTGGATCGTTATTTCAACACCGCCCGGGAAGGGATTGTCTTCGCCCGCCTGGTTTATGACAACCTCCTCTACCGGGATCCCAAGACCTTTGAATACAAGCCGTTGCTGGCGAAATCCTACAAATGGATCAATGACAAAACCCTCGAAATCGTGCTGAGAAAGGGGGTCAAATTCCACGATGGAACCGAACTGACGGCGGACGATGTGGTTTACACCCTGAATTTTGCCGCGAATCCAGCCAATAAGGTTAAAACCCAGCGGTACTCCAACTGGATTAAAAAGGTAGTGAAGGAAGGGCCTTACAAGGTCAAGATCCTGCTCAAGACCCCGTTCCCCGCGGCGCTCGAGTTCCTCTCGGGGGCAAACCCCATCTATCCCAAGCATTACTATGAAAAGGTGGGCCCCAAGGGATTCGGCCTCAAGCCCATCGGCACCGGCCCCTACAAGCTTGTGGAACTGGAGCCCGGGAAGAAAATCGTACTGGTCAAAAACAAGGATTATTTCAAGGACAGCCCCAAAGGGCAGCCGCATATCGGGAAGATCGTGTGGCGCACGCTGCCGGAGAAGAACACCCAGGTGGCGGAGCTGATGACGGGCAGCCTCGACTGGATCTGGATGGTGCCGCCGGATCAGGCGAAAAAGCTGGCCACCATGCCAAACATCAAGGTTATCGCCGCGGAAACCATGCGGATCGGGTATCTGACCATGGACGCGGCCGGCGTGACCCTGAAGCATGGCATGAAAACGGATCCCTTCAAAAAGCTGAAGGTGCGGCAGGCGGTCAACTACGCCATCAACCGGGAGGCCATCGCCAAGAACCTGGTGGGCGGCCAGTCAAAACCCGTTTACTCCGCCTGTTATCCCACGCAGTTTGGGTGTACCCAGGACGTGGTTAAATATAAATACAATCCGGCAAAGGCGAAGAAGCTCCTCGCGGAGGCGGGATATCCCCATGGATTCACCACCACCCTTTACGGGTACCGGAACCGTGATTTCGCCGCGGCCATCGTGGGTGACTTGGCGGCCGTGGGCATCAGGGCCAAGCTGGTCATGTTGAAATACTCTGCGTTGCGCGAAAAGATCCGGGCGGGGAAGGTTCAATTCGCCTTTCTGACCTGGGGGTCTTATTCTATCAATGACGTCTCGGCGATCACCAGCAACTTTTTCGAGTTTCAGCAGGATGATCTCGCCCGCGACCCGGTGGTGCGGGACCTGCTGCTCAAGGGTGACACGAGCATCGACCCCAATGTCCGGAAAGCGGCCTACAAAAAGGCCCTTCAGCGGATCGCCGCGCAGGCGTACTGGGCGCCCATGTTCACCTATGTCTCTTACAACTGCTTCACGAAGGACCTCGATTTCACACCCTATCCGGACGCTATTCCCAGGTTCTTCCAGGCAAAGTGGAAATAACAAATCCTGTCGGGGGCGCGGAGCTACCTCCGCGCCCCACTCTTTTAACGCCATGAGACGCGGACTGAGGAAAGATTCGATGGCCATGGCTTCCTGTTTTCCCCTTCTCACCGTCTCCCGGAAAGAGTAACCTTCCATGCTGCGATACACCTTAAGGCGCCTCGTTATGACAGTCTTCGTGATCCTGGTGGTCTCCCTGGTGAGCTTTATGCTGATCCGGGTGTCGGGCGATCCCGCCATCGCCCTCGCGGGAGAAGGCGCGACCCAGCAGGAAATCGAATACGTTCGGCATCATTACGGGTTTGACCGTCCCCTGATCGTGCAGTATTTCGACTGGGCGGATCACGTTCTTCACGGCGATTTGGGCGAATCCCCCTACTTCAACGAGCCCGTTACGACGATGATCAGGGAACGTATCGGGGTTACCATGACCCTGGGGATCTCGGCGCTGATTTTCGCGCTGGTCGTTTCCATCCCCATGGGGGTGCTGGCCTCCATCCGCCCCAACACCTGGATCGACCGGGTGGCCCTCACCATCTCCGTCATGGGGCAAGCCATGCCCTCTTTCTGGTTTGGGCTCATCATGATCATCATTTTTGGGGTTTATCTGCGGTGGCTGCCCATCTCCGGCAGCGGCTCCCCGGCCCATTATGTCATGCCGACCATCGCCCTGGGATACTACGCCACGCCCGCCTTCATGCGCCTGATCCGCTCGGGGATGCTGGAAGTCCTGGCCTCGGACCACATCCGAACCGCCCGCGCCAAGGGACTGCGGTGGGGAAAAATCCTCTTCAAGCACGCCCTTCGCAACGCCATCATCCCCGTGGTCGCGCTGGCGGCGGTTCAGCTTGGCTTCATGCTGGGCGGCTCCATCGTCATCGAATCCGTGTTCGCCCTCCACGGGATTGGGTATTTGGCGTGGGTTTCCATCGGACGGTCCGACCTGCCGGTGGTCCAGGCCATCATCCTGCTGCTGTCCATGATCTACGTCATCCTGACCTTTCTGGGGGATCTGTTAAACGCCTTTCTTGATCCGAGGATCCGGGTAAGATGACCGAAACGTTGACATCAAAAAACCCCATGCCCAGCGAAGGATTGGGCCAGAATATCGTTTACCCGACGCCCGGCCAGGTCATGCGGATGCGGATGCGCCGGCACAAGGGATTCATCGCCGGGGCGATTTGTGTCATCCTCATCTTTCTGATGGCGGTTTTCGCGCCGCTGCTCACCCCGTACAATCCCTACACACAACACCTTTCCGAGCGCCTGATCCCCCCCGTCTGGGACGCCAAGGGCACCTGGAAACACCCCCTCGGGACGGACAACCTCGGACGTGACTACCTGAGCCGCCTTGTTTACGGCAGCCGGGTCTCTCTGCTCATCGGCTTTTCCTGCATGCTGATCGCCATGGTAATCGGGACACTCCTCGGCATGTCGGCCGGTTACTTTGGCGGCAAGGTGGACAGCCTGGTGCAGTTTATCATCACGATACGCCTCGCCCTGCCCGCCGTCCTCGTGGCGGTGGCGGTGGTGGCCCTGATTGGCGGCTCCATGCAGGTGGTCATCATCGTCCTCGGCTGCCTGATCTGGGACCGTTTCGCCGTGGTCCTGCGAACCAACACCCAGCAGATCTGCTCCATGGACTATGTGGACGCCGCGCGGGCGGCCGGCTGCTCCACGCTTCGCATCATGTTTCAGGAGATCCTCCCGAATCTCTTCAACAATCTGATGGTCATCGCGACCCTGGAAATCGGGCGCGCCATCCTGCTGGAGGCGGCGCTTTCCTTCCTGGGGATGGGGGTTCAGCCCCCCACGCCGTCCTGGGGGCTCATGATCTCCGAGGGAAAGGAATACATGCTCTTTCAGCCCTACCTGATCACCGTGCCCGGCGTGGCGCTTTTCATCCTGGTTCTGGGGATGAACCTCCTGGGGGACGGGCTGCGGGACGTCACCGCGCCGGAGGGGCAGGCGTGAACACAATTCTCGAAGTCAAGGGCCTGAACGTGAACCTCTCCGTCCCGGCGGGAATTCTCCGCGCCGTCCGCAACGTGAGCTTCAGCGTCCGGAAGGGGGAAACCTTCAGCCTGGTGGGGGAATCGGGATGCGGGAAGACCATGACCGCCCTGTCCGTGATGGGGCTGTTGCCGCAAAGCGCGCGGCGCTGGGCGGAGCGGATTCAATTCGAGGATGAGGACATCACAAACGCCGACGACAAGCGGATGACACGAATTCGCGGCGCCCGCATGACCATGATCTTCCAGGAGCCCATGACCTCCCTGGACCCCTGCTATACCATCGGAGACCAGCTTGAAGAGGTACTTCTTGAACACAAGAAGGTCAGCCGCCGGGAGGCCCGTGAGCGGGCCATTTTTCTTCTGGAAAAGGTCGGAATCACCGCGGCGGCATCCCGCCTGAAACAATACCCCCATCAGCTTTCGGGCGGGCTGCGGCAACGGGTGATGATCGCCATGAGCCTGATGTGCGGACCCAGCCTGATTATCGCCGACGAACCCACCACCGCCCTCGATGTGACCATCCAGGCGCAGATACTCTCGCTTCTCGTCTCCGTTCAGAAGGAATACGACACAGGGATGATTCTGATTACCCACGACCTGGGTGTCGTGGCCAGAACCGCCGACCGCCTGGCCGTGATGTATTGCGGACAGGTGGTGGAAACAGGCAGCGTCAAGGAAGTCTTCAGCCAGCCCCTTCATCCCTACACCCGGGGACTGATGCGGTGTATCCCCATCCCCGGGAAGACCCGCCCCGGGCAACGCCTTGAAACGATCCCGGGAATCGTCCCCACGCCGATCGGCGACCTGCGGGGATGCGCTTTCCGAAACCGTTGCGCGCTCGCGCGTCCCGAGTGCGCCTGGGGGGATGTTCGGGAGGTCCAACTCTCTCCCGGACGTGCCTACCGGTGCGTTCTGGACCTGGACGACGTGGTCAGGGAGGACGCCGCGTGAACCCCGAGGTTCTCAAGGTTGTCAACACAGCCAAGACCTACCGGATCAGCGGTGGATTCTTCCACGGAAACCTGGACCTGCACGCCGTCAGTGATGTCTCTTTCACCGTGAGGCAGGGCGAGGTCCTGGGGCTGGTGGGGGAATCGGGGTGCGGCAAAACCACCATGGCCAAGATGATCCTGGGCCTTGAACCCCTCACGAAAGGGGATATCCTCATAGAGGGGAAATCCATCCGAAGTATGTCATACCGGGAGATCGCCCGAAAGGTGCAGCCCATCTTTCAGGACCCCTATTCATCCCTCAACCCCCGCAAGAGTATCGGCTCCATCATCTCCCTCCCTCTGCGGGCCCTTGGGATCGGAAACCGGCGTGACTGGGATGAAAAGGTCAGAGAGATTATGGAGCTGGTGGGCCTTCCCCCAAACCTGCGTCATAACTATCCGAACCAGCTCTCCGGGGGACAGCGCCAGCGCGTAGCCGTGGCCCGCGCCCTGATCATGCGCCCCGAAATCGCCCTTTGCGATGAGCCGACCTCGGCCCTTGATGTGTCTGTGCAGGCCCAGATTCTGAACCTCCTGATCGACCTGCGGGAGGCTCTGGGGCTGACTTATATCCTCATCAGCCACAACCTGGCGGTGGTAGAGCACCTGGCCACATCGGTCGCGGTCATGTACCTGGGACGGATCGTGGAACAGGGGCCCGCGGCTGAAATCTTCAACGACCCTCTTCATCCGTATACCCAGACCCTGCTGGCGTCGGTACTGACCCCGGATCCGGACAAAGGCCTGCCCGAGGTTCGGCTCGACGCGGAATACCCCAACCCCATCGATATGCCACCGGGGTGCAGCTTTCACCCGCGATGCCCGCGGGCGGAAGAGTTCTGCAGGACCACGTTGCCGGAAACGCTGATCGACGGTGAACGAAAGGTCGCCTGCCACTTCCCCGGTCCGCCCCGAGGCACGGCGTGACCAGGGAAGACGTTATCCGCCGCGCGGAAGAGGCCTTGAAAAGCGGGGACTTCTTCGCGACCCTCGCCCGCCGGGTGGCCTATCCGACGGAGAGCCAGAACGAGGCCCGGGCGCCCGAGATCAGAAAATTTCTTGGGGAAGAAATGGCCCCCGCCCTGGCGTCTCTCGGCTTCGACACCCGAATTCTGGAAAACCCCGCACTGCCCCGGTGCCCCTTTCTCGTGGGACGTCGTGTGGAAAAGGCGTCTCTCCCCACAGTCCTGATCTATGGCCACGGTGACGTCCTCTGGGGCATGGAGGAGAAGTGGGAACCGGGGCTGTCTCCCTGGCGGCTGACAGCGCGTGAGGACCGCTGGTATGGCCGGGGAACCGCGGACAACAAGGGTCAGTTCTCCATCAACCTGGCCGCCCTGGTTACCCTCCTCGAGGCGGGGGGCAAGCTGGGATTCAACGTGACCGTCCTGATTGAGACGGGAGAGGAGATGGGATCCCCGGGCCTCCGTGAGATTTGTGAACGAAAGAAAGGCCTCCTCGCGGCGGATGTCCTCATCGCCTCGGATGGGCCCCGCGTGACCCCTGACCGGGTCACCCTTTACGGGGGCAGCCGGGGGGTATTCAACTTCGACCTTGTCGTCAAACTGCGGGATGGAGCGCATCATTCCGGAAACTGGGGCGGGCTACTCGCCAATCCGGGTGTCATCCTGGCCAACGCCATTGCCGCCCTGATTGACGAAAAAGGGCGCATCCTGGTGGATGGGCTCAAACCGGACGGAATTCCCGAACCCGTTCGAACGGCCATCCGAAAACTGAAAATCCCTGAAAAAACGGATCCCGCCATTGACCCCTGGTGGGGAGAGCCGGGACTGACACCGGAGGAAAAGGTATACGGCTGGAATACCCTGGAGGTCCTGGCCATCTCCTGTGGGGACCCGAAAAACCCGGTGCATGCCATCCCCTCGGAGGCGTGGGCCCGGTGCCACATGCGATACGTGAAAGGGTCTGATCCAAATACCTTTCTCGATGTCATCCGGCGGCGTCTGCGGGAAAAGGGATTCGACACGGTGGAGGCACGCCCCGTCCGGGACAGCCTGTTTGCCGCCACACGGATGGACCCGAACGATCCCTGGGTCGCGTGGGCGATGGCGTCCCTTGGCCGCACCACCGGCCAACCCGTTGATTTTCTTCCCAACCTGGGCGGCAGTATCCCCAACGAGGCCTTCTCTGAGGTTCTCGGCCTGCCGACCCTCTGGATTCCCCACTCCTATGCCGGCTGTTCCCAACACGCCCCAAACGAACACCTTCTGGTCCCCATCATCCGTGAAGGGCTACGCGTAATGGCAGGCTTGTTCTGGGACCTGGCGGAAACTGGCGTCCCTACGCGTTAATGGACAAGTCAAAAATCCATTCTAAAGCGAGCTGTGGCGTATTAAACTCCAAAAAAAGGGAAAGGTGCTTCAGGCATCCTTCCCCTTTTTCTTCTTCTGTCCTCGAATCTCAGCTCTTCGCCTTCACGAAGAAGCCTTTGACCTCCTCCATCAGCGTGTAGAGAATCGGGAAATACACCAGGGTCAGAAAGGTTCCGACCAGCAGGCCTCCAGAGGCGACCACGGCAAGAGGAGATAACCGTTCCAGGCCAATGGCCCACTCGAGGGCGATGGGCAGCATCCCCACAATGGTGGTGCCAGCCGTCATCAGGATGGGGCGGGTTCGGACACGCACGCTGCCCACAATGGCTTCATGCAGGGATTCTCCACGCGCCCGCGCCTCCAGGATAAAGTCTATCAGCAAAATGGAGTTTTTCAGGACCACGCCGGCCAGCAGGATCAACCCCATGAATGCCGGCATACACCCGTGTTTGTCCGCAATGAGCATCCCCCACGCCGCTCCGATCAGGGCCAGGGGAATCGCCACCATGATGACGATGGGATTGACGAAGGATTTAAAGGTCGGAATGAGCGAGAGGTAGAGCAGAAAAATAGCGATGGTCATGCTCATGCCCAACCGGCCAAATGATTCCTTCATCTGTTTGACGGCCCCCTCATAGTGAATCTTGTACCCGTCAGGAATTGGCAATCCTTTCAAGGCTTTTACGATGCCACCGTGCAGGAAGGTGATGGGTGCCTTGGCGCGGTAGGCGTCGATATCCACCACGTTCAATAGGTTGTGGTGCGTAATCAGGCTCTGGACATGCGCCTTGCGAAAATGGGCGATCAGCTTTAAGGGGATCAACTCCCCCTTCGGGGTCGTGATATACATCTGTTTCAGCCGTTGCAGGTTGCTTCTCACGGAATAGGGATAACGGATCCGCATAATAATCCCGTCTTCATTGGGAACCCGGAAGATACTGGCGGGAATCCCCCGCAGGGCAATCCCAACCTGCTGCGAAATCGTGAAGGGATCCAGGCCGTAATACCGCGCCTTCAGGGAGTCGACCACCAGTTGAATCTCGGTCTTGTTCATGTCCCAGGTGCGCGAAATGGACGTCAGGCCTGGCACTTTTTCCAGGCGTTTATAGACCTCGTTTCCCAGTCGGTCGAGGACTCGGGGGTCCGGTCCGCTGATCATCACGTCCACCGGCGCCAGGATGGTGGAAAGGGGTGTGGCGCCAAAGTCATAGGCGTGCAGGTATTTCAATCCCTCAATGTGATGGGCCTGTTGCCGAATCTCTTCCTCAATCTGCCAGATGGTCTTCTTCCGGTGAAAGCGGTCTATCATGTTAATTGTGATGGCCCCCTCTTGGGGGTTTTTGCCCCTTCCAAAGCTGACCACGCCCGGTTCGGACCCCAGCGTGCTCGACATACTCAACACACCCGGTATCTTCATGATACCGGACTCTATCTGTGATAAAATCTTCTCTGTCGAGGCAAGGGAACGATTGTTTTCCACCTCAAACGCGACCTTAACTATCCCCGTGTCCATGGGTGGCATCAGGTTCCGCCCGATGGTGGTCTTCATCTGGCGCGCGCTTATCACAAACGCAATCGCGCCAATTAACAGAAAGATAAACTTGTGGCGCAAACCAACCCTTAGAACACCGATGAAAAAATCCTGGATGGGATGAACGATGGCGTCGCTGGCGCGCTTGATCCAGCGCTCGATTCGGTGTTGTTTCCCCCTGAGGATATACGGCGCGACCAGGGGGATCAGGGTAATGGAGACAAAGTAGGAACTGATGAGCGCGACAATCAACGAGGCGCAGAAGGGGCGCAGAACCGTCTGGACATATCCACCGATAAAGAGGACCGGGAACAGAACCATGATGTTCGTCCCCGTCCCGGCGAAAACCGCCAGCATAACCTCGTTGGTGCCGTCCAGCACGGCCTGGCGCAGCGGCTGACCCACCTCGTGGTAATGCCGCTCGATGTTCTCGATCACCACGATAGCGTCGTCCACCAGCATTCCCACAGCGACGATGACTGCCGTCAGGGTCACGATGTTGAATTCAAACCCAAACAGCCACATAAGGGCAAAAGTCATGACGTAAGTAAAGGGGATGGAGATCCCCGTGATGACCGCCCCTTTGAAATCCCCAAGAAACAGAAAAATGGTGATAACCGTCAGGATGATGGCATCCCTCAGGGCTCCCATCATGTTCTTGATGCTGAGATGGATAATCCTTTCCTGCGTGTCGGTAATCTTGAAATCGAGCCCCGGGTATTGCTTCTTTAGCTGGGGAAGGAACTTTTTGACCGATTCGATGGTCTTCAGGGTATTGCCCCCATAGGCGCGGAGGATATTCAGGGCGATGGCGGGCCTTCCGTCGCCATGGTACGCGGAGGTTCGTTCCTTGTACCCCCGTTTGATCGTGGCCACGTCTTTCAGGTGTACCGGTTCCTTTCCCCCGCCCCCAAGGACGATATTCCCGATGCGGTCGATGGCAAAATACTCTCCGGAGGTTTTTATCAGGTACTGGTGGTGGCGATTCACCATCAGGCCGTTGGGGATATTGAGGTTCTCATGCTTGACAGCCGCGATGACATCCGCGAGGGTCAAGCGATACTTGTGAAGCCTGTTCGGATCCACCAGGATTTCCACCTCCCGCTGGTATCCCCCAAAGACTTCAACGTTGGCCACGTGCGGCAGGCGAAGCAGGGCTTCCTTGATCTCGTTGTCCGCCAGCTCCCTGACCATGGCCATGTCGTAATGGCTCCCCTTTTTGGGGAACACCGCCAGTGTCATGGTCGGGGCGGTGGCGTCACTGATTTTGAAGACCTGCGGCTCACGGATGTCGCGGGGTAGGAGGGGCTTCACTTTTTGGAGGGAAGCGACGACATCCGTGGCCGCGGCTTCAAGGCCTTTGGAATATTCAAATTCCGCCAGCACAACCGAAACCTCATCCTTTGAGGTTGAGGTAACCTGACGAAGCTCGTCAATCGTGGCGAGCTCCTTCTCGATGGGGCGCGTCACGTCGTTGGCCACATCCTTCGACGACGCACCAGGCTCCACGGTAACTACGGCGATTTGGGGTCGGTTGGAGTCCGGGAAAAGCGCCCAGTCCATCCGGTGGTACCCGAAGATCCCGAGGATCGCCACCAGCAGGATAAACGTCATGACAAGGTAAGGTTTTTTCAGGTACCCTTCGACGATATTCATCGCAGCGCCTCCCTGGTAAACTGCCCGATAATCTTAACGGCCTGATTTTTATACAGCGCCATCAGGCGGCTTTCATGGGCGCAAACAACCGGCAGACCTTCTTTCAATCCTTTCGATGAAAGGGCGGTACTCGTGAATCCCGTCGCGAGGACAGACACCTCTACCGGCACGATCTTCCCGTCAACCACGCTAAAGACCATCGCTTTGTTTTTCTGATGCAACACGGCCTCCACCGGAACCACCCACACGTCTGGCAGGACACGGGTCCGGATTTTAACCGGGATGACATCCCCCACCTTATAGGGACACGGGACCTTTCCAAAATCCGCTTCGATGATGGCAAGAGAATCAGGCGCCGTCGCCGGATAGACGCGCGAAACCTTCAGGGCCAGATCACCTACCTGAACGGGAGACCCCACCGCGATCTGGTTCAGGTCGCTTGGCGTCACCTCGACTTTGATTTTGAAACTCCCTTTTCGGATAATCTGACAGATAGCCTGGCCGGGGAAAACCACATCCCCTTTCTTCACGTAATAATGGGACAGGACCCCGTCGAATGGACTGGTAATCTTGGTATAGCTCAATTTTGTCCGGATGGTCTCGATCTCATTCTTTAGTGACGTAATCTGCCCCTCGACGGCCGCCAGCCGGTTCTCGCTCAGTTCCCAGGCCTCTTCCGATATGGCCCCGTTCTTGTACAGAACGGTATCACGCTTGTAGATCGCGGCAAGGTTCTTTTTCTGAATTTTTAGAGACGCGATTTTTGATCGCAACACCGCGATCTGCGCCTTCAATTCCCGAACGGTACCGTTGTTCTGGCTGTCCAGCGCCACGAGGAGTTCTCCCTTTTTGATGGGGTCACCTTCGAGGTGCACGCGGCGCAGAACCTGCCCACTGATTCGGGCCTTGAGATCCATCACGCCGTTGGAGTCGACCTTACCCAGATATCGCACGGTCTCCACAAAATTGGCCTTCCTCACCTTTGCCACCAGGACGGGAAGGGGATAATGGACAACCGCCCTCTCCTTCATCAGTTCCGCCCGTCGTTTCATGATAAGTTTTCTCCCCCCCACAACGGCGGCGGCCAGCAGAATGATGACGATAACAATCTTTAAGACGCGTTTCATTTTACCTCCTCCTCTAAGACCAGATTAAGATAGGACCGCGCGGTCAGCCACTGATACATACTCGCCGCCAACTGGCTGTTGGAATAGGCCAATTCCGCCTTGGCCCGTAACATATCATCGATATCGCCGGCGCCGTTTTCGTATTTCAAGGTCTCCACCCGATCCACCTCTTTCCCAAGCTTGACCTGGGAGCGGTAGCTCTTGATCAGCGCCTCGGTCGTCCGGACCCGCTTGACGGCTTCCCCGACCTCCTTGATAATCTTCTGGCGAAGCTCAAATACCCGCATGCGCTCCTCCAGGACCTTCACGCGTGCCGCTTCGACTTGAGTGCGGCGCCTCCCGGCGTCGAAAATGGGCAACTCCAGCCGCACGCCCACGTCCCATTCTTCCGTTCCGGAGATATCATCCCCGTCATAAGTCTGCATCACACCCGTGGCGTAGATGGCCGGCAGCCGGTCCGCCTTCGCAATCCCGACCTCCTTTTTGGCCACCTTCACCTGATTTTCGAGGGCGGCCAGGTCGGACCGTGTGACCATCGCCCGTTTGTAGAGCTCTGTCACGCTTTCCACCAGCGGGGTGACGTTCTCGGGCAGGCTGATCGGGGCGAGTGTCACGTCCGCGTCCACGTTCTCCCTGCCCATGAGTGTCTGAAGGGCTATCTTCAACGCCTCCCGCTGATCGATGATGCGATCCTCTTCAGCGGTCCATCGCTGGATGGAATATTGAATCTTGTAGCGGTCCACCGGTGGGAACTTTCCTTGCGAGATAGCGAGCTCCGTATGTTTCAGCACGCTGCGTAGAGACTTCAGGTTTTCCAGCACCGCCTTCTCCTCCCCGTTCAGGGCAAGAATGGCGTGATAGACCTCGGTAACATTATGGCGGATAACCGCCCTGAGCCGTTTCAGCGCGAGCTGTACAGAAATCTCATTGAGACGGGAAATGTCGATGGAAAGAGGAATCTTTCCCCCCAGGTAGATAGGGAGGCGGTAAGTCAGATCGAACCCCCACCGGGTATCGTCAAACTGGATACCGGTCCTCATCCTCCGGGGCGTCATGGGCGTGGCAACCAGGTCGTCTTCAGATTTATGAAGACCCGCGCCTCCCTTCAATTCCCCCCAGCGAACAGTCCGGGCAATTTTAATCTTCAACCCGGCAAGGGCCAGGCGCTTCTGATAAGCCTGGACGGTGGGATTGCTTTTCAACGCCTCCTGGATAGCCGCTTTCAATGTCAGAACCTCGCCGGCGCGGCAGGGAATGCGCGTCGACACAATCATTGAAAACGCCAAAAGACCAATCAGCCATTTTCTCACTTTTGCGTTCCCTCCATAAGTGTTCTCCTGAATTGTTGAAAAACGTCATCGGCGATAAGATTGACCTCCCTCTCATCCCCCGTCAGCCGAAAAATGGTCACCAGATGTTGCAGGGATCCGAGAAAAAGCACTGCGGCAGCATAGGGGTTCACCGTTTCACTGACTTCTCCTTTCTCGATCCCCAGGGCGATAATTGCTCGAATACGTCCAAGATAATCATTCAGAAAAAAAAGCATCTGCCGACGGGCTTCCTTATTCTGATAGAAAAAGGACTCAGAAAGCAGCGCCACCGTAATACCCTGTTTCTCCTTGATATAAAACAGATGGTGGTCGTAAATTTTTCTCAGCTTTTCGTGGGCCGGCATGGGGCGCGTGGCGATATCGTCCACCCTCTTGAACAGTTCGTCCCGGATGTGCTGAATCATGGCAATCATCACGGCCTGCTTGTTCCGAAAATGCCGATAGATGGCGGGTTCGGAGATACGAATCCGCTCAGCAATCGCCTTCATGGTCAGGCCTTTCATGCCCTCCTCCATGAAGATATCCATACATGTCTGAACGATTTCCTCTTTTCTTGTCACGCCGCCCCCCTCATATTGTTAGTTATTGATAACTAACATACCTCATTTTTTCGGTTTGTCAAGGGGAAAATGCGAGTTTTTGAAAAAATTTTCTAAAAAAACCTGTGATTGTGAAAAAACCCTCCCATTTTCCAGTAAGAAACGTTGGTCAAAACAGGTGTAACCGCCCTTTTGCCTCCACGGAAATTCAACAACCGTGAAGCGAAACCCTCTCCATCATCACACCTTTCCCAAAACCCTTGACCCCGTGTGAAAATCACGTATGATAGGCTATCAGGAAAGGAGAACACGACCATGTACAACAAATCACCTGAAGATGAAAAAAACCTCGCGCTTTTCATCGATTTTGACAACATCGCCCTGGGCCTGAGAAAAGACAAAGAGGTCAAGAAAAAGAAATTCAACATCCGCATCGTCCTGGAACGCCTGCTTGAAAAAGGGAAGATCATCGTGAAAAAGGCCTATGCGGACTGGGATCAGTACCCGGATTACAAGAAGGAACTTCATGAGGCGGCTATCGAGCTGATAGAGATCCCAAAAAGGCAGATGACGGGTAAAAACAGCGCGGACATCCGCATGGTGGTAGACGCCATGGACCTCTGCTACGCGAAGGAGCATCTGGACACCTTCGTGATTTTCTCCGGAGATTCGGACTTCTCTCCCCTCGTTTCCAAGCTGCGTGAGAACAACAAGTCCGTCATCGGGATGGGGCTGAAGAATTCCACCTCGAACCTGCTGGTGGACAATTGCGACGAATTTATCTTTTATGACGACCTGACCCGCCCCTCCATCGGCACCCCACCGGTGCTCGACCGGGTTCCGGATGAAAAGAAACCGGCTTTTGAACTTCTGGTCTCAACGGTCCAGGCCCTGATCCGGGAGAATAAAGAGATTCTCTACTCCTCCATGATCAAGGACACCATGAAACGAAAACAGCCCTCCTTTGACGAGGGGGTGTACGGATACTCCTCCTTTGGCGATTTTCTCCTGGACGCGGAAAAATTCGGGATTATTGAACTGACACGCGATCCCCACGCCGGCGGGACCTACGTGGTTACGGGGTTTGGAAAGGGAAATTCCAGCAAAAAAAACGGGAGATAAGACTTGAAAGCCGCCATAGCCACCCCCGACGGGAAAACGCTTTGGAAAGACCATTTCGGGCAATCACCTTTTTTCCTAATCTGTAAATTTGACGGCAATCAATGGATTAAAGATGAAATGAGGGAAAACCCCATCGCGGAACGGGGCGATCACGCCCACCCGGAAGAAATCCGTGAGCTGCTTTTGGACTGCGATATCTTCGCAGCGAGTGCCATGGGCAAAAAATCCCGCCACTCCCTGGAATCAAAGGGGGTTACGACGTTTCTAAAAGACGTTGCGACCGTGGACGAGATGATCGTGTCCTTACCAATACCTTCTGATAAATAAAAATCCATGAAAGTTTACCCTGAATGCGTCCCCTGCTTTGCGCTCCAGGCGCTGCGCGCCACGGACCTTTCCACCCGGGATGAGTCCCTGCGCTGGGACGTCCTGATCGCCGCGTGCAAAAAGATTGCCGCGTTCCAGCCTGGGATGAAGCCAGTCGAAATGGCAGAGATTATCTATCCCCTCGTCGCGGCAAAAACAGGCGTTCCGGATCCTTACGCCCCTGTCCGCCATGAGACGAACCGGCACGCACTTTCCCTCTACCCGTTCTTCAAGGCCCTCGTGGAAGAAAGTGACATGCCCATCGAAACGGCCATTCGATTGTCCATCATCGGAAACAGCATCGATTTCGGGGTGCCGAAAAACCACCTAAAAAATCTGAAGGATGAAACCCTCGCTACCCTCCACAATCCTCTTGCCATCGATGACTCGAAGGTGCTGCTCTCCACACTTCCCCGTGCCTCTTCCCTGCTTCTTCTCGCGGATAACTCCGGCGAAATCGTGCTGGACAGGCTCCTGCTGGAAACCATTCACGACCGTTTCCCGGACATCGCCCTGCATATCGCCGTCCGTGAAGTTCCCATTATCAACGACGTGACGCTTGAAGACGTGAAGGAAGTGGGGGTTCCCCCGTTTGTCCGGGCCATTTCTTCTGGGAACCGAACACCGGGAGTTATTCTGAAAAAGGCGAATCAGAATTTCCTTGATGTTTACCGTCAGGCGGATATCATTCTTTCAAAAGGGCAAGGGAATTACGAGGGCCTCAGCGACGAAGCGGATGAGCGGGTCTTTTTCCTTTTTCGCGCAAAGTGCGGGATCATAGCCCGCCACGTCGGCGTCGAAGAGGGGGCCATGATCGTCAAACGAGGAGGCAGCGCATGATTACCATTGATAAGTCCAAGTGTGTCGGTTGCGGCAAATGCGCGGAGGTGTGCCCCACCCAGGCGATTTACCTCGCAGGGAAGGAAGTTTACGTGCGTGAGGGACGTTGCCGCGCGTGCGGTGACTGCGTGGAGGCCTGCCCCAAGGGCGCCATCACCATGATACACCCCTCTTTTCAACCCTATTCCGCCAACAGGCCTTCAAGGCAGCCATTTGGAATCTCATTCGGAGCTTTCCGTGCCGGGAAACGGGGCGGGCGGCACAGGCACGGAAGGGGAAGGTTCTAAAATGAAAAAGGCGGTTCATCTTTTGATTTCGGGAAGGGTCCAGGGGGTTTTCTATCGTTACACGGCGCAGAAGGTTGCCACGCGTCTCGGCCTCGCCGGCTGGATCAAAAACCTCCCCGACGGTCGTGTCGAAGCCGTAGCCGTTGGCGATGTTGCCGCCGTTGACGACTTCATCGCCTGGTGCCGGGAGGGACCCCCGGGGGCGCGGGTAGAGGGTGTTGTAAGCCACGTGCTGGATGACTTTCCGGAGTACCAGGGGTTCTCCATCACATACTGATAGCTCGAAACGTCCCTGGGGAGTTTCAAAAGTGTTGACCCGTTTCATGTTTTATGATAGACACGCGGCAGGATCGGGACGTGGCTCAGTCTGGTAGAGCACTGCGTTCGGGACGCAGGGGTCGCTGGTTCAAATCCAGTCGTCCCGACCATTTTTCACCCCGTGATTCACATGACATGGGATAAAAACCCCTCACATAAAACCCGGGTGGGCATTCTTTACTTTTCCGGGGCCGGCAACACGGAATGTATCGCGACACTCATTCGCAACACATTGGCTCGGCGGGAAGATTACGAGGCTGTCTTTTTCGAACGCATCAGGCGGGCACTGAATATACGGGCCCTGCCGGAATTCGATCTGCTTGGAATCGGCTTCCCTATCTATTTCAGAAAGACGCCGGCAATCGTTTTCGATACCATCGGGCAGTTGCAGGAACGGGGACGGAAGGTGTTCACCTTCTGCACGAAGGGGATGTATTCCGGTAACGTGGCCCGGGAGGTCCTCTCGCGGTGCGTAGCGTCAGGAGTGGTTCCCGCGGTTCATTTCGAAGCCTTCATGCCAGGGACGGACGCCCTGATCCTGTTCGCCCGGAAAGGCTCGTGGACGGAAAAACTCATTAAAAAGATGCACTCCCGGCACCTGGACCGAAAAATCGATCGCTTCGTTCAGGACGTCTTTAACACGGAGAAAATTTCCATTCCCCGTTCCAAATGGTACACGCCCCTGGAAAACCGGATCGTGAAACCAATGGAACACCTCATCACGCGAGATTACCAGGTCTTTAAGCAGGGGTATCATGTCCTGCCGGACCGATGCACGCGCTGCCTCCTCTGCGTGCGGTCCTGCCCTGAAGAAAACATCCGCCTTGAAGACGGAAAGATTCTCTTCGGGAATCACTGCGACCTCTGCCTCCGATGTATCCATCACTGCCCCACCGAGGCGATCCAGATTGGGGCTAAAACCCTGAAGACCGTAAGGTACCGGCCCGCCATCCCGGATTTTCTGGATATCCCCGCCCGGGATCGGAACGCGGGCAAAGGGAAAGGGTCCCCCGGGTAACCGAGGCACGTCGCCGCGTCCACATTCTCCTTCCATTTTCAACGGATTCGCGCTAATATCACCGAACAAAATAAAGGAGTTTTTCCTCATGCCTGCGTGGTGGGCCCACATCCCGGAACACCTGAATCCCTATATCTTCCATATCGGTTCCTTCCAGGTTCGCTACTACGGCCTCATGTACTTGCTGGCCTTTTCAACGGTCTATCTGCTCGTTTCCTATCGCATCAAGCACGAACAGGTTGCATTGACGCAAGACCTGCTCCAGACCTATTTCATCTGGGCGATCCTCGGGGTGCTCATCGGGGGGCGGCTGGGGTATGTGGTCTTCTATGACTGGCATTATTACATCACCCATCCCCTTCAGATCGTTCTCCCCATCGAGTTTGATCACGGCATTCATTACACCGGAATTTCCGGGATGTCCTACCATGGCGGTGTCATTGGCGTACTGCTGGGCACCGGGATCTTCTGCCGAAAACACAGGGTCAATTTCTGGCACCTGGCCGATTTGATGAGTTCCGCCATCCCATTGGGGTACACCTTCGGCCGCATCGGCAATTTTATCAACGGGGAGCTCTATGGCCGCGTGACCACCGTTCCCTGGGGCATGTATTTCCCTCTGGACCCCACTCACCAGCTTCGCCATCCCTCCCAGTTGTATGAAGCCCTCTTCGAAGGGATCTTCCTGTTCTGTGTCCTGTGGCCCCTGAGGAAAAGGGTCACCCGCGACGGCGCGCTCTTTTCCCTCTATCTGATGGGCTACGGCGTGGTTCGCTTCATCATCGAGTTCTTTCGTCAGCCGGATCCCCAACTGGGGTTCGTCCTGGGGCCGTTTACCATGGGGCAGGTCCTGTGCGCGCTGATGATTCTCGCGGGTGCGGGCCTCTTCTGGTTCAGGTGGAAGGGGGGCACCCCCGCGACGGCAGACAAGAAACAACGCAAAAGGAGAAAGCGATGAAAAAGGTTCCGCCGGGACAGCGCTTCATCCCGAAATGGCCGGTTCGCAGCGTCGAATCCATGCCGGAAATCGATCCAGAAACCTGGACCCTGACGATCAAGGGGCTGGTCAAGGCCCCGCGATCGCTCTCCTTTCCCGAGATCCGGTCCCTGCCCGCGGTGGAGATCCGGCGGGATTTTCATTGTGTGGAAACCTGGTCCGTCCCCGATAATACATGGAAAGGCGTCCGGGTGCGTGATATCGTTGCCCCGGATGAACTTCTCGAAATGGCCAGATATGCGGTCATTCACTCTCATGGAGGTTACACCTCCGAGGTGGACGTGGCGTGCCTCATGGCGGAAGACACCCTGCTCGCGTGGGAACGAAACGGCGAGCCCATCCCCCCGGAACACGGTTATCCCCTGCGCCTCATCGTGCCCGACCGGTACGCCTACAAGAGCGTGAAATGGGTGACGGCCATCGAGTTCGTGGACCGAGACATCCCCGGATACTGGGAAGAGCGGGGGTATCACACGGTGGCGGACGTCTGGCGAAGCGAGCGGTTCGGGTAACCGCCCCCTCTCAGAACAGAAGCATCTGAACCAGCAGGACCACCAGCAGGGCCCCGAGCACGTAAGCGGCATACGCGTTCACGCGCCCCGTGTGCATCCGCCCCAGCCAGTTCGCCAGAGCGCGCCCTCCCCTGATGACCGGACGCCCAAAAATCCGGTCCACCAGGTGTGTTTCAACCTGTTCCCGTTTAATGGCGCTCTGGAAATGCCGGTGAATGGCCTCCCGTGAGTTCAGAACCGTGGTCGGTTTGAAAATACCGTTGAAGATGACGCGGACGGGGTTGGAAAATCCGGTGGCGGTATAGGTCATCTCCGGCAGAAGGACCCGCACGCCCCCGTCCCAGGCAGGACGGCGTGCCACGGCCCGGCGCCGGGTCAGAAGCCGGATGAGGATAAAGCAACCCCCCAGTAGCAGGAACAGCACCACCACCGTGTAGGAGGGAGACATGGCGAAGATGACCGGATTCTTCTTCCCGCCCCGGTGCATGATGACCAGGCCGCGCCCCGGCAGCGCTTGGCTCCCGATTTGGGCTCCCAGTTTATGAAAGTCCGAGACAAAGGCCTTCGGAAGAACCTCGTTTCCCTTGCCGGCGGTAAAGAATGGCGGGACCAGTTGGTTCAGGGTGCTGGTATGGACATAGGGCTGCACCGTGTGGTCGATGACCGGGATGATGTAGGTAGGCAGGATCCCCATCAAGAAGCAAACAATAGCAAGAATCAGCATGGGGACTGTCATGGACCGCCTGACCTTTTTGACGGTCTCGGCCGCCTTGCTTCGCGCCTTGCCCAGAAAGTTCATGGCGAAGGCCTTGACGAAACAGGTCACGGCCAGTGCCGCCGTCAGGGCCAACCCGGCGCCACAGAGCGCGAAGACGATTTTGACGGCCCGCGACGAGAGAACCGAACATTGGAGCAGGGACTGGAAGGTCAGCCACTCGCTGACGAAGCCGTTGAAGGGCGGTAACGCCGCGATGGAAAGCGCCCCGATGAGGAAGGCGAAGGCCGTCCAGGGCATCAGCCGAATGAGCCCCCCCATCCGATCCATGTCCCGGTGCCCCAGGGTGGCATCCACGGTCCCCGCGCCCAGGAAAAGGAGGGATTTATACATGGAATGGTTGGCCATGTGGTAGAGGGAGGCGATCAGGGCCAGCCCCGCCAGCACTGCGTGGCCGGTCGAGGCAAAGACCAGGCCAGCCCCCAGGCCGGCCGTGGTGATCCCCATGTTTTCCACGGAACTGTGGGCCAGCATCTTCTTCATGTCGTTTTCCGGCGTGGCATAAAGGATTCCGGCCAGCGCGGAGAGGGTCCCTACGATCATGACGATCAGGCCTTTGCCGGTCCCCGCGGCGGGCAGGATGTCCAGGTTTACCTTCAGGATTCCGTAGATTCCCATGTTGAGGATCACGCCGGACAGGATGGCGGACACATTCCCCGGGGCGGCCGGATGGGCACGGTGCAGCCAGGTGCTGACAGGCACTAGGCCCGCCTTGACCCCAAACCCGAAAAACGACAGGAGAAACACGGCCCAGCAGGCCTCGCGTCCCAGGGCTCCGGCGCCCGCGCGCAGGGCCTCAAAGCTCATCCCGGTGGACACGCTGGCGATGATGAGGAAGGCCACGAGCGCCGCCAGCGCCCCCGCCTCGCTCATCAACAGCATTGTCAGGCCGGCGCGGGTGCTCTGCTCCTTATCGTGCTCGAAATTCACCAGAAAATAGCTCAGGATGGACATGGCCTCCCATCCGATGAAAAAGGTGAAGATATCCCCCGCCATGAAGGTCAGGGAGATAGACGCCAGCAGGAGGTAGTAGAAGATCGAGAAGGTCTTCAGGCTGTATCTTTCCTGATAGCGAGGAAGGTACCCGGCGGAGAAGATGGAAACCGGCAAAAAGACAATCCCCGTGACGCAGAGGAAAAAGGCGGAAAGCCGGTTGATTTCCAGGCTCAGATGGCCAAAGGGCGCCAGCGTCCAGAGCGGCAGGGAATATGCGTGTCCCCTCAGGAGGATCCCCCCACTAAGCCACACCAGGATGGCAGAGGCGATACTGGCGATCACGGAAAGCGACAGAGGATTTTTCCGTTCCGGCGTGATGGCGCTGATGACGATTCCCGCCAGGCACAGCAGAAAAAAGAGCAACAGAAGCGTACCCGTCTGTGTCATTTTAACGTCCTCCCTTTGAAGTGTCCCGGCCCTCTCTTCCGGATATCATGAGAAGCGCGTGCACAAGGGCGAGGGGGGGCGGGGGGCAGCCCGGCACTTCCAGATCGACGGGGAGCACCTCCCCGATGCCGCCTCGGCAGGCGAAGCCCTTTCCAAAGGGGCCGCCCGTCAGGGCGCAGGTGCCAACGGCGATGACCCGCTTGGGGCTGGGCATGGCCTCGTGGGTTTTCAGCAGGGGGTCGACCATGTGCTCCGTCAGGGGACCCGCGACCATGAGAAGGTCAGCGTTCCGGGGGGTGGGGGTGATGAAAAACCCCAGGCGATGGATGTTGTAATAGGGGTTGTTGAGCTGATTGATCTCGCTCATGCACGCCCCGCAGGCCCCCGCGTCCACGACCCGGATATGGATGGACCGGGCAAAGGCCCTGTCAAACGGGGTCCCCCGTTTCGTCCACCGGGCCCATTCGAATCCACCCTCCCAGTCGATGCCGGCGCCTTCAGATCCGCGGCACCGGAGGCAGTGGACACAGGATCTCAGATCTGCCTGTACGCGGTTCCCGTCTCCCCGCAGGGCACCGGCGGGACAAAGCGCGACACGCGCCAGCGCCTCCTCCCGGCTCCCGCATTCAGTCGAAACGGGCCTGCCGGGAGAAATCCCCGGCGCCGTCTCCTGCCCATCGGGATAAACGGTCGTCTTGATTCCCGTGCGCACACCTTTCCAAACCCATTTGGTCATTGTGATATCCTCCTACCGGTCACATTCCGCGTTTGAAAGCCCAAACGTGGCCATGATGATCGGAAAGTCCTGAAACGCGAAGTCTTCCGCGGCGAGGTGAAACCCGTGCCAATTGACAAACGAGGGGGTCATAACCCGGTAGCGTGTCACGCGCCCGTTTTCATCCAGCCGTACCCAGTGAAAAGTGGCCCCTCTGGGCGCCTCCGCCCATCCCAGCGCGGCGCCGGGTTTCATGGACGGTGCGGCTGTGACTGCCCCCGAGGGCAACGCCGACGCCACCTGCCTGTAGAACGCCACCGACTGTTCGACCTCCCGAAACAGAATCCGAAGCCTGGCGTATCCGTCGCCCTCCTCTTCCCGAGGAATCTGAAGGGTCTCATCATACCCGGCGTATGGCTGCACCCGCCTCAGGTCCCGGACGATCCCGGAGGCCCGTGCCACCGGCCCCACGAGTCCATGGGCGATGGCCGCTTCCCGGCTGACGGTCCCCACCTCTTCCAGGCGATCCAGGAACGAACTCGTAAACCGGAGCTTTTCGTAAAGATCACGCAACCGCTCCAGGATACCCTCCAGTTCCACGCCCAGAACGGTCAGGTCATCGTCAGAGAAATCGCGGCTCACGCCGCCCGGGACATTCAGGCCAAAGAGGTACCGATGCCCCGTCAACCGGCCCGTCAGCCTCAGCAGTTCCTCCTCGAGGATATGCGCCTGGGCGGCCGCCACGGACAGCGCCGTGGAGGAGCAGATTCCCCCGATGGCCGCCACATGGTGCCGGACGCGTTCCAGCTCCGCGAACAGCACCCGCAGGGAACGCGCGCGCGCCGGCACCTCCGTGCCGCAGACCTCTTCCACGGCCTGACAGAAGGCGAGGGAATGGGCAAAGGCAGAGCTTCCGGAGAACCGTTCCGCCATCAGGAGCACCTGCTCCACCGGCAGATCCTCGGCCATCTTCTCCACGCCCCGGTATTTGTAGAAAAACCGCGGGATGGTATGGGTCACGTCTTCACCGACACTTTCCAGCAGAAAGTGGGCGGACTCCGCGTGCCCTGAAAAGACGGGGCCGATGGGCATCATGAAGGCCCCCTCCGCGTGCAGAATGCGGTTGGGGCGCCATTCCGGGGTCTTCTCCCATTCGGGATAAGGCCGATGGGCGTCGAAGGAGGCCCGCATGGGGTTGACCCCCT
>WGDA01000155.1 GCA_015493505.1 Pseudomonadota bacterium | reverse complement strand
GGGCCTCACAATGGTTGATGATCTTTGCCTGGTAGGAGGCGCTGTCCGCTCGAAAGGCCCCAATCCTTTTCCCCTTCGGAAGTTGCTTCTCACAGGCCTTCAGAAACTCCAGGTTCCTTAAACCGGGGGAGGCGTTCCCCTCCCGAAAGTCGTTGCCTATGACCAGTCCGTTTTCTGCCAAATGCCCCACGATGGGCATGTATCCTTTGTACCCTTTATACGTCCTCTTGGCGGTCTCCTTTTCCGCTTCTATCCCCGTGGCGTCGATGTCCAGGGTGTATGCCCTTATCCCGTCTCTCTGTAAGGCCCTTTTTAATACCTGGTGATTGACGCTTTCCAGCCCCTTAAGACACCCATTATTCCCACTCCGGCGTAACCAGTCTCCCGTGGCGTCCGAGGAGGGTAGCTGCTTTAATCCCAGTATCTCTCGTAACCCTCTATCTTCCCTGATCTCACGAAGGTCTTCCAAAGACCGGCCTCCCCCGGTTAACATCAAAAGTAAGGGATAGACGTGTTCGCTTGGTAGATAGCCTTTTCCACTGCCAGGCTCGGGTAAATACTTATCAAGATGTTTTCTTATTCCTGCCCCTATGGCAAATTCCCCAAACAGGGCCAGTCCAGCATGTGAGGTGAGGGGTTCGTCTGTGATGGCAAGCTTGAATTTTAAGACGGTTTGTTTTATCATTCTTTTCACCTCGTTGGTTCGGTAAGGGTTGTTGATGATAATCCTTATCTACTTGAATCAACGAGGTTTTTCAATGCTTTTCTATCTCTAACCTCTCGCTATCGCGAATCTTGGGTTTCAATCCTGACCGATTTCATGTATAGTAACCGGCATGAATCAGCCGGTGTACCCTCTCAATCCGCAACAGTGGGAAGCGGTCACGCACACGGAAGGTCCTTTAATGATTTTCGCCGGCGCAGGGAGCGGAAAAACGCGTACCCTGACCTACCGGTTCGCCTATCTGATTCAAGAGGCAAATGTCCATCCCACCGAAATCCTTGCCGTGACCTTCACCAACAAGGCGGCCCGGGAGATGCGCGAACGCATCGTCAAGATTACCGGGATTCAACCCTGGAAGCTTACCGTCAGCACCTTTCACGCCTTCTGCCTGAAGCTGCTACGCGATTTTGGCGAAGCCATGGGTCTCGACCCTACCTTCACGATTCTCGACGCCACTGATCAAAACCGGCTGATGAGAACCATCTTCAAAGACCTCGACATCAACACGCGCCTCGTTTCCATTCGGCATGCCATGTGGCAGATCGAGCATGCCAAGGCCCACGGAATTACCGCCCAGGCCTTCACGCCTGGCCCATTCGATCTCATCGGCAAACGCGTGGCGGAGATTTATGACACCTACGAAAAACGGCTCAAGGCCTTAAACGCGATGGATTTTTCCGACCTGCTGCTGAACACCTATCGCCTCCTGAACCATTCCCCCGAAACCCTGGCGCATTTTCGGCGCCTCTACCGACACATCATGGTGGATGAGTATCAGGACACCAACTTCATCCAGTACCAGATTGTCCGGCTGCTCGCGCTTGAACACCGCAACCTCTGCGTGGTGGGAGATGACGACCAGTCCATCTATTCCTGGCGCGGCGCCAACAAGGAAAATATCCGCCTGTTCCGGCAGGATTTCCCGGAGGCGAAGGTCATCCTGCTGGAGCAGAATTACCGCTCCACAAAAACCATCCTGCGGTGCGCCTCACACCTCATCCGGCACAACGAGGCGCGCACCGAGAAAACACTCTGGACGGAAAACGCCGAGGGCGATCCCGTTTCCCTCTACGAGGCGGAGGATGAAGACGATGAGGCCCGGTGGGTTATCGCGACCATCCAGGCGCTCCGCGAAGAAGGGCACCCGTGGCATGATTTCGCCGTTTTTTACCGGACGAACGCCCAGTCACGCGTGCTCGAGGAACGGCTCATTCACCGGGGCATTCCATACCAGATCTTCGGAGGATTCCGCTTCTACGACCGGAAGGAGATCAAGGACATCCTTGCTTACCTTCGCCTCCTGCTCAATCCATGGGATGTGTTTTCTCTCCGGCGCGCCATCGGTACCCCGCCCCGTGGGATCGGCAAGAGCACGCTGGACAAGGTGGAGGCGTACGCCCATGAGCGCGGCCTTCCCATTTTGGAGGCCCTGGGACGTATCTGCGAAGAACCGGGGTTTCGCATGAAGTCCAAGGCGCGCCCCTTTTACGAATGGATCATAAGCCTGCGCTCCGATATCGAAACCGGGCGCCCGTCTACGCTCATAGAACGTGTGGTCACGGAATCGGGCTACCTGACCCCCTATCGCGGCAGCAGCGACCCGCATGAACAGGCTATCATCGAAAACGTGGAAGAGCTGATCACCGCCACGGAAAGCTACGAGCAGGAAGCGGAAGCCCCCTCGCTGGCTGATTTCATGGATCACGTGAGCCTGATGACCGATACAGACACCCTCGATGAAACCGCCGGGCGGGTTACCCTGATGACCCTTCACAGCGCCAAGGGCCTGGAATTCCCTGTCGTCTTCATCACTGGGCTCGAGGAGGGGCTCTTCCCACATGACAGGAGCCTGCAGGATGAAAGCAAGGTAGATGAAGAGCGGCGCCTTTTCTACGTGGGAATAACGCGCAGCCGGCAGCGCCTTTTTTTGAGTTTTTGCAATGAGCGTTCCCAGTACGGACACGCCGCGTTTCGCCGGCCATCGCGGTTCCTGTCCGAGCTCCCCCGAAATCAGATTCATGTGGTGGGTAAAAACACCTCAAGATTCCGACCCCGCGTTTCTTCCCGCCCCTCGCCCCATGTTCAGGCGGCAAACCCCACTTCTTCCGCCAGGGAGGAAATCGACAACGACGCAGGTGACAATGGAGACTTCCGCGTGGGCCAAGAGGTTATCCATCCCACCTTTGGGAAAGGAATCATCCGGGTGAAAGAAGTCAAAGATCAGAACGCGAAGCTCCTGATTCACTTTGAAGGACTCGGACTGAAACTTATCTACCCAAAATTCGTGGAGCTTGTCAGGCTATGACCCGCACGTTACCCATGACTGTTGCCCTGTTTCAGTTTGATGTGAAAAAAGGGGACTTGAAGGCAAACCTGGACGCCGTTTCCCTGGCGGTGAAGAACGCCGCCGCCAGCGGAGCTGACTGGCTGCTCCTTCCCGAACTCTTTACCAGCAGTTACGACCTGGAAAACGCGAAACGGTGGGGAGAGATAAACGAGAAGGACGCGCTTCCCGCCATAGCTCAACAGGCGAGAGAAAACAGGCTGTCTATCGCGGGTTCTTACATCCTGCCCCTTCTCGGCGGGGGTGTTGGAAACACCCTCGTCTGGATCGACCCTTTGGGGAATGAGGTCGCAAGATACACGAAACTCCACCGTTTCCGGCCAATGGATGAGGACCGTTTTCTGCGCCCGGGCAACCATCCCGTTATTACGTCGACCCCTTATGGCCCCGTGGGGCTGTCAGTCTGCTACGACCTGAGGTTTCCGGAGCTTTACCGCTATTACGCCACACGAGGGGCGCGATTTTTCTTCGCGCCCAGCCAGTGGCCGGATCCAAGGCAAAGGCATTTCGTGACACTGGCGCGGGCACGCGCCATCGAAAACCAGGCGGTCGTCATGGCTGTCAACCGGATCGGCAAGGAAAACGGACACACCTTTTTCGGGCACTCCATGGTGGTAAACCCGTGGGGAGAAACCATCTGTAACGCCCAACGGGAAGAAATTCTCCTGACCTGCATGTTTGACCCAACGGAAATCCAAACAATTCGAAAAGACTTCCCGGTACTTCATGACATCCGTGAAGATATCTGGGAAAGAGAAAAGATACTCAAAACAGGAAAGGAGGCGGACTGATGCCTTTACCGGATGAAAGACAATACATCATTGACGACATGACCATCAAGGAGTCGTGGCGCCTTTTCAAAATCATGGCGGAATTTGTCGACGGGTTTGAAAAACTGGGGGACTATTTTCCGTCCATCGCCATCTTTGGATCCGCGCGGCTGAAACGAACCGACCCCATTTACTCCAAGGCCGAAACCATCGCGCGCCTTCTCGCTAAAAAGGGGTATAACATCATTACCGGCGGCGGCCCCGGGATCATGGAAGCCGCCAACAAAGGCGCGGTGGAAGGCGGCACGCAGTCCATCGGGTTGAACATCGAGCTGCCCTTCGAACAGCAGCCCAACGAGTACGCGAATGTCAAGCTGAGCTTTCAGTACTTTTTCGTGCGGAAGGTCATGCTGATAAAATACTCCGTGGCGTACATCATCATGCCCGGTGGTTTCGGCACGCTGGATGAGATGTTCGAGGCCATCACCCTGATTCAGACCAAAAAGATCCGTCCCTTTCCTGTCATCCTGGTTGGCAGCGACTACTGGGGCGGCCTGGTTGACTGGATCAAGAAGGAGATGATCCCCAAAGGGACCATCTCACCGGAAGACATGGACATCATTCAGATCATCGACGACCCGGAAGAGGTGGTTCACATGATTCAGAAAATCGTCCTCATCTGAAAAGAACCCGCTTTCACATAAAAAAGGGAGGCGTAAGGCCTCCCTTTTTCTGTTCATCCATCACTTCTCAAACCGGAATCGCCGTCTTCTTCCCGATGTATTTCTCTCTCAGCTTAGGCTTCTCAATCTTACCGCTCGGGTTCCTGGGGACCTCGGCGAACACGATTTTCTCGGGCCACTTATATTTCGCCAGCCCGCCCTCTTTACAGAAATCGATCACTTCCTGTTCCGTCATGGTCTCCCCGGGATGGAGCTGGATGATGGCCATGGCGATCTCCACCAGGCGCTCATGGGGATACCCGATCACGGCCACGTCCGCGATCTTCGGGTGCCGGTGCAGGAAATCTTCGATCTCGGCGGGGAAGATGTTCTCGCCGCCCCGGATGATGAGGTCTTTCTTGCGATCCGCGATGTAGTAATATCCTTCTTCATCCTTCCGGACCAGGTCACCCGTGTAGAGCCATCCGTCTTTAATGGTTTCTGCCGTTTTCTCGGGGTTCTTGTAATATTCCTTCATGAGGCGCGGGGCCTTGAAAATCAGTTCGCCCACTTCACCCACGGGCACCTCGTTTCCTTCAAAATCCACCACCTTCGCCTCGACGCCAAACGTCGGTTTTCCGATGGAGCCCGGTTTCCTCAAAACATCCTCGTCATAAAGGTTGAACGAGCCGCCACCACCGCCCTCGGTGATGCCGTAAATGTTCCCCGTCTTGAACGGAAAGAGGCGTTTCATGTCTTCGAAAAGGCTGCTGGGAACCGGCTGGGCCCCGATGACAATGTAGCGTGTCCGGGAAAAATCATACTTGGACAGGTCGATTTCCCCGCGTTTGATCGCCTCCACCGTGTCGGACATGGTGGGAACCGTCACCCATCCACTCGTGATTTTTTCCTGTGAAATGGCATCCAGGAGATAATTGGGTTTGCTCAGATCCAGGGTGCACACGATCTTTCCCCCCGCCATGTAGCTGGGAAACGAAAGGAACATACTGCCGCTGTGATAAAAGGGGTGCGCGGCCAGGTAGGTGGTATCATAACCGTCATTGTACGTCATGGCGACCGCCACGCCGATCTGGAACAAGGTCTTGTGCGCCTGGCAGACGGGTTTGGGTGCCCCCGTCGTTCCGGAGGTAAACATCAGCTCCGCCATGTCGTCGTCATCCACATCCGCCACAAAATCCTCGGGGCTCGCCTTCATGACCTCTTCATAGGAAACCATATCTTCAGGGACCGTATCGCCAATGCAGATATAGTTTTTGATGCTGGGCATGTTTTCCTGTGCCGGCTGAACCTTGGGCAGAAATCCAGAGCCGAGGATAAAGGCCTTGGGCTCCGTCGCGTTTGCCGCGAACTCGATATCCTGACTGGCGAACCGGTAGTTCAGCGGTACAACCGCCGCACCTGTCTTCAATACCCCAAAATAGGTCACGTACCATTCAATGCTGTTCATCTGGAGGTGCAGAACGGTGTCCCCTTTCTGAACACCAAACTTTTCCCGAAGGAAATTGGCCACCCGGTTGGTCTGCTCGTTGAACTCCTTCCACGTCAGGGATCTTCTGAGGTTCTTCGATTGCGTCAATTCGATGAAAAATTCCTCATCCGGATACTTAAGCGCATTAATCCTTCCAAAATCGGCAAAATTCATAAGACTACCTCCTTTGTTGAAACGTTAACAATCCCCTGGATCTCTCCATACCATGTGAAAATTTATACGTAGTAACCTTTTACCACTTGAAACTGGATGTGTCAACATATCAGGAAGTTATCGCTTGGTTTAACCCAGCATCGCGCCACATTGGGAGGCGTATTCTTGAAGATCGGGAGCAGGCTCGGTCCGCGCTTCCTCCAGTTCAAATGGATCCACCTTTCTTGTCCCGTCAGGATAATACTCGTTCTCCCAGACCTCATCCGCGAGTTTCCCCCAACGCGCCGCGTATTCATCCATCTGGTTGCTTTTCACCGTGTAGATTTCCTCCGCCCCCGGATGCGTAAAGTAGGGATGATTTTCCTGAATAACTTCACGCAACACATGGGGGTTATCAATGATCATGCAGGGCCTCAAATGATTGGGATTATGCGGCTGGCGCCGGCGGATACTCCTGAAGAGTGGGCTGTTGAGGACCTCTTTCAGGGACTTATGCATGATATTGTCCACAGCAATGTGTGTGTACACGCAGGGCTCCACGTCTCCCTTCGCGTTGATGTGAAAATATCGGCGGCCTCCGGCGATACATCCCTGCACGTAGGGTCCGTCATTCCAGAAATCCAGAACGAAAATGGGGCGCGTGTTCCGGATCTTGATGACCTGTTTCCGTAAATGGTTCCGCTGTTCCGGGGTCACCATCAGGGAAAAGTCGGCCATACCGTTCACGGGGATGTAGAGAAAATACATCTGGGCGATGGAGCCAAGGGAAATCATCTTGTCGATGAACTCCATGGAAGACACGGTCATAACATTGTTCCGCGTGACTGTGGCGGAACTGCCTACCAGCACCCTGGCGTCGGTCAGGTATTCAAACGCCCGCATAATCTTTTTGTAGACCCCTTTTCCACGCCAGGCGTCTGTTTCTCTTTCACCTCCCTCGATACTGATAACGACCGCCGCGTTTCCCGCGTCCGCGAACCGTTTCGCCTTTTCCTTCGTCATGAGCGTTCCATTCGTGTAAACCTGGAAAAAGATATTCGGGTGCGATTCAAGCATCCGGAAAAGATGCGGATAGACCAAGGGTTCCCCCCCGAGGACGGTCACGAAATTGATTCCAAGCATCTCACATTCGTTAAGAACCCGCTCCACCACCTCATAAGGAAGCTCGGGCCGCGTGCCGTATCCCAGGGTATAGCACCCCTTGCACCGCAGGTTGCAGTGATAGGTCGGGCTCAGGATCATAATAAAGGGGGGCCGGAAACCGTCATGTTCTTCAACATAATCGCGCCGTTTTCCACCCAGAAAAAACGCATGGTTGAAAAGAGTATCGAACAGACGGACCCGCTGCCGGGGAGTCAGATATAACAAAACCCTCCTGAACAGTTCCTTTGTCGGATGCTGAGGGGTTTCAATCAGTTTCAACACCTTCTGAACCGCGCCAACAACTTCCGGGTCGTTGCTCAACCAGAGCCCGAGCCGGACCAGAGAGGCCAGTTTTTCATCACTGATTCTCGGAAGCATCTCCGTGATTAACCGGGCGGCTTGACGGGCACCAAACTGTTTCATTTGATCCATTCTCGTACCCATTACGCACCTCCTTCTTTGTGGTTAGCGTGGGGGTGAAGGCATTGGATCCGGGCTGGTCTCGGGAGACGTGTTTCCCGGGCCGGATTGCCGTACCCAGCGTTCGAACACCTCCTCAACCCGTCCCCTCAGTTCCGAAACAACCTCTATGCCATGGGACTGAAGCTGGTTTTTATTAAACGCGTTAATCCCCCCACATAAAAGGGTATGTACACCCCATTGTTTCAATTTTCCTATCTTCTCCGAAGGGTTCAGCTCCTCCCAGTAGGTTCTTCTCTGCCTGATAATTTTTTTGCCCTCGATATCCATCAGCAAAACCTCTCCGGACGTACAGAAATGAGGCGATATCCGGTTATTGAAAAGTGGCACCGCTACCCGCATTTCTTTCTCTCTTTTCTTCTCTGCCCTTCTTTTCGCAAAATGGATACCAGCAAAGGAGGAAAGAGACTAAAAGAGAAAGAGTGTTCTAACTAACCTGAATAATTAAACATATAGACTGATAAGAGAAACGGAGTGAATCAAAGGCTTGAAACCGGATGGTATAAGAATGAAACGTGTTTCACCAAAAAGATTCACAGTTGAAACATCCACGCAAAAAAACACTTTCACTGACTCTTTTTTACGCGACGAAACCCCCTGCCTGAAGCCCGCAACCGCGCGGAATCCTCTCAATCGGTAAGGCCGAAGCGCTTCAGCTTTCTCCAAAGAGTCACGCGGCTGATACCAAGTTCTTTCGCCACTTCCGTTTTGCTGCCAAGCCGCCCAAGCAGTTCCTGGATCGTTTGGGCCTCCGACCTTTCAAGCGGGGAAAGGGACCGCGTGTCCACCGCCTGGTCCAGGGGAACCTTTTCCAGCAGCTCTTTCGGCAGGTGTTCCGTCTCAATAATCTTCCCCTTGCAAAGGATAAAGGCGTATTCAAGGATATTCTCAAGCTCCCGAACGTTCCCGGGAAAGGGGTAGTGCATCAGAATCGTAAGGACCTCGGGCGATACGCCGGCGATATCCTTTTTACGAACCACATTGAGCTTCTCAATAAAATAATCAATGAGAAGCGGGATATCTTCCCGGCGCTCCCTCAAGGGAGGGAGTGTCACCTTGGCCACGTTCAGGCGAAAATAGAGATCCTTTCTGAACAGCCCCTGATCTATCATCATGGAGAGGTCCCGATTCGTGGCGGACACAAACCGCACATTGACCTTGATGGGTTTTACGGCACCCAGGGGGGTCAATTCCCTGTCTTCGATGACCCGAAGTAGCTTGGCCTGCAGCGGCGTGGGAAGCTCCCCGATTTCATCCAGGAAAAGGGTCCCCCCATCCGCCAGAAAGATTCTGCCGTGCTTATCCATCCTCGCGTCCGTAAACGCCCCTTTGACGTACCCGGAAAATTCACTTTCAAGAAGGGTATCTGGAATCGCGGCACAGTTGATCTCTACGAAGGGACCTTCCCGGACAGGGCTCAAATCGTGAATCGCCCGCGCGACGAGCTCCTTTCCCGTGCCGCTCTCACCCTGGATCAGGACAGGCACCCCGCTTTCCGCGACATCCGGCAGGATGGAGAAGATTTTCTGCATCTCCACATTCTTGCTGATCATATTTTCAAAGGTGTAGGATTTTTGAATCTCTCTCCTCAAAGTCTCTTCCACCGAAAGGTCCCTGAATGTTTCAATCCCACCGATCACCTGACCCGTCTCATCGGTAAGAAGGGAGGTACTGATACTGACGGGGATCTCTTTTCCTTTTTTATTAATGATAATCGCGGGTTTGTTCACCACACCCTGCTTGAGGCGCAGCGTTTCGTCCAGGACGCACAGCCCCTGGCAGATATTGGAAAGGAGAATATCGAAGCAGTAACTGCCCATCGCTTCCTCTCGGCTGAAACCCGTAACCTTCTCCGCGGCCTGATTGAAAAAGTGAATTTTATGGCTGAGATCGACAGCGATCACGCCTTCTGTCACGCTCTCGATAACTTTGCAACAAATTTCGCTAAACTTTTCTTTTACTGTCTTGGCCAACAGAATTCTCCTGTTTGACCATTAAACGGAACGGCGCAATCCCTTATATATGAACATCATACGCTGTCAATATATTTTTTGCAAGCGGATAGAAAAAAATAGAACCAGTCCCGTTAATTTTTTTGGAGCCAGATTGCAAGCTAAAACTTCAGGTTCGAAACAGACAACACCTGACCTATATAGATCCCTCAATATCGAAGTACCGCGCTCGCCCAGGTAAATCCCACGCCGGTACTCTGCAAAACGACAGTGTCTCCCTTTTTTATACGCCCCTCACGTCTCGCCATGTCCAGGTTAAAAAAGATATCGTGGGAACCAAAATGCCCGTACTGGATGAGATACTTGGCTGAAGTTCTGCGTAACGGGATACCCAGGGCTTCGGCAACCACCTCAAGCACCTTGAGATTCGCGTTTACCATATCAAAATAGGCCACCTCCCGGGGAAGCAGGCCGCATTTGTTCAGAGCTCCCTGGACACAGCGCACGATGGTTGGAACGTATATATCCCGGAAGATACCATGGGCTGTCCCCTTGTCGTAACAGTCATAGAGGTGTAAGCCCTTCCGCAGCGCCTCAGGGGAAATGGGGTGCCGGGTCCCGCCGGCCTCGATTCTCCACAGGTCGTAATAGGTCCCGTCAGTGATGATGTTGAACGCCAGGGGCACAAAATCCCGGCTTTTTCTGGAAACCACCACCGCGCCCCCGCCATCACCAAAGAAAACGGAATCGGCCACGTGATGCCGGGTAAACTGGCTCCACTTATCCCCGGAAGCAAGTAGAATCGTGTTTATCGTCTCATCCAGCGCGAAATACGCCTGCGCGGCCTGCAGGGCACTCAGCATGCCACTGCACCCCTGAACCAGGTCGAACGTAAAGGCGTTTTGGGCTCCCAGGGCGCGCTGCAGGTGCCCTGCCGTCTGGGGAATCACGTAATCGGGAAGGCCCGCCCCGCAATAAATAATCAGGTCTATCTCATCCGGGGAAATCCCCGCGTCAGCAAGGGCCCTCCTGGAGGCTTTCAACGCCATGTCCGAGGGGTATTCATCGTCCCCCGCCTCTCGGACGGTCCGAGCCCCCGCGAAATGTACAACCATCTTATGCACGCCGGCTTTCTTGGCAAGTTCCCGAATCGGCACGACCTTCTCAGGCAGGTAGAACCCAAACCCGGCCAGCCCCCCAACAGCATCCCGCTCCCATCTCATCCGCCCTATTCCCCCCTGAAAACCGGCGGGCGTTTCTCGAAAAAGGCCTGCAGGCCCTCGACCTTATCTTTTGAAAAATGATTGACGCTGGCAAAAAGGATTTCCAGCATGTTGGACATCTCGCGATTCGGCGCGGCATTCAGGGCAAAGGCATCCTTGATAAAACTCATGGCGAGTGGGGCTCTTCGGCCAAGGTCTTCGGCAAGGCGCGCGGCTGCGGTATCCAGCGCGTCGGCATCCACCGATTCTGTCACCAGGCCGATGGATTCCGCCTCTCTTCCATCAATCAACCGTCCCATCAGGGCAAGTTCCAGGGCTTTTCCGTATCCAACAAGCCTGGGAAGGCGATACGTGGTGCCGGCTGCCGCCACCAGCCCCAGGCCCGTCTCAGGCAGCCCCAGCTTAGACTGGTACGCCGCCACGCGAAAGGTACAGGCCAGGGTCAGTTCCAGCCCTCCCGCCACGCAGGCGCCATGAATCACAGCTACGGTCGGCTGGGGCAGCATCTCGACCTCATGAATGACCCGATTCAATTTTTCCAGAAACGTCTTCGCGTTGAGGGGGTTATAGGTCACCCCTTTCATTTCAACTCCCGCGCAAAACCCCTTTCCCCTGCCCCGAATCAGGACCACACGGGTTGTTGTGTCCTTTCGAATATGGGCAAGTTCTTCTTCAAACCGGTCCAGCATGGCATCCGTGATAGCATTCAGCCGATCTGGCCGATTCAGAAAAAGGGTGGTTACAGCCCCATCCTTTCGGCTTATCAGGGGAGACTCCGCCATTTTCATTTTCCTTCTTTCATATATTTATTCGATATTCCTTTACCTTGTATTGCAGGGATCGCAAGGTGATCCCCAGGGCGTCCGCGGCCTCTTTCTTGTTCCCGCCCGTGATTCGAAGGACGCGCTGAATCATCTCTTTTTCCATCTTTCGCCGCGCCTCTTTCAGGGTCAGGGGGGATTCGGCCCCGCTCTCGTCCCGGTCCCTTTGCCTCATCAGCCCTTCCGGGAGGTCAGAAACCCGTATCACCCCTCCGTCCGCCAGGAGAACCGCCCTTTCCACAGCGTTCTCCAACTCTCTGATATTTCCCTTCCATGGGTAATCCATAAATATTTCGAAAACCGCCGGGTCAACTCCTTGAATCGTCTTTTTGTGCCTCGTGGCGTATTTTTTTATGAAATGCTCTGCGAGCAACGGAAGATCTTCCAAACGTTCTCGCAACGGAGGTACGTGAATCTGGATAACATTCAGGCGAAAGTACAGATCTTTCCGAAACCGCTTTTCAGCGACCGCCCGCTCCAGGTCCTGATTGGTCGCCGCGATAACCCTGACATCCACGTCTACTTCGGCAACATCGCCGATCTTCCGGATTCTCCCTTCCTGGAGAAACCTCAGCAGCTTGACCTGCACGGATAATGGAAGATCCCCGATTTCATCGAGAAACAGCGTCCCTCCATCGGCCTCTTCAATCAGGCCTTTTTTATCTGCTTTGGCATCTGTAAAAGCCCCTTTCCGAAACCCGAAAAGTTCACTCTCAAGCAGGTTTTCAGGCAACGCCGCGCAGTTAATGGGGACAAAGGGATGCACGTTTCGTCCCCCTCTGGCATGAATCTCTTTTGCCACCAGCTCCTTCCCCGTACCGCTTTCCCCCGTTATCAGGATCGTGGAATCATATTTCGCGACGCGCCTGATCAGCGTCCGAAGCCTACGCATCGGGGGGCTTTCCCCAATCATCTCCACACTGGACGCGGTATTTTCGGAGAGCCGGCGTTTGAGTTCCCGGTTCTCTTCCCTGAGAGACTGATGCTCGAAGGCCTTCTTAATCGTCAGAATCACTTCATCAGGCTGAAAAGGCTTGGAGATGTAGTCATATGCCCCCATTTTCATGGCCGAGACTGCTGTCTCTATGGTGCCATAGGCGGACATCATAATGATAATCGGGCGCCCTTCCTCATGGGGCATCTCCCTCAAAAAGGCCAGCCCATCCATTTTCGGCATCCGGATATCACACAGAACGAGGTCGATTCTCTCCCGTTGAACCCTCTCGAGCGCCCGGAGGCCATCTTCTGCGACAGCCACGTCATAGCCTTCCCGAGACAGGATAATCTGCATCATGTGGCGGAGGTTCTCTTCGTCATCCACCACCAGGATTTTTTTGCCTCTTGTAATCATCCCTGAAATCCTATATTAATCGCTGAACATTGTAAAGAAATGGGGGAGTAACCTTTGCGAAAAACCATTGCGTGTTTCATAGTCATCGCGCTTTTTCTATGGGGGTGCGCCCCCCAGACAACCATTCACGACCCAAACGGGGCGCCCATCGCGTCAACCCTTTTGGCGCCTTACAACGGGCCCAAGGCGCGCATCGCGGTTGCAAAATTCCAGGTCAAGGCTGCCAAAATCCCCAGGGATATCGGAAACGGAATTTCGGACATGCTGGCCACCGCCCTCGTCAACACCAACAGGTTCATCGTCCTGGAACGTGATATCCTGAACGAGGTCATCAAGGAACAAAACCTGGGAGCTTCGGGTAGGCTCAATCCAAGTTCGGCGCCTGGTATCGGATATATCGAAGGCGCGGAGTTGCTCGTGACCGGCGCCATCACCGAATACGAACCCAACCGGTTCACGTTTGGAGGCATCGCCCTCGGAATCCTCACGGGGGCCGCCTCCGTGATTGTCCATGAAAAAAACAACCGCGCTCCCCTGGGCGCCTTTCTCTACACGGACGCCGTCGTCGGGGCGGACATCCGTGTCCTCGATACCCGAACCTCCCGCGTGGTGCTCGCGGCAACCATCAAGGCGGACGCCAAGGATTTCGGCGGTGGAATCATCGGAGTCGTCGGTGGCGGCAAATCCACTGTCCCTCTGGGTTTCGGCGGTTTTCAGCACACGGGGATCAAGCTGGCAATCCGTGCCCTGATCGACAAGGCGGTCGCGTATATCGCCCAGAACACCCCCAGGAATTTCTACCATTACACGAACGTCGTAACACCCTTGCCCACGCTGATCCCGGTCCACGCCATCCCTTATGGCGGCGCCTTGCTTAAGTTGTTCCCTCCAAAAACGGAGTATGTCTTCAAAACTTTTCCACAATGGCAGGCCTTTGCGAGTCAATACTTCAAAAACCCGGGAAGCATCCTGGTGAATGACGCATTTTTCAGAAACAACGACATTGTCGCGGCGTTTCCCAAAAGCAAAAAACCCAACACGGATCTGGAGATTGAAAAGGCGGTGGATCATGGCGCTTTTATCGTTGTTTCCCTGAACGAAAGAATCGTACCGCCACCCAAACTGGAAAAGGGACAAAAACTTCCCCTCTCCTACCTCCTGGCTGGCATTCCGAAAAAGGGGAAGCCCGTTTACTTCAGCCGCAAGGTGTATGGGAAGTAAGAAAGTGCCGACCGGCCCAAAAAAGGACCTCGTGCCGAACAGGCCTCAGAAAAACGGGTTATGAAGCTTTTCGTGCCCTACGGTCGTGACCGGGCCGTGACCAGACAGTATTCTGAAATCGTCACCCAGCGGGAAAATCTTTTCCCGAACCGACCGGATCAGCTTATTATAATCGCCACCCGGGAAATCCGTCCGGCCAATAGAGCCGGCAAAGATCAGGTCACCTGTAAAAACAATCTGTGCAACCTCCATCACGAAGGAAACGCTTCCCGGTGAATGCCCGGGCGTGTGCAGGACCTTGAAGCGCAACCCTCCCGCCTCGAGTACCTGCCCATCGGATAGCAGAATATCCGGCGGGGGTGAGTTCTCCGCCCTCATCCCCCAAACAGCCGCCGTCTCAGCAATACGATCCAGATAGGAAGCGTCATCTGAATGAATCGCGATTTTGCCTCCCGTGGCTTCCTTGAGCTTTTTGTTGCCGCCCACGTGGTCAAAATGGCCATGGGTATTGAGGATATAAACCACTTCCAATTGATTGGCCCGAACCCGTTCCAGAATACGCTCCGCCTCATCCCCCGGATCGATCACCACCCCTGTTCTGGTCTCTTCGTCTCCAACGATATAACAATTCGCCTGAATCGGCCCGACTGGAAATCCCTCAAGAATCATTTTCGCTCCTTCTTACCTTTTCTCACGCCTTCTTTTATGCCTGAACGGTTTGCCAACCTACACCTTCCCCAGGATCGCCCTGGCCACCACCAGCTTCTCAATTTCCTTGGCGCCCTCATAGATCTCAAGGATCTTGGCGTCGCGATAATACTTTTCCACCCCATATTCACGCAGGTAACCATAGCCCCCATGAATCTGCAGGGCCTCATTAGCGACGTAAACCGCCATTTCTCCGCAAAACCACTTTGCCATCGCCACGAGGCGGTGATCCTGAATACCGTTGTCCAGCAACCAGGCCGCCCGCCAGTAAAGGGAACGTGCCGCCTCGATGCGGGTTGCCATTTCGGCAATTTTGAACTGGTTGGCTTGAAATGAGGCCAGGGGAAGGCCAAACTGCTTCCGACTCTTTATGTGAGCGATGGCCTTCTCGAGCGCCCCCTGCGCGGCTCCCACGGCCTGGGAACAGACGTGCACGCGGGTCACATTGAAGAACCCCATAAACTGTTTGAATCCGTTCCCCGGCTCTCCAATCAGGTTTTCCTTCGGCACCCTGACGTTGTTCAGAGCGATCTCCGCCGTGTCCGAGGCGCGGATTCCCAGCTTTCCTGTCAGTTTGTTTGCCTCGAACCCCTCCCGATCGGTTTCAACGACGATAACGCTGTGGCGGCGGTGGCGGTTCTTTTCTTCCGGGTGGGTCACACACAAGACATTGACGTAATTCGCGATGGTTCCGTTGGTGATGAACATCTTGTTGCCGTTAATCACGTAATCATCCCCATCGCGCACGGCTGTCGTGGCCACACCCGCCACATCGCTTCCCGCGTCCGGTTCCGTGATGGCGGACCCCATAATCGCTTTCCCGGCCGTCAGGGGCGGCAGAAAACGCTTTTTCTGTTCCTCGTTCCCATACAACTGAATCAGTTGTGACCCAAAGGTGCTCGCCAGGACCGAGAGGCCACAACCGGGGTCCACGCGCCAGAACTCCTCCCCGATCAACCCGTCCTCAAAATACCCGAGGCCGGCGCCGCCATAGGCTTCATCGATGAACACCCCCACGAAGCCCAATTCGCACCCCTTTTTCCAGAGATCCCGGGGGAAGGTTTCATTCACATCACATTCTTCCATGTATTCGGGAAACTCGCCTTCGGCAAACTCCCGCGCGGCTTTAATAATATCTTTCTGTTCATCACTGAGAGCGAAATCCATCAATCGGTCCTCCTTACGCCGTCACAATGTTATCGAAACGGTTTCGGAACGAAAAAGAGACGTTCCGGGTATCCACAAACAGACTGCTCAGCGTGGCAACCCATTCGTAATCGATCCCGTCATGGTCTGTCAGCACCAGAACGGCGTCGGCCTCACGAATCGTCGCCTCATCAAGCGGCACCGAACGCAGGCTGAAGGCATATTTTCGTGTTTTGGGAATAACGGGAATATAAGGATCATGATAGGAAACCTGGGCACCCCGTTTAAAAAGATTATCAATAATATCCAAAGCAGGTGACTCACGCAGATCATCCACGTTCTTTTTGTAGGCAATCCCCAATACCAGAATGCTGGAACCTTTCAGGCTCTTTTCACGCTCATTCAATCCATCCATCAGTCGCGAGACAACATACCGCGGCATGCTGGTATTAATCTCGCCGGAAAGCTGAATAAAACGGGTTGCGAAATCGTATTGCTTTGCCTTCCAGGAGAGGTAAAAAGGATCGATGGGAATACAATGTCCCCCAAGGCCGGGGCCCGGATAAAAGGGATGAAACCCGAAAGGCTTCGTGGAGGCGGCCTGAATCACTTCCCAAATATCGATGCCCATGCGGTTCGCGAGGACCTTCAGCTCGTTGACCAAAGCGATATTGATGCTGCGATAGATATTTTCCAGCAGCTTGGTGAACTCCGCTACTTCCGGAGAGCTGACAGGAACCACCTTCCGGATCACCTCGCCATACAGCGCGGCGGCAAGCTCCCGGCAGGCCGGCGTCATCCCACCCACAACTTTCGGAATCTTCTCCGTGGAAAAGTCCGGGTTTCCCGGGTCCTCCCGCTCAGGGGAATACGCCAGAAAAAAATCCTTCCCAACTTCGCCAAAGGGCTTTGAAAGGTCCGGCAACAGGATCTCCCGGGTCGTCCCGGGATACGTGGTGCTCTCGAGGATGATGAGCTGCCCCTTTCGCCCGTGCTGGGCTATCTGGCGGCTTGTGGCGCGGACATACCGCAAATCCGGCTCCTGTGTCTTTGTCAGCGGGGTCGGCACGCAGATAATCACGACATCCATTTCGCGTAACAACTCATAATCATCCGTGGGAGAAAAACGTCCCTCGTCAATCAGGGAAGACAGGTCTTCAGAGGGGATGTGAGCGATATAGCTGCGTCCTTTTTTCAGGCTGGCAACCTTTTCTTTGTCAATGTCGAATCCGGTGACCCGGTACCCGCTGCGGCCGAAACGAATGACGAGCGGCAGGCCCACATACCCCATTCCGATAATGCCTATTTTCGCGCCGTGGGTCTGAATGGCGTCCTTAAGCTTCTGTTTCATAAAACCTCCTGATTTCCCTGACCACCATTTCCTGCTCTTCCTCCGATAGCTCCGGGAAAACCGGCAGGGACAGGACCTCTCTCGCCGCGCTCTCCGCGTTTGGGAGTTCTCCTTCCCTGTATCCCAGGTAGGCGAAGCAGGGCTGCAGGTGCAAGGGCAAGGGATAGTAAATAGCCGCCCCGATTCCCCGATCCTTCAGATATTTCAAAAGGCCGTCACGATTCGGAAACCGGGCGGTGAACTGGTTATACACGTGGAAAAAACCTGCCGGTTCCCGGGGAGGTTGAACGCCAAATGCCTCCATATCGCTTTCCCTGAAAAGGGCCATGTAACGCTCGGCGTGTTCCCGGCGTTTAAGCGTCCAGTCCTCCAGGTGGGGGAACTTCACGTTGAGCACCGCGGCCTGTATCTCATCCAGCCGCCCGTTCACGCCCACAAGGTGATGGTAATATTTGGGGTGGCTTCCATGCACGCGTAATCGGCGGATCCGTTCCGCCAGGGCTTCATCCCGGGTTACCACCATCCCCCCGTCGCCCGCCCCGCCCAGGTTTTTGGAAGGGAAAAAGGAAAAACAGCCGGTTGTTCCGACGGTTCCCGCGTAACGCTTTTTCCCTTCAATCACCTGCCAGGCACCGATTGCCTGAGCGGCATCTTCCACGACGGGAATGCCACGGCGATCGGCAACCTCACGGATCGCCTCCATATCGGCCATCAGACCAAACAGGTGCACCGGGATTATACAGGCCGTGTTTTTCGTGATCGCCTTTTCGAGGGCGTCCAGATCCACGTTGTAGGTTTCGGGAAGGATATCGACAAAAACCGGGACGGCACCCAGGCGGTGAATCGCCCCGGCCGTCGCGAAAAAGGTGAAGGGAGACGTGATGACTTCATCCCCCTCCCGCACCCCGAGGGCCATCAGAGAGATTAACAGGGCGTCCGTTCCCGATGAAACCCCAATGGCAACCCCCGCGTCAAAGGTCTCGGCAATAGACTTCTCCAGGCGCTGAACCTCCTCGCCCAGAATAAAGGCCTGCCGCTCCAGAACACTGAGAACCGCCGCATCGATTTCAGGTTTTATTTTCCCGTACTGCCGTTTCAAATCTAAAAAAGGAATCATCACCGCCGCCTTTCACTGAAATTTTCGCGTTGACTCTACTCAAACCGACCCGTGATGTCAACTATCGCTTGACATCACGTGAAGAAATCCGCGCCTTGACAAAAACCGCCTCGCCACGATAGACCAATGAAAACAGATTCAGGATGTGGAGCTTGCCTTGAAAATAAACTGCGCCATTCACGCCAAAGAAATGCGGCTGCTGGGCTTGAAACGCCAATTGAGCCATCCCGGTCTCACCAAAACAGAGAAGGAAAAGATTCTCCGGGAAATTGACGCCCTGGAACGTGAGCTGGGTCTTCAGTTGGATTCCTCTCCCCTTCACGTGCGAACGTGGCGGTCTGATTCATGAGACGCGGCCTCTTTTCAGATGTCTGCTGGATCATCCGAACACTGAAGGCACGCGGACACCGGGCGTTCATCGCCGGCGGCGCGGTCAGGGATCTCCTCATGGGACGCGCCCCCCAGGATTATGACATCGCCACCACCGCCTCACCCGAGGAAGTTCTGGCTCTCTTCCCACGAGCCAAAAAGGTGGGAAAATCTTTCGGGACCCTGCTTCTGGTTTTGGAACACCGGCCCTATCAGGTCACCACGCTTCAAACATCGGGAGGCACCTTTACGACCAGCCTGAGAAAAGACATTCTCAGAAGGGATTTCACCGTAAACACCATGTTCTGGGATCCGCTTGAGGACTCTCTCATCGATATCGTGGGGGGCATGAAAGATATGCGCGCCCGTATGCTCTCCCCCGTAACCACCGCGGAAAAGGTTTTTCAGGACGATCCCATCCGCATGCTGCGGGCCATCCGCCTGGCGCATTCCCTCGGCTTCTCCCTCCACCCCTCCATCCCGCCCGCCATCCGAACGATGAAAGGGGAAATTCGCAGAACCGCCACCGAACGCATCCAGTCGGAGCTGGTCAAGATTCTTTCTCTCAACCGTGTCCTTGAGGCGTTGTGTCCCATGGTGAAAAGCCGGATATTTTTTGAAATTTTTCCTGAAATGGCCTCCCTGCGAGGCCTGAATCAGTCCCCCCATCACGATTTCAGCGCTTTGTCACACACCTTCAGGACCGTGGCGCGGGGAGAAAACCTCATTGAGGGGGGAAAATTCCTGGAGGAACCCATCACGGCCAAAAAGCATCTCATCATCCTGTCTGCCCTCTTTCATGATATCGGCAAGCCCGCCACGGCGTCTCTGAAAAGGCAGGCACACCATTTCTACGGCCATGAAGTGACGGGGGCGCAAACAACCCTGGGGATTCTCAAACGGCTGCGCTTCCCGAAGCGGGAATCTGTCTTCGTGAAATACCTTGTTGAACGCCATATGTATCCGCTGCACCTTTTCAGGTTGAAGGAGAGCGGCGCCCTTTCGGAACGCGCGGTTCAGCGTTTCCGTCGAAAAATCAAGAAAGAAGCCCTGCTGCCCCTGCTTCTCCTGTCCACAGCCGACCAGTTCTCCAAGCGTCGCCATACGCCTGAAAGGATGGCGGAGAAATGGCTTGCCTTTTGCCGGGAATTAAAAGGAAATCAGCCGATTTGACCGTCTGACAGCCGCCGTCCAGAGAATCAACAGGACGAAATGTTTTCCGGTAACGGGCGGCTTGTTAATATCTGTTCAAAATGCTGGGAGCGACAATGTGTTTGTCAAACCCCAGTTGCGAACCAGGCACACCCATGGCGATCCCCATGAGCTGGGTCATGTAAACGACGGGGAAGGAAAAGTTGGTGCCGTATTTCCGGTTGATCCCCGACTGGCGCGCGTCAAGATTCGACTGGCACAAGGGGCAGACCACCGCGATACAGTCAGCCTGGGCGTGTTGGGCCGCCTCAAGAATTTCCCGCCCCAGCCTCAGGGCGATCTCTGTCCGGGTGATCGAAAGACTTGCGCCGCAACACTCCGTCTTGTGCGTCCAGTCCACCACTTCCGCGCCAAGGGCTTCAATAATCCTGTCCATCATCATGGGATGTTCTATGGAATCCATGTTGACTCCAGGAAGGCGGGTCAGGCATCCGTAATAACAGGCAACCTTCAGCCCCTCCAGGGGTTTTTTTACCTTTTCCCGGATGGTATCCAGGCCGACCTCATTCATAAAGAAATCAAGAACATGCTGGTTGGAGATTCCACCCTGATAGCTCTTTCCGCCGGAAATCTCCGTGAGACGGGCACCAAGGGCGTTGTCGCTGACAACCTTTTCGTGGGTTTCACTCAGGTGGCTGAAACAGGACGGGCAGGGGGATAGGACAGTCTCCATACTGGCCGTTTCAGCCTTGACCAGGTCAAGATACGGAAGAGCAAACCCCAGTTCTTCACTGGTTTCATGCGCCGCGCTCGCGCCGCAACAGTTCCAGTCCGGGATTTCCTGAAGATGAATATCCAGCAGATTACAAACCGCCTTCACGGACAGATCAAATTCCTGCGCCGTGCTATGCAGTGAACATCCAGGGAAATAGCCGATTTCCATAATTAATCCTTCTTGGATGTGATAAAGGTTCTCGATTTTTCAAAAACGTTTTTAACGACACCGGTGTCTTGCACCTTGTCCGGAGAAATTTTCAATTTTCCTTTACTGAACATGACGGGGCCGAGAGCGGCATCCTTGAAAGGCTGCGCCGTCGCCATATTGTACTTCATAACCAGCCCCAGTTCATACACCCTGCCGTTGCTCTTGATTGAATCAAGGAAGATCTCGTTGAACTTGGCGATTTTTTTGTCCCCCGGCTTGACGCCACGTTCCCGACAAACCTTCCGCAGGGCATCCATGATACCCGCGATGTCGATACTCTCCGGGCACCGGACGGTACAGGTCTCGCAGACCGCGCAGAGCCAGATGGTATTGGAAGACAGGGCCTTCTCCTGCATGTTGAGCTGAATAAATCGCAGGATCTGACTGGGAAGGTGCTCCATCTCGTAAGCGATGGGGCAGCCGGATGAACACTTCCCGCACTGGATACACCGGCTGGCATCCTGGCCTGACAGGGTCAGAATCAGGTCCCTAAACGCATGAATATCTCCGCGATTCAATATCTCAGGCAACCTCAACCTCCTCTTCGAAAAAGGGTGCTTCAATCTGGGCGTAGATCTGTTCGTCCGAAAATCCCTTTACAGTCACGGACTTGGTGCGGCAGGTGGATGCGCAGTTTCCGCAACCGTGGCACACGGACTCCCGAACCTTCGCCACCATTTTCCCTTTGTACTCCTCGCTGATAATGGCGTCAAAGGGACAGGCCTCCATACAGTTGAAACACCCGCTGCATTTTTCCGGATCCACCCAAGCGATCTTCGGCTCGATGGTCAATTCATCCTGAGAAAAGACGGCGCAGGCGCGGACCGAGGCCGCCCCCGTCATCGCCACGGAATCAGGGATATCCTTCGGGAACTGGCAGGACCCCGTCAGGAATACCCCCGCCGTCACGCTCTCGACCGGTTGAAGCTTGGGGTGGGCTTCTGTGTAAAACCCATACTGATCGTAAGGCATGTTCAGCATCTGCGCCAGCTTGACAGCATCGGGATTGGGGACCACGGCGGTCGCCAGAACCACCAGGTCGGCCTCGATCTCGACCCGCTCGCCAGCCAGGGTATCCGACCCCTGAACGATAAGTTTGTCTCCACGGTCGTAGATTTTCGAGACACGCCCGCGGATGTAAACCGTGCCGCTCTCCCGCTGGGCCTTCTTGACGAATTCCTCGTAGTTTTTCCCCGCAGCCCGGATATCGATGTAAAAAACATAAGACTGGCTGTCCGGCACGTGGTCCTTCAGCAGGATGGTCTGCTTGGCGGTGTACATACAGCAGATGCGCGAACAGTACGGCACCCCTTTGGCCTCGTCCCGGCTTCCCACGCACTGAACAAAGACGATCTGTTTCGCCTCCCGACCATCGGAAGGCCGGATGACCTTTCCCTCCGTGGGGCCCGATGTATCCAGCATCCGTTCCAGGTGAAGCCCCGTAATCACGTCTTTGTATCGTCCGCCACCGTATTCCTCGTAAACCGACCAGTCGAAGAGGGAAAATCCCGTGGCCACGATGATCGCGCCCACCTTGCGCTGAATCAGCTCATCCTGCTGCGTGTAATCAACAGCATCGGCGGGACACACCTTCTGGCAGACCCCGCACTTGTCCTTTTGGAATTTGAGGCAGTGGTCCCGGTCGATCACGGGGACATTGGGGACCGCCTGTGCGAACGGGGTATAGATGGCCTTCCGCTTCCCCAGCCCCATGTCGAACTCACTGGGAACCTTCGTTGGGCACTTCTGCACGCACTCACCACATCCCGTGCACTTGCTCATGTCCACGGAACGGGCCTTCTTGCGGATGGTTACATCGAAGTTTCCGATGAATCCCTCGATGTTCTCGATTTCCGAGTAGGTCAGAACCTCAATATTTTCGTCCTGGGATGACTCCGTCATCCGCGGGGTGAGAATTCAGGCGGAACAGTCAAGGGTGGGAAACGTCTTCTCGAGCTGCGCCATGCGCCCCCCGATACTCGGCGTTTTTTCCACCATGGTCACCTTGTATCCGGCACGGCTGATATCGAGGGCCGCCTGCATCCCGGAGATTCCCCCGCCGATGACCAGGGCCCGTTTCTCCACGGGGGACTTGAGCGGCTGCAGCGGCTCAAGACGGTTGGCCTTCGCCACGGTCATCTTCACGACTTCCATCGATTTTTCCGTCGCCTTGGCCTTGTCTTCATGGACCCAGGAGCACTGTT
>WGDA01000154.1 GCA_015493505.1 Pseudomonadota bacterium | reverse complement strand
GGGAATCATGAATTCGACCGGGGTCCGGCCGTGTTCGCCCACGCCCTGAACGCGGCCGGATTCACCTGCATATGCTCTGACCTGTCTGTTCAGGGTACCCCGCTTCAGGGGAAATGCGTCCCATACCTTCTGAAAGAATATGGGGGCATCACCTTTGGCTTCTTTTCTCTCATGACGGAGGACCTGCCCTATGTAACCTCCGCCGCACCTGTCAGGTTGAAGGCGGACAATATCACCATGGCCCGGCAGATGGTCACCCTTTTGAGGCGAAAGGGCGCCCAGGTCATCATCGCCCTGACTCATGTTGGTACAAAACGGGATCGCGAAGTCGCGCGGCAGGTCTCCGGCATCGACATCATCTTCGGGGGGCACTCCCACAACTATCTGAAAAAACCTTTGACGGTCGGAGAAACGGTCATCGTCAATGGGGGTGAAGGGGGAACTTACCTGGTAAAGCTCGATTTCTTCGTCTCGCCGGATGGGGAATTCCTTCCCCAAAAGACCCTTTACACCCTCGTTCCCGTCAACAACACCCTCAAGCCCGATCCGGGGGTAGAGACCCTTCTGAACTCCTACAAAACGGCGTTGCCCGAGGTGATTGATCTCGGAACCACCAAAAAGCCCTGGGATCTGAGCAGTAAAACCCTCCGGACATCCGAATCCGGTGTCGCGGATCTCATCAACGACCTGATGCGAAAAAAGTTCAAGGTGGATGTGGTGCTGAACAACGCGGGCGCCTTCCGAGGAAAGAAGGTTTATCCCCCGGGAGACATTACGGATACCATGCTCCGGGAGATCGATGAATTCAGAGACTATGCCTATTTGCTTGAGATTAAAGGAGCCTACCTGAGACAGATCCTCGAGAGGAGTGCCAGCAGTTACGGGGGAGGCGGGTTTATGCAGGTCTCGGGGTTGCGATACACCATCGACCTGTCCCGCCCCAGGCAGGTACTGGCGAAAGACGCGTCGGGTCAGCTCAAAATCGTGTCGCCAGGGCATCGGGTCACGCGTATCGAGATTCAGAACGCGTCGGGAGAATGGGGTTCCCTTGATGCCGACCACACCTATCGGGTTCTGACAAACAGCTTTCTCGTGGACAGGGAAGGAAACGGTTATTTCTGGTTCAAGCGATACGGGAAAAACACTAAGAATACTTACTCAACTTTCTATTCTATCCTTTCAGAATATGTGCAACACCATCACGTGGTTTCCCCGCCTGATCCGGATGGAAGAATCACCATTCTTTCGCGCCCCTGAACGTTCCCGGAACAACTCCACTTCCAATCGCCAAAAAGATCAAAGCCCCCCCTCTCCTGAAGAGGCGGGGGGCTTTGGAATGCACGATATCCAAAAGCGGGTTATGAACCGCTCTTGGGGATGGAGCCAACCACACCCTGGACAAACCACTGAAGACTCAGTTTGTCCTTGTCCGATAGCTGCTGGCCTTTCTTGACCCTCAGCTTACCCTTCTGATCATAGATCGGCCCGTCAAACGGATCAAATGTTCCCGCGAGAATCTGGTCTTTCCGTTTCTTCACGTACGCCTTCACCTTCTCCGGAACCATCGGCCCGTAGGGTGCGAGGGAAATAATCCCGTCTTTCATACCACCCCAATACTCGGTTGATTTCCAGGTGCCGGCTTTCACCTCTTTGACTGCTCTCGCGTAAAAAATCCCCCAGTGCCAGATCCGGGAGGTCAACACCGATTTGGGCGCGAATTTGGCCATGTCACTGTCATATCCGATGCTGTACTTGCCCTTCTTCTCGGCCGCCTGCAAGGGCGCGGGAGAGTCCGTGCCGCTGGCGATGATGTCCGCTCCATTGGCCAGGAAGGTGTTCGCCGCGTTGGCTTCCTTGACCGGATCAAACCAGGAGTTTGTCCAGATGACGTGCACCTTCGCCTTCTTGTTCACTTCCTGAACCCCAATCGTGAAGGCATCAATTTCCCGCACGACCTCGGGGATGGAAAACGGCGCCACAAACCCGATGTAATTGCTTTTGGTCATGAATCCCGCGATAATTCCCGCAAGATAGTCCGGCTGATACATCCGGCCAAAATAGGTTCCCATGTTCTTCCGGGTCTTGTAACCGGCACAGTGTTCAAAGATGACATTCGGATAATCCTTCGCCACGTTGTACATGGGGTCCATGAACCCGAAACTGGTGGCGAAAATCACCTTGTATCCCTGGTTGGCGTAATCCCGGATAACCTTCTCCGCGGGCGCGCCCTCCGGGACATTTTCGGAATAACTGGTTATGACGCCGGGCACGTGTTTTTCCAGGTAAATCCTGCCATTGTCGTGCGCCTGGGTCCACCCGCCATCATTGTGGGGTCCCACGTAGATAAACGCAACCTTCATCTTGTCCGCCGCGTGGCCAACGCCCCCAAAAACCGGCGTGAACACAAAGGCTAACACCAAAATGGCCAACAGAAACTTCTTCATGAAATCCTCCTTCTTCTAAAATTTTGACATCTTCCATCGCGCGTCCTACCCCACCCGCCCGATGGCCCTTTAAACCACACCTCTCCACTTTCCCGGGAAAGCTGAAACCGATCGTTGTCCTCTTCCTACCTCTCTTCCCGGTCGTACGGCTCACCAAGCTCACGCGGCGTGCCAATATGCCGCTTTCGCAGGACAATAGTCGCCGCGACCACGACGATCAGGGTTAAAAGATAGGGTTGCATGTTAAGCAACGAGGAAGGGATCGTGGTTCCGCTTGCCTGCAACTGAAACTGAAGGGCGTCAATTCCCCCAAAGAGGTAAGCGCCAATAAAGGCGTACAGCGGGTTCCACATGGCAAAAATAACCAGGGCGAGCGCGATCCACCCTCTGCCCGCCGTGATACCATCCAGCCAGAACGGCGCGTAAACCAGCGTGAGGTAAGCGCCTCCGCCACCCGCGAGCAGTCCGCCGAAAAAGGTCCAGAAATACCGGTTTCGGTTGACATTCACCCCCATGGCGTCCGAAGCCCGGGCGTTTTCACCCACGGCGCGCAGGTGAACCCCCAGCTTTGTTTTGAAGAGCATGAACCACATGGCAATCATCAGGACATAGGAAAAATAGACGAACAGGTCCTGATGAAAGAAAATTTGTCCCACATAGGGAATCTTGGAGAGCCCCGGAATGGCGTAATCCTTCACGGGAATGGTAAACTTACGGTTGATCCAGGGCTGGCCAAAAAAATTGGTTATCCCCAGGCCAAAAATGGTCAGAGCCAGGCCGCTGACGATCTGGTTTCCACGAAGGGTAATCGAGACAAAGGCGTGAATGAGGGCGGACAGCCCTCCCGCTATCATCCCCACCACAAAGCCGATATAGGGGTTTTTGGTCACGAATCCCGCGATAAACCCGAAGAGCGCCCCGATAATCATCATGCCTTCAATGCCCAGATTGAGAATCCCCGCCCGCTCCGCGAAGATTTCTCCCAGCGTGGGAAGCAAAAGGATTGTACCCGAGCGAACCGCCGTTGACGACAACGTCACAAAAATAGACGACTGAGAGGTCATCCTCTCCTCCTGAACTTGACTCGAAAGGTTTTGAAGATTTCACCCCCAAGGAGGGCAAACAGAATGGAACTCTCGATGACACCCACGATTCCGTAAGGCACATGCATCATCATCTGTATCTGAGACCCGCCCGCTTCGATCCCGCCCAGCAGGATGGAAACAAGCAGCACGGCGATGGGGTTCAGGGAGGCCAGCCATGCCACGATGATGGCGGTATACCCGTAATTCGGGTTGATCTCCAATTGCAACAGGTGAATAACCCCAGAGACCTGCGCCATGCCTGCCAACCCAGCGATTCCCCCGCTGATAGCCATGGCAAGCATGGTGTTCCTGAAAATACTGATGCCTGCGTATCTCGCCGCCGTGCTGTTTTCACCAATGACCCGGGTTTCATACCCAAACCGTGTCTTTTTGATGATGAAATACATGAGAAACACGATGATAATCGCGAACACAATCCCCAGGTGCACCCGCGTGTGGGGCCAGATTCTCGGGAGCTGAGCGTTTGCTGCAAACATCTTTGAGAGCGGGAAGCCATGGCTGGTCGGGTTTCTCCAGGGTCCGTACATCAGATATTTGAGAATATAGAGGGCGATGTAGTTGAGCAAAAGGGTCGAAATGACCTCGTTGACCTCCCAAACCAGCTTCATAAATGCCGGAATCAGTGCCCAGATGGCGCCCCCGATAATACTTGCCACACACATGACAGGGAGCAGGATCCAGGGCGACACGGAAGGCGAAACATTGAGCGCGAAGTAGGAACTGAAAATCGCGCCCATAATGTATTGCCCATAGGCACCAATATTCCAGAACTTCATGTTGAAGACCAGAACCAGGCCGGTCGCGATGAGGATCAGGGGCGTCGCCGCCACGATGGTCTCTGAAAAGGTATAGGTGCTTCCAAACGCCCCAATCAGCAGTGCCTTGTAAGCCGCGAGGGGGTTGATTCCCTTGAAGGAAATCACGATGGCCCCCACAATCAGACCAATCAGAACCGAAATAAGCGGGATCGTGTACTTGATCCGCGGATCAACCGTCTCTCTCTTTATGAAGCGCAGGGCTAACCCTCCTTTTCGTAATCGGTTACACCGTTGAGCACACCTGCTCGCTGAATTCCCTTTCCGATTTCATCCCCGCCATCAGGAGGCCGACCTTTTCGATCTTTGCCTCCTTGATGTCAAAGGTATCCAGAATCTGGCCTTCGTAAATCACGCCAATCCGGTCGGAAATCATAAAAATTTCATCCAGATCCTCTGAAATAAGCAGAACCGCCACCCCGTTGTCCCGCTGTTTCAAAAGCTCCCTTCTCACAAACTCGGTCGCCCCCACGTCCAGCCCACGCGTGGGATGAACGGCGATGAGTAGTTTCGGCTGCTCAGAGATTTCGCGGGCGAGAAGAAGTTTCTGCATGTTTCCCCCGGAAAGCAGCTTGACCGGAGCGTCTTCACGGGGAACCATGATGTCGTATTCCTCAATCAGTTTTTTGGCGTATCTCTCCGCCTCGGAATAGTTGATTAAATGCCGGTTATAAATAGGCGGCTTATAGTAGCGCCGCAGAATGGCGTTATCCACGGACGAAAGGTTGGGAACCAGCCCCATCTTGAGCCTGTCCGGCGGAATATAGCTAACCCCATGGGCGAAAATCTCGCTCGCGCTGGCATTGGTCAAATCCTTCCCGGCGATGGTAATCTTTCCATCAATGACCTTCCGAAGGCCCGCGATGGCTTCCGAAAGGATTTTCTGTCCATTCCCCGCGACACCCGCCAGGCCATAGATCTCTCCGCTGAACACCTCCAGGTTGAGACCATTCAATGCCAGGAGCCCCTTATCGTCCAGCGCCTTGAGATTGCTGACCTGAAGCACCTTGTCCTTTCGCTCATGAGGTTTCCGTTCAAGGCGGAACAGGACTTCGCGCCCCACCATCATGGTCGCCAGCTCCTTTTCTGTTATCTTGTCCGTGTCCACCGTCCCGATATATTTGCCTTTTCTCAGAACCGTGATGCGGTCGGAGATATCCATTACCTCGTTCAGCTTGTGACTGATGAAAATAATGGATTTCCCCTCCTCAATCATCTGCTTATAGATTTCAAAGGAGACCTCGACCTCCTGGGGGGTCAACACGGCTGTCGGCTCGTCCAGGATCAGGATTTGCGCGCCCCGGAATAGGGTCTTGATGATTTCGACCCGCTGCTGCTCCCCGACGGAGAGCTGCCAGATTTTGGTCGAAGGGTTGATGCAGAGATTGTATCGGTCGGAAACCTCCTCAATCCTTTTGGAAATTTCCTTTTTGTTGATATAAAGCCCTTGTTCGGCAAGCCCCAGAATCACGTTCTCGAGAACGGTCAGGGTTTCAACCAGCATGAAATGCTGGTGAATCATCCCAATCCCAAGCCGCATGGCATCGGAAGGATTTTTAATCTCTACCAGTTTGCCATTGATGTAAATTTCCCCCTCATCCGGCTGATAGATGCCGTCGAGGATGTTCATCAGCGTGGATTTCCCCGCCCCGTTTTCACCCAGAAGGGTATGCACCTCGCCTCGCCTGAGTTCGAAATTTACCCTGTCGTTGGCGACAATGCCGGGGAAACGCTTGGTGATGTTTTTCAGCGAGACTACGATATCATCCATTTCGATTCCTTGCGCGGGTGCAACCAGCCACCCGATACTCCCGGTTTACAGAAAAAGGTCCCGCCGCCCGAGGCGGTGGGACCTTTGTGCCGCGTGATTATGAACCGCTCTTGGGAATGGAGCCAACCACACCCTGGACAAACCACTGAAGGCTCAGTTTGTCCTTGTCCGATAACTGCTGACCCTTCTTGACCTTCAGTGTACCCTTCTGATCATAGATCGGCCCGTCAAACGGATCAAACTTTCCCGCAAGAATCAGTTTTTCCCGTTTCTTCACGTACGCCTTCACCTTCTCCGGAACCATCGGCCCATAGGGAGCGAGGGAAACGATTCCGTCCTTCATGCCACCCCAGTACTGGGTCGATTTCCAGGTGCCGGCTTTTACCTCTTTAACCACCTTCGTATAGAAAATCCCCCAGTGCCAGATCCGGGAGGTCAACACCGACTTTGGCGCGAACTTGGCCATATCGTTGTCATACCCGATGCTGTACTTACCCTTCTTCTCGGCCGCCTGCAAGGGCGCGGGAGAGTCCGTCCCGCTGGCGATGATGTCCGCCCCGTTGGCCAGGAAGGTGTTCGCCGCGTTGGCCTCCTTGACCGGGTCAAACCAGGAATTGGTCCAGATAACGTGCACCTTCGCCTTTTTGTTCACTTCCCGAACCCCGATCGTGAAGGCATCGATTTCTCGCACGACCTCGGGAATGGAAAACGGCGCCACGAATCCAATATAGTTGTCCTTGGTCATGAATCCCGCGATAATCCCCGCGAGATAGTCCGGCTGATACATCCGGCCAAAGTAGGTTCCCATGTTCTTTCGGGTCTTGTACCCCGAGCAGTGCTCGAATACCACGTTCGGGTAGTCCTTCGCAACGTTGTACATGGGGTCCATGAACCCGAAACTGGTGGCGAAAATCACCTTATAGCCCTGGTTGGCGTAATCCCGGATGACCTTCTCCGCGGGCGCGCCCTCCGGAACGTTTTCGGAATAGGTGGTCACCACGCCGGGCACATGTTTTTCCAGGTAAATCCTGCCATTGTCGTGCGCCTGGGTCCACCCGCCATCATTGTGGGGTCCCACATAGATAAACGCGACCTTCATCTTGTCCGCCGCGTGGCCGACGCCCCCAAAAACCGGCGTGAACACAAAGGCTAACACCAAAATGGCCAACAAAAACTTCTTCATGACATTCAACCTCCTCTTAAAATCCGTGGACAATCGCACCGCGCTTCCGTCATGATTCCGCCCGATGCCTTCTTCTGACTCCCTTTACTCTCGCTTCCTCTATCAGGGGCCTCAGCCTGGCACCGCGACCACCCCCTTCTGCGCGTTTTTGGTAAAACCATCACGCCTTTCTTTACTTAAAGGGCGTCCCCTGGTGGGAAAGCCCCGATACGCGCCTGTTAAAAATGGGGGATATGTTTCCGGATACCTCCTCATGTGTTTTTTCTACTTGATACCTTACGCAAAATCAAGACCAGAGATGACATCCCCCGTCGAACCCGGCAAAATATTTTTCTTATCAATAGGTTATCTGGCATTTTCCTGACAAAGGTTTCACACGGCTACCCTATCAAAGTGATAATCCCTTCTTCTTTTGAGAATCAGCAACAAAAAGTAACCGTCACGCCTCACGGCGCGACTTCGTGCCCGGGATTAAAGCTTTCTCCCCCACTTCAAGGCGTTTACCGGGATGGACAGGGGAGCCCCTCCCTGGAAAACGGCGTCATATCCCGTCTTTCTGAACGGGAGGAAGGCCAGCGTGGTTTTTGTGACAACCGGTTCAATCCCGGAAAGGCGCGGGAAAATCTCCTCTTTGTTTGCACCGATCTCCCCCATGACCAGGGGCAGCATTCCCCGAACATTTCGCGCGGAAAGGAGAACAGGGTAAATTTCCCTTGGGATTCTATCCGGGGGATGGGTCTCAGGCTGGGCGACGGTGAGGACCTTGCAGATTTGAATCATAAGCCGGGGGCGAACCTTGAAAGCGGGAACGAAAACCGCGAAGGGCTTGGTGGCACGCGCGTGACGCGTCAGGTTGGCAAACCGGGCAAGATCCTGGAGGGAATAGAGGGCAAGCTCCGGAAAGGCGGTTTCAAATTTCCAGAATGGAAGATACAGGGCGTCGGAGGCGCCCCCCTCCCCGATTTCATAAGGGAGTGACACGTACCTTCCCTGGCTGATTCCCCAGATCTGGTGACACCCCCGACAGGCAACCGCCCAGCTCTCATCGGCATAGTCAAGCTCCCACCCGCAATTCGGGCAGAGCAGAGGCAGCGTGGCAAACGCGGGAAGCGAGCGGACGGATTGATCGCGAAGCGCGTTCCACCGGTCCCGTTCAACCTCCCCCACGGGCGTGCCCGTCACCCCATCCCGCAATCGCAGGGACTTTCCCCCTTCCGGGATCACGGGAAAATAGACGAGGCTGTTCCCTTCGTCCAGCAAAAAGGAAAAGACCGGTTCATACTTTTTGTAAACCGTCCGGGTTTCAAAGGCGAGTCCCCCGGTGAAATCCAACCGATCAAACGGGTCTCCGTCAGCCACCCCGGAAAGGAAAAGGTTCCGCTCCTTTCGGACGGTTTCCCTCTCGGTCACGGGGGCGTCAAGCGGGTTGAGCGTACGCTCCAAGGCCTGTTTCAAATCGACCTGGATGGGGAAAAAGCGGGCTTCGGAAGTGTGGGCAAAGTACAACCGGATGGCCTGAGGGCGTATCCCCAGAGACACGGTTCGTATAGGAACAGACGTGGCAAGAAATGTCCGGTCCACAGGCTTTCCCGTTACTTTGGGCGGGAGATAAAGGGTAAAGCCCAGGCCCTTGATCCGCCAGTAAGGTAAATAGACGGCATTTTCCGAAGGCTTCTTGGCATGGATGGCGTATCTGAAAGGCCCCCGCGGAATCAGATAAAGGTTCGTCTTGCAGTAGGGGCAGCACAGGATATGCTGCGCCTCTCCCAGGGTGACCGGCGCCCCGCATTGGGGGCACTCGGTCTCAACGCGCCACGGTGCCATCCTATTTCAATTTTTCACCGCAGGCGTTGCAATAGACGGCGTTCGGAAGGTTCTGGGCCCCACAGTGAGGGCACGAAACCATGGAGGCCGCCTGGTCCGCCCTGGCGCCGCACTGCGGACAGAAACGCGCGTCGGGAGGAAGCTCCGCGCCACAGGCGGGACATTTGTTGATAATCATCATCTGGTATCCGCAGTAGGGACAAAACCGGGCGTCGGCCGGCAGGTCGTGATGGCACATGGGACAGGTAGTTCCGGTACGCGCCCCCGCGCCCGCAAACGCCCCCGCCAGAAAACCAGGCATCATCATCCCCATGCCCATGCCGATCCCCCCCCCGCCGCGCCCTCATTACTGGAGGCCTTTTCCATGGCCATACCCGCCTTCATCTTGACGAAGTCATCCAGGTTTCCCAGAACAGACAGGCGACTCTTGTCATCGATGGCCTGCTGCACCTCCCGGGGCGGGGTAATCGAGGTGATGTAGAGGTTCTCCAGCCGCAGTCCATAGTCGGTAAAGTCGCTCGCCAGCCTTTCTTCGAGCCCTTCCGCGAGGTCATCATACCGATCAGGCAGGTTCAGGATGGTATCGAGCTCTTCCCCGAGATAATCGTTGAACCGGGAGACGATCACCTTTCCCAGGTAATCCTCGATCTCTTCCGTGTCCATCATGCCGTGGGTACCCACCATCCGGTTGACAAAGAGGACTGGTTGGGCCACCTGAAGATTGAAAACGCCGAAGGCCCGCAACCGAACCAGGCCCAGCTCGGAATCCTTGAAGGCGACAGGGTCGCGCGTGCCCCATTTCAGGTTGGTAAAGACCTTCATGTTGGTAAAATAGACTTCCGCCCGAAACGGGCTGGTAAACCCCCATGGCAGGCTCAATATCTTGGTCAGGATGGGAATATTCAGGGTTGACAGGGTGTGGCGCCCGGGACCGATGGCGTCCGTGGCGTGCCCGTTATAGAAAAAGACGGCGGCCTGGTTGTCACGGACGATGAGCTGGGCGCCCAGTTTTATCTCCCCTGATCCCTCTTCCGGAATCCGGTGCACGATCTCTTTCCCTGTTTGATCAAACCATTCGATAACTTCCAGAAAAACCCGGTTGTCCGTTCCCATAATGACTCCTTTCCCTCAGTGAAGAGGCATGGGAGGTTTCTGTGCCAGGGCGGAATAGCTCCTGAAAATCTTTGGGGCATCCATGACCTTGAAGCCGTTTCGCCTGGCTGTCTCCAGCGTCTCTCGAAACGCCGCCCCGTCCACGTGTCCCCTGGGTTCAGCGATCAGCATCTTTCCCCCCGGTTTGAGAAGCGCATAAAACTCCTGAAAATGTCGATCTGGTTCAGGCACTTCATGAATCACGGCAAAGGCAAGGATGAAATCGAGGGTTCCTTCCCGGTCCTCCAGGTCCGCCGTTCCCGCCGGGATGACCTGCGCCTCGATCACATCCGCCAATCCCGCCTTTCTGGCCCGCTTGAGAAGTTTCTCCACCATCTTTTCCTGAACATCCAGGGCGATCACCCGCCCCTCAGGCCCCACCATTCTCGCCATGGCGAGGGTGAAAAACCCCATGGCGCACCCGAAATCCAAGACGGTCATCCCCTTCTTTACATATGGCCCCACGATTCTGTCCGGATTTTGATAGAGGGTCCTGAGCGGGTTCACCAGCAGGTATCCCACCCAGACGGGGCATGTCCTGTCTTCATGCATGTCAGAAATCTATCTCCTCAAAAAACACGTTGAACTATAAATTATGAGTATCACATTTTGCCGGGGCGTCAAAGGTGCGGGAAGTCACACGTTGACGTCCGCCCCGGAAGGAATTAAATTATAACCAGTTTGGAAAAAACGCAACGGGGAATCACATGACAAAAAAAGATTACTACAGCATCCTGGGAGTCAAAAAGGACGCCTCTCAGGATGAGATAAAGAAGGCCTTTCGAAAACTGGCGCGAAAATACCATCCGGACGTCAATCCCGGAGACAAAGAGGCCGAGGCAAAATTCAAGGAGATTTCCGAGGCCTACGAGGTCCTGAGCGATCCCAAGGCGCGGCAGGAATACGATACCCGGGACTCCTTTGACTTCAGCGACTTTTTTGGCCAAAGAGCCGCGAACGCGGGCCCCGGCGGATCCTTTCACGGTTTCAAGAAGGGGTTCACCCACGTGGACCTGAGCGATATCTTTGGAGATATCTTTGGCGGAGCCGGTGCCACGGCGGGCGGCGCGTCACCCTTTGAGGCCGGCCCGACCACGCCGCAAAAGGGCCGGGACGTCCATTATAAGATGTGGGTCGATTTCATGGACGCCATCCGGGGAACCCGGACTGAAATCACCCTGGATCACGAGGTGGCCTGTCCCGTGTGTGGCGGCACGGGCGCCAGCCCTTCCGGAAAATGGGTCACCTGCCCGGATTGTGGCGGAAGCGGTCGCATCCAGATGGCCGGGCTGGGCGTACCTGTTCAGCAAACCTGCCCCACTTGTCGGGGGACGGGACGCGTGAACCAAACCCCCTGCGCCGTGTGCGGCGGCACGGGCCGACAGAGAAAATCCGAGAGAATCTCCGTGAAAATCCCACCCGGGGTCGGACAGGGATCCAAAATCCGCCTCGCCGGAAAAGGTGAACCGGGAATAAACGGAGGCCCCCCGGGAGATTTGTACATCGAGGTCCAGTTACGACCACATCCGGTCTTTACCCGCAAGGGAAACGACCTGTACTGCAAGGTCCCTATCTCGATTCCGGAAGCAGTGCTGGGGGGACGAATCGAGGTTCCCACCATTGACGGTACCGTGAAAATGAAAATTCCCCCGGGGACGCAGAACGGGAAAAAATTCCGGTTGGCCGGTAAGGGCGTGAAACCCCTGAAAGGCGGCCGGCCTGGAGACCAGTACGTGGAAGTCGAGGTTGTCGTGCCGAAGAACGTCAGCGGCCGGGCCAAGGAACTGTTTGAAGAACTCGCGACCCTTCTTCCAAAGGTGAGATGATGAACAGGAACAAGACGAAACAGCATGTGGAAGAGACCTACACGATTGGATTCGTGGCCAAAAAGCTGGGAATCAGCCCCTCAACGATCCGATACTATGAACGCGAGGGGTTTCTGGAGCCTCTTCTCTCGGAAGGAGGCATCCGGAGATACACCCGCGAGGATATAGAAAAACTTGAGGTACTCCGACGCCTTCGGGAAGATCTGGGGGTCAACCTGGCCGGGGCGGAAGTCATCTTCGAGATGCGCCGGAAGATGGAACAGATGCAGCAAGAGATGGATCGCTTCGTCGAAGGGCTGATCCGAGAGGTTCGTCGACAGGTGAAAAGAATGGAGGAAGAGTTTCAAAAACCGCTGGCCCCTTCTGACCCGCGCATGGTTATCCCCGTCGGTGACTCAGAGACCTCATAGATTCTTCTCTCTTCCCCTGCTCCCTTTCGTTGTCAGTCTCGCTCTGGGCGCCCTCACGGGAGGGGCGGCCCATCACCGGATGATGGTGATATGTGCCGGTGGGTTTCTCCTCCTCACGACAGGAGGGTTCCTGGCGGGATGGATCAGGCTCTCCTGGATCGGTTTGTTCCCTCTCGTCGGGTGCTTTGTCTTTTCCGCGTTTTCCGTCTATCACACCCTTCACCCAAACCTGGCGCCTGATCATATTGCCCGCTTCTCCGGGAAAGGGCCGGTGATCGTGGAAGGAGAGATTCTCTCTCCCCTCGATCCGGGGCTGACGCGCACGAACCTGACCATCCGGGCGTGGCGGGTTCTCCCTCATGGCCGTCCGCCCATCCCCGCCCGGGGGAAAATCCGGCTGACACTTTATGGTCCCCCCACGCAAACCCTCTATGTGGGAGACCGGGTTCGCTTTTCAGGGCGGCTGCGCGGTGTCTCTCCGCCATCCAACCCCGGCTCTTTCGACTACCGGCGGTTTCTCGCGCTGCGAGGCATCTATGTGACCTGCGCCCTTCACCGATACACGGACGTGGTGGCGATTGAAGACGGTCGGCCCCCTCCCCTGAGCGGGCGAATCGACCGCCTCCGCCAGCACCTCAACCGCTGGATCGCCTCTACCACCAGCCCGCCTGTCAGCGCCATCCTTTCGGCCCTCCTCATCGGATACCGGGGCATGGTTCCGGAATCCATCAGAACGATATTCAGAAAGACCGGCACTTCCCACATGCTCGCCATCTCCGGGCTCCATCTGGGAATCGTGGCGGTCTTCCTCTTCGTGGTCATCAAGCGACTGGCGGGGTTGTTCCCCCGCGTCTTTTTGTATGCGGATGTTTACAGGATCACGGCATTCTTTACCTTCTGGCTTCTTCTGTTCTACCTGCTGCTGACGGGAAGCCGGCTTTCCACCCTGCGGGCGTTTATCATGGCAGCCACGTTTCTTGTCGCCCTCTTTTTCCGGCGATCCACGCGGATCGAAGATGTCTTCATCCTGGCCGCTTTTGTCCTGCTCCTGTTTCAGCCGGAGGCCATCTTCGATACCTCCTTTCAGTTAACCTTCGCGGCAGTCGGCGGCATCCTTTTGGGTGTGCCCGAAAGAGGTCGGACCCCTGACTCGGCGGAAAGGCGGCAGGGGGTTCCGGCTGTGATCCTGCGATGGGTCGGATTGTCCCTGTGGATTACCTTCCTGGCCATGGCGGCCACGTTCCCAATCCTCGCCGCGGGTTTTCACCGGGCGAGCCCGATGGGGCTTTTAGCCAACCTCCTGGGAATCCCGCTCCTGAGTTTCCTGATTCTGCCCATTGGAGTCACGGCCCTGGCGCTGCATCCCCTGATCCCCCCTGTTTCCGCCCTCCTCATCACGATCGATGGCCGGCTGGTGGCCGCCCTGCTGTCCGTGCTCCGGTACCTCTCCCAAATCCCCCACGCCCAGATCACTGTCTTTCCCTTCCGATGGATTGGGGTGCTATTGTACTATACGGCCTTCGCCCTTTTACTCCTGTCCCTGCGATCCCGTTCGGCCCGCGCGCGGATCTGGTGTGTGGCGTCAGGCCTAACGGCCGCGCTCGTGCTCGCGGGTCTCTACGTGATCCCTCCGGGAAGCCCCCTTTACGCGATGGAGATTTTCAGTGTGCGAAAAGGCACCTACTGCCTGGCCAGCGACAGGCGGGGACACGCGGTCATCCTGTGCAACGGGTTGGGAGCATCGCCCTACCGGGACGACGCCCGTCGAATCCTCATCCCCTATCTCACCCGCGAGCGGATACGCGCCCTCGACCTCCTCGCGGTTGCCAACCCGGAACCCGTCAACCTCCGTGCCGCGGCAGCCCTGATCACCTACCACCCGCCCGCGCGGCTACTGGGGACCCGGGCAACCCTTGAAAGCCTGAACATGGTCTGGCATCCGAACGTCCCCCGGAATCGCTGGGTGACGGATGAAAGATGGGGTTCAACGGGATTACTCCAGATGCGGCTCCACTTGAAAAAAATTGGCATCCTAATCCACAAAGACGGTAAAACTATCCAAAGGGCAAAGATCGAAGGTGTTGAAATGCAGGCGGGTTCCCTCCGGGCGCTTCTCTGTCCTTACCGCTGCCCCACGCGGCTTTCTCCCTGGCGGGGGCCCACCTTCCTCATGGCGCCAAACCCGGAGAAGAGTCTTCAAGGACGTCTTTCCACGCCAGGGAAAATCTTTTATGTCACGTATCCCGGGGCGTCGGCATGGCGGCGCGCCCCCACGCTACAGGGACCCCGTTTTCACCTGCGTTCGGATGGCGCGATCTCCGTTGCGCTCACGCCGCGAGGGTGGCGGGTGCGGACCTTCCTGACCCACCGCGTCCTTTGGGTTCCCGCGCTTGCGGACCCCCATAGTCCCGTGAAATTAAGATAAATTTTATCCCCAGTGCCGGTGAACGTGGGCGTGCGTCACCCTGTCGTGAAAATGGCGATGCCGGTGAATGAGGTTCGCGGCCACCAGAAGGGATTCGTCTTCGAGGATTACCCGTGCCCCACCCCGCGTCATCACCTTGTGCCCTTGCCCCAGAACGTAGCAGGTCCCCGCCGTCACGTACGGGATTTCAAGGTCGTGGGTGGCCACGACTACCGTTTTTCCTCTCCCCGTGAGTTCCAGGATGAAATCGATGATCCAGCCCTGGGTGCGGGGGTCCAGGCTGGAGGTCGGCTCGTCCATGAGCCACACCTCGGGATCGAGGGCAAGCACGGACGCGAGCGCCACCTTCTTTTTTTCCCCTTCGCTCAGGTGATAGGGCGCCCGGTCTTTCAGTTTGCTGATCCCCAGTTTTTCGAGGCAGTCATGAACCGTCTCTTTCACTCTCTCCTTGTCCATCCCAAGCTGAAGGGGAGCGAACGCCACCTCATCCCACACCGTCGGAAGGAAAAGCTGAACATCCGGATCCTGAAAGACCAGCCCCACCTTCGCGTGAAACTGGTTGGCAAACTTCTTGTTCCTCATGGCTGATTCGCTGAGGACGGTTCCAAAGGCCCGAATCTCGCCCTTCGACGGGAAATAAAGCCCGTCAAGCAATTTCAGAAGGGTGGACTTGCCAGATCCATTCGCCCCGAGGATGGCGACACTCTCTCCCCGATGGATGACCATATCGACCGATTCCAGCGCGATATCCGACCCCGGATAACGAAACGTGACATTCGACAATTCAAAAACAGATTCCATGAAATTTTCTCACCTCAATGTGAAACACACGGCGATGATTCCGGCCGTCAACGCGACCCAGAACCAGTCCAGGTATCCCACCGTAAAATCTTCTATGAGCCGCGGGTTGTCAGACCACCCCCTGGAAAGCATGGCGAGATGCACCTCACTGCTCAGATTATAGGATTTCCCCACCAGCACCCCGAGCCTGGAAGCGATCCAGCCATGCGCCTCCTTGATATTCGTATCCCCGACCTGGCGGCTTTTCTTGGCGAGAAGCATGGCCTCAACGGTCCTCAGGAAAAGATGGATATAACGGTACGTCATGGCCAGAACCAGGATCACCACCTCCGGGACTTTCAACACGGCCATGGCCTTCAGCACCTTGATCCATTCCGTGGTCACAATCAGTAAAACCGCGAACGAGACGGAGGTTGCCACCCGCATCACCAGGATCAGGGCGCCCATGACCCCCTGTTTAGTGATAGCCAGGGTTTTGGGGATGACGAAGGGTCCTACTGTATGCGAAGAAGAAAAGGTCACCAGCGTCCACAGGGGCGCCCCCGGGGTAATCACATTGAATATGGCGGGAAACACGATCATGGCGCTGAAAATCGGGATGAATATCCAGACCCGTTTCACGAAAAATCCCAGGGGGACTTTTGACGCGATGGCGAAGCCAAGTGTCAGGACATACAGGAAAAGGAGGGTTTTCAGGTTCCCGGAAAACCCCGTCAGGAGGATGAGGCAGAGGACCCCCACCAGCTTGAAGCGGGGGTCCAGCCGCTGGAGAAACCCGTCTTTCCGCGCGAACCGGTTGGCGAATATCGACTGCTCGATTGCCCTCGTCGTTTCATCGAGGGTCTTGACGACAAAATCACTGGCCATGGATTAGCCTTTCGCATCCTTTCGCTCCCTGTTGGAAAGAGCCCTTCCAATCAGCCAGGTCGCCAGTGCCACAAGCAGGATTCCCACGAAGGCGGAGAGGATGTACCCGATGGCGTCTCCCGCTCCGGGGACGGAATAGTCCGCGAGAGGCGCCTTCCATATCCCGGAAAATTTCGCCAGGCCCGCGGGGACAAATCCCAGCATTTTCTTAAAGGCTTCCGCGCCCCACTCACCCCACGCGTCCCCCGACGCCATGAGGCCGATGGGGGAAAGAATCGCGAGAATAGCCAGACCAATCCACAGATATTTCAGGTTCTTCATGCGTGCACCTCCTTGCGCAGATCACTCAACAAAGCGGGCATCGATTTTTTCAGGAACACCAGCACCCCACCCGTCACGACCGCTTCGACCACTCCGGCCACCAGCAGATGGGCCAGCATCATCGCGGGAATGGCTTGAGAAAGGCCATACGGGCAATAAAGAGGGGTTCCGTTCGCCGTATGAAACAGCAGAGGCTGAATCCCAAACTCGATCGCGGCGCACAACGCCGCCGCGTTGATCCCCACGTACGCGCCGATGGAGGCACCGATCCAGTACCGGGGGGATTCCTTGTCCGCCTTCCCGGCGATAAGATAATACACGCCGTACCCCACAAAGGGCAAAACAATCGCCATGTTGAAGGCGTTCGCGCCAAAGGCCAGAATGCCGCCATCCCCGAAAAAGATGGCCTGAATGAAAAGGGCGGCGGAAACACCCATCACGGCCGCCCACGGCCCCAGCAAGACGGCAATGAGGGTTCCGCCGATGGCGTGGGCGGTGGTGCCTCCCGGAACGGGGGCGTTGAACATCATAATCACGAACGAAAAGGCCGAAAAGATGCTCAACAGAGGAACCGTCTTCGATGTCAGGGTCTTTTTCAGCTTTCGCGCCGCCATATACCAGAAAGGGGCGGAGGCGGCATACATCACGCCACAGGTTTGCGGGCTTAAATATCCATCAGGAATATGCATGGTTACATCTCCTCTTTCTCAACCGTAAAAAAGCCATGAAGGCCATCGTTTCACGCAAAAGCCTTCATGGCTTCATTCGCCACAACACACAAAAATTTTATCTTTACGTGGCTTCCTGCCACGCGTTCCTTAATCTTTCTACCAAAAACCTGGAAATATGTCAATACCCCCGAAATCCCCACCTTAAACCCGTTATCACGGCGTGGCTCCCCCCGACCGCGGGGCACACTTCGGGCACCTTCCACGCATACCCATTCCCCTCCCGTTTCCCCGGCCAAGCCCACAGATTCCGGCCACGCATCCCCGCCACGGTCGGATCTCCCTTGCCAGGAAACGGCTCCGCCCGATTTCCTTGCCGATGATTCTTATGGACAGACCCACACGGGGTGTCAGGCGCCCCCTCCAGGTTGCCTGGCGGACATCCACCAGCCACCTGTTTCCCTTGAAATCCTTCAGCGTCACCTCCCCCTTTCCCCGCGTGGCCACGATGGTTCCCGCGAGCAGCCCGTTTTCCGGACACACGCAGATTCTCATCCGGCGCGCCTGGATCCTCTGGTAGAACGGAACATGGGTCTGAAACACCCGTTCAAAACGCTCGGAAAATCCACCCCAGTCCAGCATGGCCCCCAGCCCGAGGGAAATGGCGACACTCAAAACGACAAGTGAGACAGCCCGATACCGGTATCCTCTCCCCGTTCGTCTGAAAAAGAAATTCGCGAAAAGGGCGAAACAGAGCATAAACCCGATCCAGAAATACGGGATGACCAAAAAGGTAAATTCCCAAAAACTGTGCCTCAGGTGTTGGTACAAGTCCCAGTCGGCGTGCGTGAGCTGAAATATGACCACGCTGCTGGCCAGTCCTCCGATCAAGATTGATAATACGAACAACCCCGTGATAAACGATCGCCGAAGCACGAAGTGCCATCGCGGCTTGGGGCGCACTCGCTGCTTCTTGATATTTTCAAGCACTTCTTGACTGATATCTCTCTTCATTCACCCAGTCCTCTAACCCATGGCGGGGGGCAATCTTTCTCAACCGTTTTTTCGCCCGCTTGATCAGACTGGCCACGGTCCCGCCCGGTTTCTTCAGGATTTCACTGATCTCCTCATAGCTTTTGTCCTCAAGATAGCGCAGAACGAGCACCTCCCGATACTTCTCCGGGAGTTCCAGCAGGGCACGATCCAGGCTTTCACGCATCTCCTCATCCTGAAACCTCGAATCGCCCCGGCCGCTTTCAGGCGCCACGCCATCCAGGTGTCTGGCGGCTCCCTGCCTATCTTTCTCGTCCAGCCGCACCCATACGGCGGCCCTTACCTTCTTTTTCCTCTGGTGATTGATCACCGTATTGTGGACGATACGGTAAATCCAGTTGCTGAATTTCAATTTCTGGTCAAACGCGTTCAGGTTTCGATAAACCTTTAGAAAGGCCTCCTGCAGAATATCCTCCGCCTCTTCACGCGGGACGGCGGAGATTCGCCTGATGTACCGCAGCAGCCTTCCCTCGTAGCGTTTCATCAGATAAAAAAAGTCGTCGGGATTATCCAGCGCCCGCCGCACAAGCTCTTCGTCAGATATGTTGACATCATAAATCATAAAAACAGTTAACCGCTCAACCCCCCACCCTGGCATGAATACGTTTCCGGCCTCATTATCGCGGAAAGATAGATATTTAAATCATTTTACGGCGTTATTGTCAAACATCAATGGGTGGCAATACCGACGATCAGGCATCAATTTATC
>WGDA01000153.1 GCA_015493505.1 Pseudomonadota bacterium | reverse complement strand
GACTCCGCGTGCCCTGAAAAGACGGGGCCGATGGGCATCATGAAGGCCCCCTCCGCGTGCAGAATGCGGTTGGGGCGCCATTCCGGGGTCTTCTCCCATTCGGGATAAGGCCGATGGGCGTCGAAGGAGGCCCGCATGGGGTTGACCCCCTCGGGCCACTGTTCATGCAGGACAAAATCCCCGAGCCGGGGGTGTCCCTCGAAGGTCAGGCCGAACAGGTCCTCGACCTCCCGTTCCTGCCAGTCGGCAGCGTGAACGCCGGGGCTGATGCTTGGCAGGGTGGTCCGCTTTAGGGGGAACCGGGTGATGATATGCACCTGGCCTCCTCCGACGGGCCCGTAGAAGACATACCGGACAACCCACGCCGGGGGCATTTCCTCCACGATGAGCGTCGCGAAGCTGTAGCCTTCCTCTTCAAAGAGCCAGAGGGCCACCTCGGGTAGCAGCTCGGTCTCCACTTTTAGCGTGACCGTCAGGGTTTCGCAGTTTTCCGTCGCGGTCACCCGGCCCTGCCACCGCTCAGCCACGCGTGTCTCGATTTCATTGAAACGCAGGATATTGTCTAAAGGATGCCCCATGGTTTCACCTCCCTAAAAGCATCGCGGCATGCTGAAGCAGCGCATGGCCGGAATGGGGAATGTAAAGGCCCAGTACCACGACGGGAATCACGGCCAGGACAAGGGTAAGCTTGCAGCTCATCGGCAGGGCGGTGACGCGGGACAGGGGCAGAGGAGTCCCGAAGACCATCCGGTTGACATGCGTCATGATGCCGCAAAAGGCAATGACAATGAAAAGGACCAGTGCCCCGATGACCCAGGGATGGCCCGCCGCCAGCCCCGCTTTGACGATGGAAAACTCGCTGAGAAAGACGGCAAAGGGCGGCGCCCCCGCAATAGCCAGCCCCCCTATCATCAAGGCAATGCCCGCCGCCGGGGACGTCCGGATAAGTCCTTTGACGGAGGCAATGTCCCGGGTCCCGGTCACCAGAAGCGCGGCGCCGGCCGCGAAAAAGCAAAAGGATTTGGTCACCGCGTGTGCCGTAATCTGGGAAACGGCCCCCAGGTGCGCCGCGGCACCGCCCAGCCCTGCCGCCACCAGGATGATGCCCATGTGTTCGATGGTGGAAAAGGCGAAGAGCCGTTTGTAATCCTTGACCTGAATGAGGAGAAAGGCGGCCGATCCCACGGAGATGAGCCCAAAGACAATCAGCCAGGTCGCCGCCCAGTGGCCCGAAGACCCCTGAAGGATGGGCAGGAGGCGCAAGATTACGTACAGGGCGGTGGTGGTTTCGATGCCGGACAGGAGCGCGCAGACCGGTGAGGGGGCCTGGCTGTGGGCGTCCGGCAGCCAGGTATGCAGGGGAACCAGCCCCGCCTTGGTCCCGAACCCCACAAGAATGAAGAGGAAAGCGGCCTTGAGCAAGACAGGATGAATCCGTGGCGCGGCCTTCAGCAACACCTGCCAGTTGAACTGGGTCGTGCCCGTCTCCCGAAGCCCCCAGTAGAGAATCAGGACCCCCACCAGGGCCACCGCCGCGCCCATGCAGGTCAACACCACGTATTTCCAGGCGGCCTCCAGGGCTTCCGGCGTGTTTTCAAACGCCACCAGAAAAACAGACAGCAGCGTGGTCAGCTCGACCGCGATCCAGACGAGGGCCACGTGCGCCAGCAGCGGAACCGCCAGCATGGAAAGGAGGAAGAGGTTGTATCGGGCATAATAACGCCGCACCTTGCCGGGACTATAGGTGTCGTGGGCCGTCAGATAGCCGAGGGAAAAGAGGGACGCGGTAAATCCCACCAGGGAAACCAGCGCCAGGATCAGGGCGCTCAGGGCGTCACAGGAAAGCCAGCCCGCCCAGGCCACCACGGGCGCGCCTCCGGGAAGGCTTGTGTGAACCGCCACGGACGCCGACAGAATCAGTCCGATTAGGGTTCCCGCAATGGTAGCCCATGCACTGAGACCGCTGTTTTTGACAGGGATCAGCGCGATCAGGGTGACCGCCACGGGAATCAACAGGATGACAAGCAGTTCCATACGGCTACTCCTCCTTCAGGCTGGCCATTTTCCCAACCAGCGTTGTTCCCACGTGTTTATGGATTCTCTGGGCCAGGAGCCCCACCACCAGGGCGATGATCAACACATCGAACGCCGCCGCCAGCTCGGACATGAGCGGAAGGTTGGGCGCAATACAGACCGCCGCGAAGAAGGCCCCGTTTTCCATGGTCAAGATTCCCAAAAGTTGCGGCAGGGCCTCGCGCCTGACCGTGATGACGTATCCACCCACCAGAATCGCCGCCACCCCGATGGGCAGGTTCACCAGGGTAAAGACATTCGCGCCCGTGTCCAGCAGGGGCCGAACGATAAAATACCCGCAGATTACCAGCCCCGCCGAGACGAGAAGCGAGGTCGGGATGTTCAGGACCTGCGTGATCTCGCGCCGGGCGTGGACCTCCTCGCTGAGCATCCGATAGAGGAGAAACGGAATGAGAAACGCCTTCGTGAAAAGGGTAATGGCGGCAACCACGAAGAGATGCACGGAGCCGTATTCATATCCCAGGATACAGGCGGACGCCGCCAGGATCAGGGACTGCAGGACAAAAACCCGCAGGGTCCCGAAGACCTGCCGCGTGCCAACAATACCAAAAACCGTGAGGATAAAGAGACCGCCCATCAGGGCATTGAGCTGAACCATTTTCCCCTCCTACATCCCGATAAGCTGAACGACCATCGCAACAACGGACGTGACGAAGGCCGCCCCCATGAACTCGCTGATTCTGAACAGACGCAACTTTGAAAGCGAGGATTCGATAAAGACCAGCACGATTAGGAACGCCAGCATCTTCAGAAGGATCAGCGGGATGGCCAACAGCAGGTCCCAGAAGGAGCCCGTGGTTGCCAGCCCCCAGGGGCAGACCAGCACGTTCAGAAAGATGCACAGCAACACAAAGAATTTCATGCAGCCACCCCACTTCATCAGCGCGGCGCCCCGACCGGAGTACTCCAGCCCCTTCGATTCGTCGATCATGGCCAGCTCGAAATGACCGGACGGGTTATCCACGGGGATACGCCCGTTTTCCGCGATGATAAGCATCAGGAAGGCCAGCATCACGAGGATATGGGCCGGTTCGAAAAAGTTGGCCAGGGGCGTAACCCACGCCTGCTGGACGATATAGGGAATCGTGGAACCCGCCACGAACGATACGGTGAAGAAGACGATCATGAAAACCGGCTCCGCAAGGAAGCCAACCATCCGGGTCCGGCTGGCGCCCATGGGACCGTAGGGGTTGGCCGTGTCGATGGCCGCCAGGGTGGCAAAGAACCCGGCCAGCGCCAGGATGGATCCGCCCGCCAGCATGTCGCCCATGAAGGCGAAAAAGAGCGGGTAATCCGTGAGCACCGGGATGAGCAGCGTCACGAAAATGGGAGCGATGAAGACGATATAGGGCGTGAACCGGAAGATCCAGGAGCTCTCCTCCGAAACCACCTCATCCTTGTGAAAGAGCTTCCAGATATCCCGGTAGGTCTGAAAGATGCTGGGTCCCTTTTTGGACTGAACCTGTTCCTTCCACCGGTTCAGAATACCCTTAATAAGCGGGGAAAAGAGCATAACGACCAGCACCTGCATCAGATTGTAGGCGATTTTCTGTGTCATGGGGTCCTCCTCCCGGGTGGTGTGCCGTCAATTCCGCCTGAACGCGAGGCGCCTTCACGAAAGGCCGCCAGGCACCGGGCGCGCGATAAGCGGAATTTGAGCGAGAGATCGGGTAAGAATACAGTTTGCCGCGCGTTGGGCATAAAAATACTCCCGTCGTTTTTTGCGACAGGAGCGCAACATCCTGTTCAGCGGGGTATCCTCCTGCCGCGTTTTTTCCTGGCAGGAGTCATTAGCACAATCCGTGCAGTTTAGGGGTGAACTCCATCACCTCATCAGATTTACGGCACATGTAGCATACGATTTTTGATATGTCAAGAGTTTTTTTGGCGGGTGTTTTCGTTGTATCTTTATCAAGTTGCCTGCCTGTAATGCATAAAAGGAACACGGACTTCCTATCATAAAAAAATGCAACAGAGTGAAGTTGTTACCAACTTTTTCCCAATTTTAATGGGATATTTCTCAACTTTTCAACTATCCCCCATCAAAAAAGAAAGAGGTTAGAATTCATCTAACCTCTTGGAATATTTCATGGAGGGCGATGCGGGAATCGAACCCGCGACCTTTGGTTCCGAAGACCGAATCTATAAATTCATAACATATTGTAATTATAACATAATAAAATTAGAATATCGTGTTTTCCCAACTTTTTCCCATTTTTAAACGGGTTTTTGGGTTTTTATGCTCTTTAACCATCCTTTTGGAAGTCCCCTGGAAGGGAATCATATTTTTTTCAAAAAGTCCCGCGGGTTCAAGATGCGGATGTTCCGATATTCGACAAGTTTCAAAAGGTGGGCGTCTCCCGAGATGATCACCGGGCATTTTCCAGCGATGGCACATTCAAGAAACTTGTCATCGTCAGGGTCTTCGCACGCGTCCACCACAACCCCCGAGGCGTCTATAATCTCAGCATTGACGATAAGCAGTTCAATAAGGGGTTCAATCTCAATCCGCGCATGTTTTTCGTGAATCTTTCTGGCAACCCGGAGATATTCGGAGATGATGTTTTCCGACAAGACGGGAACGATCCGCCTTGTCTTCCAGTGTTCGATTATTTCCCCCGGGGCACCGCCGAAGAAGATTCCCGAGATGAAAACGTTTGTATCAATAACCACCCTCATTTTTCGGCGCGGGCCTCTTTAATAAGGGCGTTGATATCCGCCGGGGTCAATCCCGCCTCTTTCGCCGCCTTCCGGGCCTTTCTCAGGAGCCGGTCAAACTCCTGTAACGAGGGCGGCGCGATCTTCTTCAAGATGACGGCGTCCTTTTCCCCCAGCACGATGAAGCGGGTTCCCTCCGTAAGGTTCAGTTTCTTCCGGATGTCCCCGGGGATGACCACTTGACCCTTTGAAGAAAGCCGCGTCGTGGCAATATCCGCCATGTTTTCCCCCTTCCCTGTTTTCTTACTTGTAAGAATAACATATACTCGGAAAATTGCAAGGGCCGAATCAGGAAAACCCCTGTTCACGGAAATGGAGGGCCTTTTATCCCATACCAAACCCCTTGACCCTTTTCAAAAACGCCATACACGGCGAATATGAGGGCCGTTTTTTTCGCCATGCCATGCGGGGTTTTTCCTGTCCTTTTACCACCCATATCCCCCGGGGAAAGGCGAAAAGGGCACCTTGCGGCGTCGTAAATCCGTCATGGGGAGGCACAACCCACCCGGACCGCCGGCCTCATTCCCACGGCGTGACGGCCAGGGGACCGGGCACAACCACCCGGGCCGCCGGCGTCATCTCCCCCGTCCGGGGCGTCCTGGGAGCCGGCACCCTATCCCCAGGAAAGAGGCATCCCGGCACCGGGGCGTTTTCGGCGTTGCCATCACTCGGGCCGCTTCCTTGTCGCGCGGCCAGGAAAACCGTTTCCTGGATTCCATGATGAAAGCCGCCTCCCTCTATCCATAAAGATGAAGGCGCTCCCCGGGGTTCCCGTTCTTTCGCCACCGGTGAAATTTTCACATTGTTTTTTTGTCTCGGACGCTCTTTTATCTTCCGCGGACACGCCCGAGGGACACCTGGGGTTTCGCGGGCGTCGATTATTTTCTGTTGTGTTCTCGCGAACACCACAAAACAGGGAAAAGGGACACCTGGGGAGCTATTTTACCTATATTAAGGAATCTGAAAATTAGGTATTTTACTATAGGAAAAATAGTGCATTTCCCCTCCCGGTGTCCCTTTTTTCACAGTTTCACGTGATAAACTGATTAACATTATTTTATATCATCGCGTGATATTAAGGCGATAGATAAAAATTGTTTCTTGTTATATTTTAGATGTCAAAAATTCCAGGTGTCCCTTAAAAAGAGGGGTGAAAAAGGTGGTTTTTGGGCCTGGATTCGCCCCTTTGATAGAGATGGAACGGGGCGCAAAATGGATTTCTTGCCCCGACATATCCGGGGACGTGGCATGTGTTTTTATTCCGTGGCCGCGGCATCCAACATTTCCCGCATTCCCGAGGTAAGGGCAAGATCAAGGTAATGAACGAGGCCTCCGCTTTTCTTTTTCTGAAAGTTCCTGTCATGGAGAAGGTTCCCCAGGGTCGCCGCCGACCACGGTTTTGAGCCACCCCGTGTCCGCTCCCACCAAACCTGAAAAGCCCGGTAAAGCTCCGAAGCCTGGATGGTCTCGTTATCCACCCGGACAAGGGCGAATTCAATAAATTCCGTCAGGTGATCTTCCCGCCGCCTATATTCGTTCGTGGCGTTTTTCACGGCGTCGGGTTCTTCTCCGAAACCTTCTTCCAGGTAATCCAGGGCGCCGTTGACACACCATGCGAGAATCCCTGGATATTCCTTTTTGAGGTTTTCGGCAAGTTCGGGATCGACGGGGCGTTCATCGTCGGCAAAGGGCGCGTCGGGCCGTCGTTCCACGAAACTAAGAGGAAACGGGATGACCTTCAACCTTTGCCATATGGCATAATCACCACCAAGAGGAATCCGGGGCGCGGCGTTCGTCGAGAGAAATAGCGTGTGCGAGGGTCGAAACTGAATTTCCCGTTTCCCGAAGGGCGCGCGGGCGATCAAATGATCTCCCCCGGAAAGAAGTTTGAGACGCGCGCCCGAGACCTTCGCGCCTTCATCTGTTTCACTGGCAAAGGCGAGTCTTAAACCGCGGAGCCTGAGAATTTCCGGATTAGGGGAGCCGGCGGCACGCCGAACCCCGGCCAAAAGGGTCTCGCTTTGAATTGTCGCCGCATAAGGGGCCAAGACTTCAACAAGGGTTTTCGCGATGAGGGATTTCCCGTTGCGACCCCTGCCCACGAGAAAAAAGACGACATCCCGATTAGGTTTCCCTGTGAGGGCATATCCGATGACCCGCTGAAGATAACGGGGAACCTGGGTGTCTCCGTTGAAAATTTCAATCAAGATTCTTTCCCAGGTAGAGCACGGGGCATTAAACCCCGCCCATTTCACCGCCGTCGCCTTCGTGATGAATTGCCCGGGCTTGCCTTCTTCGAAGTCTCCAAGCTCCAGGTTGATAACGCCGTTCGGGGTGCCGATCAAAAGGGGATGTTGATCGAGACGGTCCGCCGTCGTGATCAAGGGATTCTCGATGGAAACAGCAAATTCCAAGGCCTTCCGCCGGGCGTCCGCGGTGCGTAATTGACGCCCGCGTTTAAGGAAGGCCTCTTGAAGCCTCTTTAATTGCCCATCCCGCCTTTTGTCTTCCGGTGTTTGGGTTAGGGCGCGGCGTTCCTGAAAACACCGGTCCGCGGCGGCGAGATAGGCCTGGGCCACCCGATCCACCGCGGCGAGGTGTTTATTCTCCATATCGATCGCCCAGGTGTGTCCCGTCCAATAATACCATTCGTTGGCGTTCGGTTCATAAAAGAATTCATCCCGAAAAAGGTGGGCGAACAGTTCGCCATCGCCGCGTTGCGCACGGTCAAGACACGATTGAACGAAAGCCGGATCGAGGGAATCAACGCTTTTCATCACACTGCCTCTGCTTTTTACATTTCTTCATGTGGAAACGGATTTCCTCATCATTGGACCGCATCGTTTCCGTCTCCCTTAATTCCGAGAGGGTTTATCAGTTCGTTGTCGGGATCGCCCAGAATCTTGAAAACCCGGGCAAATGAGGCCTCGCAGGCACCGAACGGGGCGTGTTCGAGCCGGTCCAGTTCCTCGACAACCAACCGTTCTTCCTTCGAAAGTTCCGCCATCGAGCGTGGGTTTTGTGTGCGATACCACGGGCCGTAAAGCCCCCGAATTTCAATCAGAGCCCTTGACGCCTCCAGCCAAGCCAGAAGGGCTTGACGGGCGTAAACCATAAGTTTTTCGTGGTCAACGTTTTGGAATTCGTCACGTCTTTTCATTTTCTCACCCCTTCATTTTTTATTCTGTGATTTCAATCGAATCCGTTGCACCCGTTCCGATTTTCCAACCCCGCGAATTTTGGCAAAATTGGAGATAAACCGGACCTCGGCGCACCGTGCGGTTGACATTCTCCCAAAGGACCCGGAGGCACAGGGACGCGCTTTTCATTTCCTGAAAGGAAGGGGCGCGCTCACTCCGGATCGGCGGGCGGTTGGTCAACAGTTCCCACGGGCATCGACCGGGCGAAGGCCTCGATGTCTTCACGCCGATAACGAACCGTCCGCGGACCGAGTTTATAAAACCGGGGACCGCGGCGCTGATACCGCCACGCGATCGCCGTTTTCTCCGAAATGCGAAGCCGTTCCGCCATTTCACGGGTATTCATCCATTCCGTCATATCTTTTCACCTCCTTCCCGTCTTTCGCGCCTTCGAAGGCGCTCCGGCAAATTTTCATTGAGCCATCCCATGATATCTCCGGTTTTTTGGTAAAGCTCCCCGGGGTCTTTCGCGCCATCGGGGAAGGCAACCCGCCGCGCGTGGTCATAGATATCAAGCCACCATCGCGCGGCATTTTGCCCGGCGGTGTCGTTGTCCAGGGCGATGAGGAGCCGCTTCGCCCTGGAAAGGGTTTCGTGAAGGGCTTCATCGGGCTTCGCAAAGGCGGACCCGGTGGCGACCACACCAACGGGTGTTTGAAGTCCGGCAATCATGATGGCGTCAAGCTCGCTTTCGACGATGACATAAATAGCGGGCACGGTTTCCCCGGGGGGAAAAACCATGGGGCAAGACGCCGACCCCGCCACGATAAAATATCGGGATTCGCCCTCGCGCCGCCGAATCCTGATTCTTACAAGCATTCTGTCCCGATAAGATGGAATTGTAATTCCAGCGGGTAAATAAAGACTTTTCCCACTTGTGGCATCCAGACCCCACGCGCCACGGTCCCGGTAACCATCTTTTGAATTCCACCCCAAGCCAAACATTTCCGCCGTTCCCGGTGGGATTCCCCGGCCTCCGAGATAACGAAGGACCGCCTTGTCTTCCATAAGCTCTAAATGGCTTTCAATCAAAAATTTGACGCTGTGTTCGCGCCATATTTTGTTTGGGAATTCGATGGCCGGAGGGCTAAAAACTTCCTTCCGCCTCTCGGGGACCGTCAAGGGGCGGTTAAAGACGGGGCCGGGAGATGAAATTTTGATCTCGACCCCCGCGCGGCCGGCCAACTCCCGGAGGGCCTCTTGAAAGGTCAGCCCTTTCGCTTTTTCTAAATATTCGAGGGCGTCCCCGGAGGCACCGCACCCGTAACAGCGAAACCGCCGTCTTTCGGGATCGACAGCGAAAGACGGGGTCTTTTCCTCATGGAAGGGGCAAAGACCGAAAAAATATTTTCCCTTTCTTTGAAGTGAAACATTTTCGCTGATAAGCGCCACGATATCCACCGCCATCTTGATTCTTTCAATGTCCGCCTTATCCATCCTTTACAGCCTCGCACCGTGTATCATGCTCTATTTATAAACACTATTGCCTTTGTTGTCAAATTGATATTATCTAATGGTAAATAATAATCCCGCCGACTTTCGGGGTTTTGGCAAGGTTCGGCGGGATTTTGCTTCAAATTTTTTGAAATTGGGAAGTGATCGGCGCGATTTTCACCGCTCCGCGGCGGAAGGCATCCCAAGTTTTTACTCTGGGGCGTTCTTCGTTCTTTGTCTTAAATGCTCTTTTATTTTCCGCGGACACGCCCGAGGGACACCTGGGGCTTTGTGGGCGTCGATTATTTTCTGTTGTGTTCTCGCGAACACCACAAAACAGGGAAAAGGGACACTTAGGGAGTGTTCTACATATATTTAAGGAATCTAAAAATTAGGTATTTTACTATAGGGAAAATAGAGCATTTACCCTCCCGGTGTCCCTTTTTTCACAGTTACGCGGGATAAACTGATTGACATTTTCTTATATGATCGCGGGATATAAGGAAGAAAGAAAAAAAATATTTCCTGTTATGCCTCAAATGTCAAAAATACCAGGTGTCCCTTAAAAAAAGAGGGGTGGGAACCCATCGGGGTTAAGGGGTCGTGCCTTCCCCGAAAATAGGGGTCTCGCTTCGAAATTTCGCCCGTGGCGCGTTTTTCCACCCTGGGAGTGTTATTGACCCCTAAAAATATTTCTCAGGTGATACACCGAATATCCCCTTTTTTTTACCGGGGTCTGAATCTTCAAGTATGATAGGATGATCGAGAGATGATACGCCACTTCTCCGGCGGTCATCGGGGTTCCCGTCTTTCGTTCCGTTTCCCGGCGCGCGTGGCGGCAGATATTCCGGATGATGTCCTTGATGCGGGCCTTGATGTGGCCGGGGGTGGCGTCCAGGGGCAATGAGGTTTTTTCTTCTTCAAGGGGGTCGTCAGGTTGAACAAGGCGAATACGCCCGCGCCCGAGGTATTCGACAAGGAGAAACTTTAAGGCCTCATATCCCCATTCGGCAGAGGAAAGGCCTTTTATCCGGTCACGATAATCCCTTAAAAGGGCCTCCCGCTCCGTTTCATCCAAGAGACACGCCCACGCCCGAACAACTTCATTTAGGTTTCGTGTAACAATCCCCCAGGAGTCGGGCCGAAGCCTTTCGGACATCCACGCGAGGTGAAACCTTACGGGAATCATCGGCGGGTTGGGGGGGAATCCCGCCGCCATGGTCATAAGAAAGACCCCGCCGGCGGCGGTGATCCACTTGTAAAGGGCGGCCTGGGGCGAAAGTCCGTGGCGATGCTTTTCCACGCACAACGTGACAAGCTCTCTCAATTTTACCGTTTTTTCTTCATCCGTTTTCAGGAATCCCCCAAAACAGGTGGCGGCCTCGATAAACCCCGTCATCTCCGCGTAAAATAACATGAAAGCCGTTTCATCCTTCTTTGGTAAGACGGGATGTTTTTGGATATAACACCGCCACGCCTCCCAGTTCCGGCGGTTTTCTTCACGTTCCCAATCTCGTGATGTTTTTCTTGTGAAGTCGTAACGAAGGGTTTCTTCGCCCAATTCAATGATGGATTGAATAAGCTTTTTTTGTGCCTCGGGCGTCGGGGCAAGGGCCTTTATACTGTTCGTATATCTTCGGGCACGAAATGTGTCGTTTTTACCTGGGGATTCCATAATAACCACCTCCCGCCGTGGTTAAAAATCCGGGGAGGCGACCCGGGAAAGTCGCCATTCGGGGTGCGCACGCCCGATCCCCGGAAAATGAAATTTCAATCTTTATGATTGCCTTGAATTAGCTCAAACCCCAGCGGCGCGCCCATATCACACAGACCATAGGCATTGCCGTTATCATCCACCCATACCGGTTGACCATAACTGGAATCAGGGTGATCGGTGGAAGGGTGAACCTTGATTTCTTCACCCGTGATTAAATTTTTAAGAATGACATTCATGATAAATTCTCCCTTTCCCCTTTCCTGACTTCTGGCTTTCCGTGGTCGCGAGGTTTTCAAGGCGGCGCCTCACCTCCTCGGCACCCCGCTTATAAAGCGTGACACAGACAAGATTTTTCCTCTCATCATAGACCGCCCATGTCCGGCGCTTGTATTTTTCTATAAAATACAAACCCCTTCCCTCCTTTCGCGATGGTATTCATCGCAATTTGAAAGAAACACTCAATATCCCTTGATTTGCTCAACAACTTTTTGGGATGCCTCTTGCTTGACCCTATAAGTCATATCAATATATCGTTCAGACATCCGAATATCAGAATGACCCAACAATTCCTTTATGACCGCGGCCGGAGCGCCACTGAGGGCTAATAAACTTGCAAATTGATGTCTTGACCCATGAAGCATGCGGAAGTCGGGCGGGATTCCCACCGCCGCGCGTATCTTTTGAATTCCTCTTCGAATCTCGACCCGTTGACCACCACCCTTTCCCGGAAAAACATAGGGGGAACCCATCTTATTAACGGGGGTATGAAGAATTCTTTCAACCGTTTCCGGGGCCGTCTCAGGGTCCCAGTTTTCACTTACGACATAAGGGGTTTTTCGCATTAAAAGAAGAAACTCTTTTACGGCATTTGAGCGAACATGGGGCGGGCCTTCCAGGGCCTTTTGTCGAAGCATCTCCAACCGTTCAAGGGCATTGTCGCGAATGGTTCGCATCTCTTGTAAAGCCTTTTTCGCCATGTCATTCATGGGAATTGGGGTGTCACGCCGCTTCGCTTTGGTTTTCTCTTTGCGAAGAATGATTTTGTCTTGATCCCAATCAATATCCGACCATTCCAACTTTAAAATATTTCCCTTCCGCGCACCGGTAAAAAGGGCGAGAATGACAATATTTGCGTGAAAGCGGTCCGGCCAGGTTTCCAGGGTTTCCACAAAGGTCCTTACTTGATCCATTGGAAGCCGTTCTACTTTTCCGCCTGGGTCAGGGCTAAATTCAAATATTTTATCCGAAAGAACTTTCTTAAAATAAGGGTCAAGCTCTTTAATGGGGCACCGCTTGTCTTCAAGGGCGGCGTTGACGACGCGGCGAAAAAGAGCCAGGGCGTGATGAATACTTGTTGATGATTGCCCCGCTTCCCGCATCTTTTCCACAATCTCCGTAAGAACAAGTTCGGAAAGAACACCCACAAACCGCCGATCGGAAAGATGGGAAAGCCAGCGAAGCCGGGAACGTTCCTGGGCGATTCCCTTTATCCCTCTTTTTTGACATCGCTCAAAAAAGACATCCACCGCATCCCCAAAGGTGCGAATCTTCTTCCCCTTGCCGCCTTCGCCACGCTCGAATTTTTTTATGAGGTCCAGACGGCGCTCATGAACAAGTTTTGCCGTCCATCCTTCATGCTGAGTCCCTACTTTTCGTTCAATCAGCCTTCCGGCGGGGTTGCGGTAATAGAGATAAAAAACCCGCCCTTTGATCCGGGAATCATACCAGCGGACGCCCGGATAACGCTTGTCACTTCCGTATTTTCGCCGTTTCCCAACTTTTTTCCCATTTTTATCATCATCATTTCCAGCCATGACGTCTCCTAACCATCTATGATGATTTGTTATTTGTTGTTAAACATCACCGCCATTCTTCCCAATTTCTTCCCAACTTTTTCCCATTTTTAAACGGGTTTTTGATGGTTTTTAATAGAATTCTATAGAACAAGCTCATAATATCCTATCCCGTTAAATCGCTTATAAGTCTTATAAAATAAAGGAAAATAGATGTCAAGAGAACTTAAAAAATGGAGGGCGATGCGGGAATCGAACCCGCGACCTTTGGTTCCGGAGACCAACGCTCTATCCGCTGAGCTAATCGCCCCTTTTCTGATGGCCCGTTTTTACCACGTGGCCAGTGACCGGTCAAGGTTTCCGCTTTGAGGCAGATCCCTTTTTCGATATCTTTCCGGCTGCGCACCCCACCCGGTCAGCGAAACTCGATCGGGGTGATGGTATCAACGCCATCGCTCCGGCCAGAAGGTGGCGTGGGGGGTGGCGCGGTCGCCACGAAGGCGTCGAATGTCTCTAACTCCTTGGTCGCGTCAAACTTTGGCCCGAACTCCCTTTCACCGGTTTCGGTCACGACTTCAAGGTCTTTGTACTTGCGGAAGCCGGTTCCCGCCGGAATGAGGCGCCCCACCACGACGTTTTCCTTCAGCCCCTTGAGGGTATCGATTTTCCCGGCGATGCTGGCGCCGGTCAGGACCTTGGTGGTCTCCTGGAACGAAGCGGCAGAGATGAAGCTGTCGGTGATAAGGGCCGCCTTTGTAATCCCCATCAGGAGAGGTTCCGCGATGGCGGGAGCACCTCCCTCATTCAGAACCCGTTCATTTTCCTCTTCAAAGGCGTATTTCTCCACGATGTCGTCCATCAGAAACTTGGTGTCCCCGGGATCCTTAATCTTAACCCGCTTCAGCATCTGGCGCACGATGACTTCGATATGTTTGTCGTTAATCTCGACACCCTGCAGGCGGTAGACCTCCTGAACCTCGTCAACCAGGTATTTCGCCAGCTCTTTTTCTCCCTTGACGCGCAGGATATCGTGCGGGTTGATGGGACCGTCCATCAGCGCCTCCCCGGCCTTGATAAAGTCACCGGAATGGACACTGATATGCTTCCCCTTGGGGATCGTGTATTCCTTGGGTTCACCCACATCCGGGGTCACAATAACGGTGCGCTTCCCTTTCACGTCCTTGCCGATGGTCACGATGCCATCGATCTCGCTGATGACCGCGCTTTCTTTCGGTTTCCGTGCCTCAAAAAGCTCCACGACCCGCGGCAGACCACCGGTGATGTCCTTTGTTTTCGTGGTCTCCCTTGGAATCTTGACGATTACGTCACCCGCCAGGACTTCGTCTCCCTCGGCCACCTGGATAATGGCTCCGACGGGGAGGAGATAACGCGCCATGCTGGCGGTCCCGGGTAGTTTCTGCGTTCTGCCCTTTTCATCCTTGATGGAGATTCGGGGGCGGAGGGACGGGTCGCGTGATTCCACGATCACCTTGGTGGACAGACCGGTAATCTCGTCCACCTGTTCCTGCATGGTGAACCCTTCCATGATGTCTCCAAATTTAATCTTCCCGGAGACCTCGGAAATGACCGGTGTGTTGTAGGGATCCCATTCAGCAATGAGCTGTTTTTCCTTGACTTTGTCGCCATCCGCGACCTTGAGTCGCGTCCCGTAGATCAGGGGATACTTCTTCCGCTCACGCCCTTCTTCATCGAGAATTGCTACCTCACCGTTCCGGTTCAGGACGACCCATTCCCCGTGACGGTTTTTCACGGTCTTCAGATTGACGTATTTCACAGTCCCTTCGATGGGGGACTCAAGGGTGTTCTGCTCCACGCGGCGGCTGGCTGTCCCACCGATATGGAAGGTCCGCATGGTCAACTGCGTGCCTGGCTCTCCAATGGACTGGGCGGCGATGATGCCGACCGCTTCGCCCACGTTGACGAGGCGCCCGCGCGCCAGGTCACGCCCGTAGCAGAGAACACAGCAGCCCCGCTTCGACTTGCAGGTCAGGACGCTGCGGATTTTGACGGAGTTGATGCCGCATTCATTAATCCGCTGAACCGTCTCTTCATTGATTTCATGGTTGGCCGGAACGATAACCTCGCCGGTATAGGGGTCTACCACATCCTCAAGGGCCACGCGGCCCAGGATTCTGGCGCCTACCGGCTCGATAATCTTCCCACCTTCGAGAAGAGAGGTCATCTCGATACCATCCAGCGTGCCACAATCGTATTCGGTCACCACCGTATCCTGGGAGACATCGACCAGGCGCCTCGTGAGGTACCCGGAGTTCGCGGTCTTCAGGGCCGTGTCCGCCAACCCTTTTCGGGCACCATGGGTAGAGATAAAGTACTGCAACACAGTCAGGCCTTCCCGGAAATTCGCGGTAATCGGGGTTTCGATAATTTCACCAGTCGGCTTGGCCATCAGGCCTCGCATCCCAGCCAACTGCCGAATCTGCTGGGCGCTGCCCCGGGCTCCTGAATCCGCCATGATGAATACAGGGTTCAGGCTCTTGGTCTTCGTGGAACGTTTCCCTTCAATGTCTTCGACCGTCTCGTACCGGAGGCGTTCCATCATCTCTTCAGCCACTCTTTCAGTGGTGTCGGCCCAGATATCGATAACCTTGTTGTAGCGCTCGCTTTCCGTGATAATGCCGTCCCGATAATGCTGATAGACCTCCGCCACTTCCTCATGCGCCTTGTTCAGCAACTCCTCTTTCTTTTCCGGGATGACCAGGTCGTCGATGCAGATGGAAATCCCCGCCTTGGTCGCGTAATAGTAGCCCAGGTTCTTCAACTTGTCAGACAGGATAACTGTTTTTTTGTCCCCCGCCTTTCGAAAGGAGTAGTCCACCAGCCTGGCCACTTCCTTTTTCGTCATGGGCTTATTGATCAGTTCGAAGGGGATATCCTCGGGTATCACTTCAGACAGGAGAATCCGGCCCGTGCTGGTTTCGATGAGTTCCCCGTTCATCCTCACTTTGATCGCGGCGTGGATATCCAGTTCTCCCTGGTCATGAGCGATACGAACCTCCTCGGGATTGGCAAAAACCTTTCCCTCGCCCTTCACAAACGGTCGGGTTACCGTCATGTAATACAAACCAAGAATAATATCCTGGGTCGGAACGATAATCGGTTTCCCGTTTGCCGGCGACAGGATGTTGTTCGTGGACATCATAAGCACGCGCGCCTCGGTCATGGCCTCGATCGACAGAGGGACATGAACCGCCATTTGATCGCCGTCAAAGTCCGCGTTATACGCCGTGCAGACCAGCGGGTGGAGCTGAATTGCCTTGCCCTCGATCAGGATGGGCTCAAACGCCTGAATCCCAAGCCGGTGCAGGGTGGGTGCCCGGTTCAGCATCACGGGGTGCTCCCGGATAATCTCGTCCAGGATGTCCCAAACCTCCGGCCCTTCCTTCTCCACAATCTTTTTGGCCGCCTTGATGGTAATCGCCAGGCCCTTTTCCCGCAGTTTCCCGTAGATAAAGGGTTTGAAGAGTTCCAGCGCCATCCGCTTGGGAAGCCCGCATTTATGCAGTTTCAGCTCCGGGCCGACGACGATGACGGAACGGCCGGAATAATCGACCCGTTTCCCCAGGAGATTCTGTCGGAAACGCCCCTGCTTGCCGCGCAAAACGTCGCTGAGAGATTTTAAGGGTCTCTTGTTGGCGCCAACAATCGCCCTTCCCCGCTTGCCATTATCGAAAAGGGCGTCCACCGCCTCCTGCAGCATCCGTTTCTCATTACGGATGATGATGTCCGGGGCATCGAGCTCCAGGAGCCGTTTCAGACGGTTGTTCCGGTTGATGACCCGGCGATACAGATCATTCAGGTCAGACGTGGCAAACCGTCCGCCATCCAGCGGGACCAGAGGCCTCAAATCCGGGGGCAGCACCGGGATGACCGTCAGGATCATCCATTCCGGCTTATTCCCGGAACCGATAAAAGCATCCACAATCTTCAGCCTTTTGACAATCTTCTTTTTCTTCGTCTCGGAGTTGGTCGCCCTGAATTCTTCTCTCAAGGACTTCGCCAGGGCCTCCAGGTCCAACTCCTGGAGAAGCTCCCGGACGGCTTCCGCGCCGATTCCCGCGCGAAAATCCCATCCCTCGCCATCGTAGAGGTCACGGTACCGTTCTTCCGAGAGGAGCTCACCCCGTTTCAGGGAGGTCTCTTTCGGATCCAGAACCACGTAGGACTCGAAGTAGAGGATGCTTTCCAGCTCGCTGATGGACATGTCCAGCAGGACGCCCAGTTTGCTCGGGATGCTTTTCAGGAACCAGATATGCGCCACGGGGCTCGCCAGTTTGATGTGCCCGAGACGCTCACGGCGCACCTTCGACTGGATAACCTCCACGCCACACTTCTCGCACACGATTCCCCGATGCTTCATCCGCTTGTATTTTCCACAGTTACACTCGTAATCCTTGACCGGCCCAAAGATGCGGGCGCAGAAAAGGCCATCCTTCTCGGGCTTGAACGTTCGATAATTGATGGTTTCCGGTTTTTTCACCTCACCGTGAGACATGGATTCAATCTTTTCCGGCGAGGCGAGGCCAATCCGAATGGCGTCAAATTCTGCGGTTTCCTTCAGATCAGAAAACCAAGAAGAGGCAAAACGTTGCAAGGTTATCCCTCCTTATGCTGCGTCTTTGAGGTGTCGAGAAGCTCGACATCCAGGCAAAGACTCTGCAATTCCTTGACAAGGACATTAAACGACTCCGGAATCCCGGGCTGCAGGACATCTTCACCTTTCACGATGGCCTCATAGGCGCGGGTTCTTCCACTGACGTCGTCAGACTTTATGGTTAAAAATTCCTGGAGCGAATAGGCTGCGCCATACCCTTCCATGGCCCAGACTTCCATCTCACCGAAGCGCTGCCCGCCAAACTGGGCCTTTCCACCGAGGGGCTGCTGGGTAACCAGGGAATACGGCCCGATGGACCGGGCGTGAATCTTGTCGTCCACCAGGTGGTGCAGCTTCAGCATGTACATACTGCCGACCGTGACCTCATGGTCATAGGGCTCACCCGTCTTTCCGTCAAAAAGGATAGACTGCCCAACCCGCGGGACTCCCGCCATATCCATGTATTCTTTCACTTCTTCTTCAGAAGCGCCGTCAAAAACCGGGACGGAAACATGCACGCCGTTTTGCATACCGCGGGCAATTTCAAGAACCTCTTCGTCAGAGGCTTCGTCAATAATCGCGTCAATCCGCTTGGACTGAAACACCTCTTTCAAGCGTTTTCGAATTCCATCGATGGGGAACTGCTTTTCCAGCATGTTCTGAATCTGCTGTCCCAATTCACGGGCCGCCCATCCCAGGTGGGTCTCCAGAATCTGTCCCACGTTCATTCGGGACGGGACACCAAGAGGATTCAACACGATATCAACCGGGGTGCCGTCCGGAAGATACGGCATATCCTCTTCGGGCAAAATCCGTGAGATAATCCCCTTGTTTCCGTGGCGGCCGGACATTTTGTCTCCCACGGACAGTTTTCGCTTCATGGCCAGGTACACCTTGACGGTTTTGAGCACGCCCGGGGGCAATTCCTCTCCCCTGGAAATCTTGGAAATTCGATTCTGATAAAGGGCGCGGATGGCATCTATCTTGTCCTGCATCCGATCCAGCATGACCCGAACCTTCACGGGGTCCACGCCTGCCGCCTGGAGTTTCTCAAACTCCCTCACGTCGACCGGTTCCAGCACCTTTTCCGTCAGGCGCGCGCCCTTCTGCAGGGTTTCCCCCGACGACAGGGTCACTTCTTCACTCAGGGCCTTTCCCTTGAACAGGGAGACGAGGGATTCTTTCGTCGCTTCAAGAACTACGCGGATCTCATCCCCCTGGTCCCGTTCCAGGTTCTCGCGCTGTTCTTCCTCGATCGCCTGGGTACGGCTGTCCGTCTCCTGCCCTCTCCTGGAAAGCACCTTGACATCAATCACCACCCCTTCAGCACCATGTGGTACCCTAAGGGAGGTATCCCGGACATCCCCTGCCTTCTCGCCAAAAATGGCGCGCAGCAGTTTTTCCTCCGGGGAAAGTTGTGTCTCCCCTTTCGGGGTAATCTTCCCCACCAGGATATCACCGGAACTCACCAGGGCCCCCAGGCGGACGATTCCGCTCTCATCCAGGTCTTTCAGGGCCTCTTCCCCCACGTTGGGAATATCACGGGTTATCTCTTCCTTTCCGAGTTTCGTATCCCGCGCTGAGATCTCCAGCTCTTCAATATGGATGGACGTGTAAATATCCTCTTTAAGAATCTTTTCGCTGACGAGGATGGAATCCTCAAAATTGTATCCACCCCACGGAAGGAAGGCCACCAGAACGTTCCGGCCCAGGGCGAGTTCTCCCCTGTCCGTCGAGGGGCCATCCGCGATAATCTCTCCCTCTTCAACCCACTGTCCCCGGCGGACGATGGGTTTTTGGTTGATGCAAGTGTTCTGATTGGAGCGCATGAATTTCGTCAGGGAATAGACGTCCAGTTCAAATTCGCCGTCCTTGCCATCGCCATTGAGATAATGCTTAACAATGATTTTGGTGGAATCGACAAAGGTGACCTCTCCATCACGTTTGGCGAGAATGACCACGCCCGAATCCCTCGCTACAATCCGTTCCATCCCCGTGCCAACCAGGGGAGACTCGGCGCGCAGCAGAGGCACCGACTGGCGCTGCATATTTGACCCCATCAACGCGCGGTTTGCGTCATCGTGCTCGAGAAATGGAATCAAAGAAGCCGCGACGCTGACAAGCTGTTTCGGGGAGACATCCATGAAATCGACTTCCTCGGGGGAAACCATGACAAATTCCCCACCTTTTCTCGCCGAAATCATATCGTTGATGAACCGCCCTTCCTCATCCAGCGGGGCGTTCGCCTGGGCAATCACATGGTTTTCCTCGTCCAGGGCGAAGAGGTATTTAATCTCATTCGTCGCCTTCCCATCCTTAACGACGCGGTAAGGGGTCTCGATGAACCCGTACGGATTGATGCGTGCGAAGGTGCTCAGGGAAGAAATCAGCCCGATATTGGGACCTTCCGGGGTCTCGATGGGGCAAATCCGCCCGTAATGCGTGGGATGCACGTCACGCACCTCAAACCCCGCGCGCTCCCGCGTCAGGCCGCCGGGCCCCAGGGCACTCAGCCGCCGCTTATGCGTGATTTCCGCCAGCGGGTTCACCTGATCCATAAACTGGGACAACTGGCTGCTTCCGAAAAATTCCTTCAGGATGGCTGTCAAGGGCTTGGAGTTAATCAGGTCATGGGGCATGAGGGTTTCTACATCCTGAAGGCTCATCTTCTCCTTGATGGCGCGTTCCAGGCGGACCATCCCGATATGAAACTGATCCTCCACCAGTTCCCCAACGGTGCGAACCCGCCGGTTCCCAAGATGGTCGATATCGTCCTCCATCCCGTAGCCGTCCCGAAGCCGGAAGAGGTAACGCACCACCTCCATGATATCCCGTTCCGTCAGGGCCCGCTCGTTTTTGTCCACATCGATGCCCAGCTTGTAATTCAGCTTCATACGCCCGACCTCGGAAAGATCGTAGCGGTCGGGGTTGAAAAAGAGGTTCCGGAAGAAGATCCGCGCGGTCTCCAGGGTCGGCAGGTCCCCCGGCCTCAGACGCTTGTAAATCTCGATCATGGCCTTGTCGCGCTCCAGCTCCTTGAGCCCCTTTTCCGTGTCTTCCTCGCGCAAGCTCTCGATATCCTTTTCCGTGATGGTCAGCTTGTCAATCTGGAACGTCTGGTGAATCGAGGGATTTACGTTGATATTGTCGATGAAAAGAATGGGGAATTCCTTGACCTTGGCGTTCGAAATCTTTTCGATATCCTCTTCCGAGAGCTCTGTGTTGCATTCCACGATCACCTCGCCGGTGTTCTCGTCCACCACATCCCTGCCCACGACCTTGCCAACGAGGGAATTCACGTCGATGGGAATGCGGTCGATCCCCGCGGCCTCAATCTTCTTGAGGGTGGATCGGGTGATCTTTCTCCCCTTGCGGGCGATCACCTCACCGGTTTCGGGATGCACCACATCCTGATCGAGCCTCTGCTTCAGAAGAATATCCCGGTTCAGCTTTTTATAAAACCCGTTTGGCGTGACCTCGACGATCTCGCTCTCGTAAAAATAATTGAGTATCTCTTCCTTGCTGTAGCCCAGGGCGCGGAGGAGAATAGTGACCGGCAGCTTTCGGCGCCGGTCGATCCGCACATACATGTAATCCTTCTGGTCGAATTCAAAATCAAGCCAAGAGCCACGATAAGGAATAACCCGGCAGAAATAGACCTTTTTCCCTCCCTGCTTTTCCGAACTGAAAAACACGCCAGGGGAGCGATGAAGCTGGCTGACTACCACCCGCTCCGTTCCGTTGATGATGAAGGTGCCATTTTCCGTCATCAAAGGGATTTCGCCCAGATAAACGTCCTGCTCCTTGATGGCCTTGATGACCTTCTTGTCTTCCCCTTCGGTATCCCAGATCACCAGACGGATATTGACCTTCATGGGGGCTTCATAGGTCAGGCCCTTCATGATGCATTCCTTCACATCCGCCTTGGGAGTCCCGATATGATAATTCACAAAATCCAGCGTGGCGGTCTCATAGAAATCATGAATGGGAAAGACCGTTTTGAAGACTTTCTGAAGCCCCATCTCTTCCCGTTTATCGGGATCCACGTCTTTCTGAAGAAAATCCCGATAAGATTTTGTCTGTATCTCAATTAAATTACCTACTTCAATGACTTCCCGGATCTTCGAGAAATCCTTGCGAATGATTTTAGCCTTCATCGACTCCCTACCTCTAAACAGGATTTAACGGGGGGAGACGCTCCCCCCGCGCATGTTCGTCGCCCTGATCAGCCTACTTAATCTCGGCGGATCCACCAGCCTCTTCAATCTTCTTGAGAATGGCCTCCGCCTCTTCCTTGGGAATCCCTTCCTTGATGGGTTTGGGAGCACTCTCGACCAGCTCTTTCGCTTCCTTAAGCCCCAGGCTGGTCACTTCCCGAACCGCTTTGATCACCTGAATCTTCTTTTCACCGAATCCGGTCAGGATGACATCGAATTCCGTTTTCTCTTCTGCCGCCTCACCGCCGGCCGCTGCTCCCGGCGCTACCGCCGCCACCGCCATGGGCGCCGCCGCGGAAACCCCGAATTTCTCCTCGAGTTCCTTCACAAACTCTGACAGCTCGATCACCGTCATGTTCTCGATAAATTTTACGACATCTTCTTTGGTTATTTCAGCCATTGATTCCTCCTTGATTTCCATACAACACGGCAAATCGTTTGACCCTGCTGCGTTTTTCTCTGGTTATTTGATATTCGTTTTTTCTGAAATATCTCTATCCGCTTTCTCCATCTTTCAAGAGACCATGCCACGAGAAATTCCGAATGCGGCTTTAAGCGGCTTTTTTCTCCTCAACCGCGTGTAATACATTTAAAAGCCCACGAATCACACCGGCCAGCACATTGACCAAACCCGTCTGCGAGGCATTCAACACGGAAAGCAACTGCGCCAGCAAGACATCCCGGTCAGGCAGGCTGGCAAGGCTTTCCACGTCGCTGACGCTCAAGGGTTTCCCCGACAGAATCCCGCCCTTTATTTTCAGGGCGTCGTGATCCTTGGCAAACTCCTTCAGCACCTTTGCCGGGGCCACAGGATCTTCCGTGGAAATAGCGATCGCAGTTGGACCCGTAAACAGCTCCTGTAACTTCTCGACGTCGGTCCCTTCACTGGCGATGCGAAGAAGCGTGTTCTTGGCAACGCGAAACGTGGCACCGCTTTCCTGTAACTGTCTGCGCAATGCGTTCATCGACTCCACGTCCAATCCGCGATAATCGGTCAGGATTAAAACCTGATAGTCGGAAAATGCCTCTTTGAGTTGTGAAACAACAGCAGCTTTTTCTTCTTTTTTGATTGTCTTCACCCCCTTCCTCTGTTCAGATTTCCACTCCCATCAAAGTCAGAGGGTGACCTCACAGGAATATCCTATCACCTCAAGCTTCCCGTCTCGAGAGGCGGCAATATGCCATTATGCCGAAGCACCATCTGTCTCTGACAGGGGGATCGTTTATAGAAAACCCGCTATTTCAGAAGGTTCCGAGCCTGAATGGGATCAATTTTCACCCCGGGACTCATGGTCGTGGACAGGGCAATCCCTCTCAGGTAGGCACCTTTGCTCGAAGCGGGTTTCATCCGAATCAATGTATCCAGTAATGTCAGAAAGTTCTCCTTCAGCTTTTCCTTGCCAAAGCCCTTTTTTCCGATACTCGTATGGACGATCCCCGTTTTTTCCGTGCGGAACTCCACCCGACCCGTTTTCAGCTCTTTCACGGCCTTCCCCACGTCAAAGGTGACCGTGCCTACTTTCGGGTTGGGCATCATGCCACGCGGTCCGAGGATCCGTCCAATCTTGCTGACCTGGCCCATCATGTCAGGGGTCGCGATGGCCTTGTCAAACTCCAGCCATCCCCCCTTGATCTTTTCAATCAGGTCTTCCGCCCCCACGTAATCAGCGCCCGCTTCCGCGGCCTCTTTCTCCTTTTCCCCCTTCGCGAACACGAGCACCTTGACGGATTTCCCCGTGCCATGGGGCAAAACGACCGTTCCCCGAACCATCTGGTCGGCGTGACGGGGGTCCACACCCAGGCGGAAGGCCACATCCACGGATTCATCAAAATTCGCGTAAGAAACCTGCTCCAGCAGATCCAGCCCCTCATCGAGGCTGTAACGCTTCATTCTATCAACCAGGGCCTTTTTTTCTAAGTATTTTTTCCCTTTTTTTGCCATCTTCCGCTCCTAAACGATTTCTATCCCCATGCTTCTGGCGGTCCCTTCGATTACCTTGATCGCGCCTTCCAGGTCCTTGCAGTTCAGGTCCGGCATCTTTTTCTCCGCGATTTCCTTGACCTGGTCTTTCGTCACCTTTCCCACCTTGTTCCGGTTCGGCTCGCCGGACCCCTTGGCGATCTTGGCGGCCTGCTTCAGCAGAAAAGACGCCGGCGGGGTTTTTATCTGAAAACTGAAAGAACGATCCGCGTACACTGTGATCACCACGGGAATGATGGTTCCCGCGTCATTCTGTGTCTTCGCGTTGAACGCCTTGCAAAACTCCATGATATTCACGCCATGCTGGCCCAGGGCCGGCCCCACGGGTGGTGACGGAGAAGCCTGTCCGCCAGGTATCTGCAATTTTATCATTCCAATAACCTTTTTAGCCATTTTCTACCCTTTCCTTGTTATTTTTACAGCCTCTTTTCTATCAGGCCTTCTCAACCTGGGAAAACTCCAGCTCCACCGGCGTGGACCGCCCGAAGATACTCACGAGGACCCGAAGCTTCCGCTTGTCCGGGTTAATTTCATCAATGGTTCCCGTGAAACCGCTGAAGGGCCCGTCGATAATCTTCAGCAGGTCGCCCTCGGAATAATCCAGCTTGGGTTTCACCCGGCTGGCTCCCTCGTGGATCTGTTTCATCAGGGAAGCGACTTCCCGCTCCGACATGGGCTTGGGATTCTGGCTGTTGCCGGCAAATCCGATAATCTTCGGCGTGTCCTTCACCAGGTGCCACGTCTTTTCGTTCATCTCCATCTGGACAATAATGTAACCGGGATAAATTTTCCTCTGGGAAGTCTTCCGCTGCCCTTTAACCACCGACACGACCGTTTCCGTCGGAACGAGTATCTCGGAAAAATAATCCTCCATTCCCTCCTGTTTGATACGGTTCTCAAGCCCCTCTTTGGCCTTCAATTCGTATCCGGAATAGGTATGAACGACATACCATCCTTTCGCCATATTATTTATTGCTCCCTGAAAAACTTTAACCAGTGTTTATAGGCTGAGAAACAACTTCACGAGTTTTGACAGGATAATATCCACCAGGCCGAGGTAAAACGCGGTAATAAAGGTCACAACCAGGACCACAGTCGTCGCCGAGATCGTCTCTTTTCTCGAAGGCCACGTGACCTTCTTCAGTTCAACCTTGACTTCCCTCAAAAACTGCTTGATTTCTTTCGGTTTAATCATCTTATCCCCGCTGATGGCAGGCCAGGAGGGATTCGAACCCCCAACATCCGGATTTGGAGTCCGGCGCTCTATCCGTTAGAGCTACTGGCCTACTTAACCTCCTTGTGAAGGGTGTGTTTCCTGCAAAACCGGCAGTATTTCTTCATTTCCAGCTTCTCGGTGGTCGTCCGCTTATTCTTGGTCGTGCTGTAATTCCGCCTCTTGCATTCCGTACAGCTCAAATGAACGGTAATTCTCATCCTCTGTTCTCCAAAACAGCCCTGACTTCAGACTATTCAATAATTTTACTGATGACCCCGGCGCCAACCGTCCGGCCACCTTCCCGTATCGCAAACCGTAACCCATCTTCCATCGCTATGGAGGTGATGAGCTTTACTTCGATCGTTACGTTGTCTCCGGGCATCACCATCTCCACACCCTCCGGCAAGGTCACTACTCCCGTCACGTCCGTGGTCCGAAAGTAAAACTGCGGACGATACCCATTGAAAAACGGGGTGTGCCGCCCACCTTCTTCCTTGGTCAAGACGTATACCTCTCCCATGAAATGGGTGTGCGGGGTGATGCTCCCAGGCTGCGCCACAACCTGCCCACGCTCAACTTCGGTCCGCTTGATGCCCCTTAGCAAGACGCCAATGTTGTCCCCAGCCTGCCCCTGATCCAGGATCTTTCGGAACATTTCCACACCGGTGCAGACGGTTTTCTGGGTCGGGCGAATCCCAACGATCTCCACTTCGTCTCCCACTTTGATGACGCCACGCTCGACTCTCCCCGTTACCACGGTCCCACGCCCACTGATGCTGAAGACGTCTTCTATCGGCATCAGGAAGGGTTTGTCGATGTCTCGCTGCGGCTCGGGGATGTATTCGTCTATGGCGTCTAACAGCTTGAAGATGGATTGCTCGCCGTATTCTCCCTTGTCTCCCTCCAGGGCCTTTAAGGCACTGCCCACGATGATGGGTATGTCGTCCCCGGGGAAGTCGTAGCTGCTGAGTAACTCCCGTACTTCCAGTTCAACCAGCTCGAGCAGTTCGGGGTCGTCAACCATGTCGGCTTTGTTTAAGTAGACGACGATGTAGGGAACGCCTACCTGCCTGGCCAGAAGGATGTGCTCCCGGGTCTGGGGCATGGGGCCATCCGCAGCACTGACAACCAGAATCGCTCCGTCCATCTGCGCCGCCCCGGTGATCATGTTTTTGATGTAGTCGGCGTGCCCAGGACAGTCTACGTGCGCGTAGTGCCGCTTGTCGGTCTCATATTCCACGTGCGCTGTGGCGATGGTGATCCCACGCTCCCGCTCTTCCGGCGCCTTGTCTATCTCGTCAAACGGCACAAAGTCCGCTTTGCCCTTCTCCGCCAGTATCTTGGTGATCGCCGCCGTTAAGGTGGTCTTCCCATGATCCACATGCCCTATCGTCCCTATGTTTACGTGCGGCTTCGTCCTCTCGTATTTCTGCTTCGCCATGCCTGTTCCCCCTTTGAAAATTAAACGTTAAACTCTTTTTCTGTATGTCTTATATCTCAACACCCTAATTTTTTTCAAACCATGGAGCCCACGATCGGGATTGAACCGATGACCTCTTCCTTACCAAGGAAGTGCTCCACCCCTGAGCTACGTGGGCCTCACTATCTTACCTTATGGAGCGGGAAACGGGACTCGAACCCGCGACCCTCAGCTTGGAAGGCTGATGCTCTAGCCAACTGAGCTATTCCCGCGTCGTGGTGGAGAGGGGAGGATTCGAACCTCCGAAGGCTACGCCGGCAGATTTACAGTCTGCTCCCTTTGGCCACTCGGGAACCTCTCCATGAAACTCCCTCTTATGGAGCTGGCGATGGGACTCGAACCCGCAACCTGCTGATTACAAATCAGCTGCTCTACCGATTGAGCTACGCCAGCGCTCACAGCCCATTGAATTTCACTATATACTCAAAAAAAAAACTCTTGTCAAGCACTCTCCTGAAATTTATTTAAAAAAGGAAATTAGGCTTGTTACTTTATTGCACAAAAATCGCGCGAAATCAACCCTGACGGCTTCGTAAAAAGTCCAATTTCTGTGTCGCGCTGCGTCCCCTGCCCTGTTAAATCGGCTTTGCCGTCTCGCTTCGCGAGATTTAACAGGGTGAATCATTGCAACGACCTTCAAGGTCGCCTCATTCCTCAGGAATTACGCTCCTTGAACTTGAAGCTTTTTACTTTGCCTTCTAATTCTGACTTCTTGCGAAACCATCATCCCTTGCGCGTTTTCTTTTTTATGACGGGCCCTATGACCCACGGCATTGTCCCTGCCAGTTCCCGTTTCGCGCCCTGATAGTCCCAACCTAAAAGGCACTGGGATTGGACCGGGGTCCCTTTCAAGTCCCGGAGACGATGGCCTCGAGGTGAATCAGCGCCAGGATGGCCCGGTAGGTATCCTGAAGGCTGGGCAGCCCCCCCGGTGAACGGGAAAATCCGCCATTCGTGCTTTGGCAATGCGTGACAAACTGCTGGCACGTATCCAGATACCTGGGACGATACCCCAACACGCGCGACGCAACGGCACCCGCCAGGATATGTTCCAGAAAAGATGGGGCCATGTCGGGCACATCCAGAAAACCGTGAATAGGGTTTTCGCACGCCTGAAGAAACCGGTCCGCTTCCAGGCCGGACACCGGGTAGGATAGTTTTCCCAGGCAGGACAGGGCGTAAGAAGTAGATAACAGGCTGGAATAGGGCGTGCCGAACCCCTTGTCGGCGTTGCGGTAGGAAAGGATGAAATCAATCATCGACTCCCGCCTTTTGGGAGGAATTTCCACGCAGAGGTCCGCGCAGAGATCGGTCAGGATATCGAGGCGCTTCAGTTGTGTCTCCAGCGTGGCGTTCTCAACGGGGAAACGGTTGATTACGGTCTCCAAAAAGGGCCGGGGATCCCGCTTCAAGGGCCTGTTCAGATACCCGAGACCCTGAATAGTGTAATACGCCTGATACAGGTTGTCAAACGTCCCGTCTTCTTTCTGGGTGGCCTCCAGAAACCGGCTGGTCTCCTCAGAGGAAATCTTTCTCCCCAACAGGTGCAGCGTCGCGAGGGCATAAAAGGTATCCGCCCCGTTGGGTTCTTCCAGGCGGTAAAAACAAAAACCTCCTGACTGGCATTGGCGTTCAAGGACATATTGGCAGGTGCGTTCAACAAGTGTCGGATCAGGCATGACGGCCTCCTTTCCCGCTTTTTCACGGCAAGAAGTCATCAGCCTGCTGGCGTTTAGAGGCGGACTTCATCGCCTTTCCTGATGAGCATCTCTACCATTTACGAGGAAAAATTTCAAGAAAATCTGAAAAAGGAGCGTATCACCTCTCGGAAGTTGATTGCCGCAGCTTTTTGAAAAAGGCGCGCATCAGGGCCTCCGCCTCCCGCGCCAGTACCCCTTCCGTTATCTCCACCAGATGGTTCAGGCGCTCATCCGAACAAAGGCGGTAAAGGGAAACCACCGCGCCCATCTTGGGGTCCCTGCAACCAAAAACCAGCCTTGAAACCCGGGACAGAACGCAGGCGCCGGCGCACTGAAGACATGGCTCCACGGTCACATACAGGGTGCATCCCACCAACCGCCAGTCCCCCAGGGTTTCCGCCGCCCGCTGGATGGCCACCCGCTCTGCGTGCGCCGTCGGGTCCCGAAGGGTGCGTGTCAGGTTGTGCGCCATGGCGATTATCCTGTTTTCGTGCGTGATAACGGCCCCCACGGGAACCTCCTGGTACCGTGCCGCTTTTCGGGCCATCATCAGCGCTTGCCTCATGAAAAAAACGTCATCCAACGGGGTCTCCTCCATCGGTTTCCAATCCATCCGGGTAAGCAACGGCAACAAGGTACAACCCCTGGGGAGGCGCCAGAGGACTCAGCAGGCTCCGGTCCCCCGTGTCCAGGAGCCGCGTCATCCTGTCTGGCGGTACCTTTCCCCTGCCGATTTCAAGAAGCGTCCCCACGATCCCCCGCACCATTTTCCTGAGGAAGGCGTCTGCCACCACAAGGTAGCACAGGAAATCCTCCGAGAGTTCCAGGATTTCCGACCGATAGATCGTCCGGGTAGGTAACGTGCGCCCCCCACCCGTGGCGCGGAAGGCGGAAAAATCGTGTGTACCGACCAGGCGGGCCGAGGCATCCGCCAGGGCATCCACGTCAAGCGGAAAAGAACACGCCAGGGTGTATCGCGCCAGAAAAGGGGAGGGAAGGCGGGTCCGATGAATCAGGTAGGCGTAGGCCCGCCGCGTGGCGCTGTAACGGGCGTGGAAATCGTTTGAAACACGCGCCACGTGCCGCACCCGGATATCGGGCGGAAGCTGGCCATTCAGGGCGGCCTGCAATTCTGATGGGGTGACCGGGACCCTTAAATCCATGTGCGCCACCTGCCCCAGGGCGTGAACGCCTGTATCCGTGCGCCCGCTCCCCGTAATGGTCACATCCTCGCCAAACAGCCTGAGCAACGCCGCCTCCAGGGTCCCCTGGACAGTCGCGTTGGCCTTCCCCGGCTGTTTCTGCCAGCCATGGTATCCCGCGCCGTCATAGGAAAGAATCAGTTTGTACCTACGCGCCGCGGGGGCCATCTTCTCTTCTCACCCGGTTCACAAGGCGGTGCGCCTGGCGCGTCGGCTCAGGAATCCGGAATTTCAGGCAGCACCGCAGCACGATTTCCGTGGCATGCCTTAGGTCCATCAGATGGCCCGGCGAGACGAACACCGGCTTGACGCGTTCGCGTGTACGCAAGACCACGCCGACCACCTTGCCGTCATAGCGCAATTGGGAGGTCGCCCCTTTCTCCGGAGAGGGGGGAGAGAACTCCCCCACAAGGAGAGACTTGGCGCATCCAATGGTTGGCAAATCCAAAATCAGCCCCACGTGCGAGGCAAGCCCCAACCCTCTGGGATGAGCAATGCCCTGTCCGTCCAGTATCATCACGTCGGGGCGCTGACGCACCTTCTCAAAGGCGGCAAGGACGGCCGGCGCCTCCCGAAAGCTGAGATAGCCGGGGATGTAAGGAAAGGCGGTTCGAGTCGCCACCCACTGCTCCTCCACCACCCGCAGCTCCGGGTAGGTCAGCACCACAATTCCCGCGTAAAGGACGGGAGAAAACCGGTTGAAAGAAACATCCGCGCCGGCCACATACCGGACATCCCCCCCGGGAAAAGAGAGGCGCACCTTTCCCGCGAGGGTCTCCTGAAGCTGTCTGGCCTCTTGCGTCGAAAGGTTCCAGGAATGGGTCAGGTCGCGCGTCATTTACTGGGAGGGAATGGATTGAAGCGGAGCCGCGGGGATCGGCACAATCTTGTGCCGAGTAGCCGTCAAAACCAGGACGTCCCGGATCGCCTCCCCGTCTTCGTCAAAATAGCGCAGTCCCGAGACGCCGTGATACCCCGTGTTTGTCTCCAGGGCCTTCTCCAGCGCTTCTCTGTCTTCGACGGAAGTCTGCTTGAACGAGCGGATCAGAAACCGGGTGGCGTCATAGGCCTGGGCGGCCAGAATCTCGGGCGTCTCGTCAAAAAACGCCCTAAAATCTCCCACAAACTTTTTGACGGCCGGGGAATCGGACAGGGGTGAGAATCCGTCCGTAAAGACGGACCCGCGCACATACTGATTCCCCTCCTTAATCAACTGAGGGTCATCCCAGGTGTTGATCCCGGCCAGGGTAATGCCAACCACGTCATAGAAGGCCAATTGCGGGGCAATCAGGACCACGCGGCTGTAGATATCAGGAATAAAGAGGATCTTGAAATCGATAACGGGGGGAAATTTTCCCTCCTTGTCCGGCTCGTCTCCCCGTTCCCACCGCGCCTTGGTATCGTACAGCCCCACCAGCTTTTTGATGGGGGTGCCAAAGTCCGTATCGGTGGGCAGGTACGATTCGGCGCCCCGGATCTCTCCGCCCATTTTTTCGAACGCTTCCCAGAACAGCTTCATGTACCTCATGCCAAAGGGGTTATGGGGGTACAGGATCGCCGCGGTTCGATCATGCAGGGTCTGAATCAGAAAACGCGCCAGCCTCTCGACCTGTTGATCAGGTGTGAGGCAATTCCTGAAAACAAACGGTCCCAGCTCCGGCACGCCGTCCGCCTGGGACAGGCTGATCACGGGAACGGGAGATGAGCGCAGTTGATCCACCGCCGCCCGGGTCGTTTTCAGGAACATGGGGCCCACAATCGCCTGGACGTGCCCCCGCTCCACCAGGTCTTTCGCCATCTTCGCTGCCACTTCCGGCTTCCCCTCCGTGTCCCGGACGAGCAGGGTTACGTCCACATCCGTGGGGGTGGTTTCAAACGCCCCGGTGGCAAGCAATATCCCCTTCAAAGCCCGGAGTCCGAATGGCGCCTGGGGGCCCGTGAGGGGCAGGAGGCACCCGATGACAACCTTCCGGATGAAGGCCCGGTGCAGGGCCGATAGAATCTTGCCCGCCTTTTGCCGCAGGGCGCCCGTGAGGCCCTCCACAAAGGAGGGCGGCAGAAGCGCCTTCGCCGCCTTGAAATCCTTCCTGAGCGTGAGAATCTCCGATAGCCGGACCCGCGCAGCCGTTCCGGCGATATCGCCCTCGTGAGCCTCCATGAGGCTCCTGAGGGTATCGGGGTCACGGATTTCAAAAATCACCTTTTCCAGAAACCCGTCGAGGACCGCGATCTCCGTGGCGTTGCTGGCTTTGGACCGCGCGGTCAGGTATGCCTCGATGCCGCAAGAGGCCTTTCCCTCCAGCACGCACAGGTGCCCTTTAAGTGTTTCCGCCCGGATAAAGAGCGGCTTTGGCAGCGGGGAGAAGGCAAAGAGCCTCTTCAGAGCCTCTTTCGATCGTTTCAAATCCTTCAGCCGGTACCAGCAGTACGCCTGACCGTACACCGCCTCCTGAACCGTGTTGCTCCCGGGGAAATTTCTCTCGATTTTCTGGAAATACCGCAGGGCCTCATAAGGGTTGTCCCGCTTCAGGTAGATCTGCCCCATCAGATACAGGGCGTCATCCGTCAGATCGCTGGACGGATTCAGCTTAACGAACCGGTCCAGTTTTTCCAGGGCGATGATGGTTTTCTCTTCCTGGAACGCGGCCCGCCCTTCCTCGTAGAGGGCGATGTTCCGGGGGGGAGGATAAACCACGTGTTTCGCCGGCGCCTGAGGCGGCCGCGCCGGACGGCGATAGCCCGGCGGAGCGCACGCGATCACAATAAAAAAGAGAACCGGCAAAAAAAGGAGACGTTTCACTTTATCGCCCTGAACGGGGTCCTCGGAAACCGTGAAATCCTGTTGATAATCTCATTGGCCAGCACTGAATCGTTGAGCATCAGGCTCATTTCCTGATTATATTTCATGGCGCTGTGCGTCAGGTTGTGGCTCCCCATGAAGACAAGATGGTGATCAATCACCACCGTCTTGATATGCAGTTTGCGGTCCGGGCGGTCCCAGAAGACCTTCGCGCCCGCTTCCTGCAACCGCCGTCCGGTGTGGGCGTTCTCCACGTTGATGAAGTCATCCGGGTCATCACTGCGCTCCATGATAATGGTCTCTTGCACCCCCCGCCTGGCCGCCCGAATCAGGGCGTTCAGGATGCCCGTGGCGCGATTGGTGGGATAACGGCTCGTCTTGAAAAGGTAGATGGCAATAAAGATTGAATGCCGCGCGCCATCGATGGCGTCCTTCAGCGCGTAGTAATATTCCCCGTTTGTCAGAAGGTGGACCCGGCACCGGCCACAGCGTCCCGGCGGAGCCACCGGGGAAAACAGCGTGAAGACAAAGAAAAAAACGGCCAGGAGGCCAGTCTGATAGAGACGCGACTTCATGGGGTTTCCATCACGCAAATATCAGAGAGATCCCGGTAAAACTCCGCGTAGTCCAGCCCGTACCCCAGCACGAACCCGTCTCCGATGGTGAAGCCCACGTAATCGACCGGCACGTCGATCTCCCGGCGGGACCTCTTGTCCAGCATGGCGCAGATACGAACGGACTTCGGCTTGTGCAGCTTCAGGCGATCCACCAGGAATTTCATCGTGTATCCCGTATCGACGATATCCTCCACGATCAGGACGTGGCAACCCTCGAATGAAAGCTCCACATCCTTGGTAATCTTCACCTTTCCCCTGGATTCCGTCGCGTTCCCGTAGCTGGCCAGCCGCATGAAATCGACCCGCAGGGGGCAGTCGATATGACGAATCAAATCCGCGGCAAAGACAAAGGCCCCCTTCAGGATACAGCAGATGTACAGGGATTCTCCCTTGTAATCCTCGGATATCTCACGGCCCAACTCCGCGACCCGCCTGGCCAGCGTTTCCGAATCGATAAGGGTTTTCAGTTTTACGGCTGGAGGCTTCATCAATTCGCGGGATCGAGAACCGTGACACGCACAGGGGCCGGAAGGGAATCCCGTGAAAGACTGATCTCAGAGGTTCCCGCCCGCTCGACGGAGGGCTTGCCTTCAAGAAACTCCTCCACGCTGGCAATGGGAAACCCGCAGCCGGGGGTTTTGTAATGCATGGGAATCAGGATCTTCGGATTCAGCAGGTTCATCACCTCCGTCGCTTCTTTGGGGTCAAGGGTAAATACCCCGCCTATGGGAAGCAGTAGAACATCGATCGGGCCCAGTTCCTCGACTTTCTCCTTCGGCAGCACGTGGCCCAGGTCCCCCGCGTGACAGACGGTTACGCCATCCACGGTAAAGACGAACATGGTGTTTTCTCCCCGTTCCTTTCCCTTAGACGGGTCATGATACGTGGCCACCCCTTTAAAAGAAATCCCATGGGCTTCATGAACACCCGGCCCTTTCACGACAGCGGGTGATCCCTGAACCCCCTGAACATAATTGTGGTCCGCGTGATCATGAGATACCGTCACGATCTCCGCGGCATCCTCGATCGGTTTATAGGCAATCCCGCCATCGTAGGCGCCCGGCTCATACGGATCGGTGATAATCCTCGTGCCGGAATCGGATGTAATCAGAAAAGACGCGTGTCCATACCATTTGATTTTCATAGGCCACCTCCCGGAGATGTTTGCTATTTCATACCCTCTGTCCCCCATTTTGTCAATTTATGCCCCTCCCGCGAGTTGTCTTTTCCAACGTCCGTGGTATGATTCTCAAACCATGGGAAAACCGGATGAAAACATCAAGGTCATCTGCCAGAACAAAAAGGCGCGGCATGACTATGAGATCGTGGAAACCTACGAGGCGGGTATCGCCCTGAAGGGCTCGGAAGTCAAATCCCTGCGGATGGGAAAGGCCAATCTGAAGGACAGCTACGCCCGCATCAAAAACGGGGAAGTGTTCCTCATCGGCACGCACATCAGCCCCTATCCCTTCGCCACCTATAACAACCACGCCCCGCTCAGGGACCGGAAGCTTTTGCTCAAGAAACAGGAGATAAGAAAACTCCTTGGAAAAACTAAGGAAAAAGGATTGACTCTCATTCCTTTGCGCTTATATTTTAAACGTGGTAAGGTAAAGGTGGAATTGGCCCTCGCGAAGGGCAAAAGGCTTTTTGACAAACGGGAAACGCTCCGGAGGAAAACCTTGGAGCGTGAGGCACAGCGTGCTCTCCTGGGGGCGAAAAGGGCTCGACGGGAGTAGTTGAGGTATGGGTTGCATGCCGGGGTCTGCCAGCCCGGAATCTGGTGGAAATAAACATAAATGCGAACGACTACGAGTACGCTCTGGCGGCTTAATTGACCGCCACGTCTCCCAGGGTGTCAACCTGTCACACCCTGACGAGGCGTCATCGAGACAGGTTGCACCGTTTTTCGCTGCCTAACGGAAAGCGGCTAAGACCTTCAGGCTATGCCGATCAAGGTGCCTGCCGACCGGCAATTGATCGGCGAATGCAATAGGTCGGATAAGCATGTAGAGACTCATGCCGAAGACTCTCGGACGCGGGTTCGATTCCCGCCGCCTCCACCATTTAAAAAAAAGACAACCCGTCTCTCCGGAGTCATTCTCCGGGACAACCTGTCTGCCGACTGGCAGGTGGGTTTTCTATTTCCCCTTGTTCCCAAAGAGATTGCGCCCTGCTGCCCGGGAAACAGGCATACCTTGACCAGATCGGGGAGGAGATGGTTTCTCTCAAACCGGCGCACCGACCCGGTATTTTTTAAAGTGCTTGGGGGCTGTTGTGCTTTGCAGCTTATTATCCTTGACATCTGTTCCTGATATGCGTATAATAGGAACAAACAAGGAGGTTTTTTTATGCCCAAAACCCGTCTCAATGTAAGTCTCGACCAGGATCTTGCCGAGTTCGCCAAGATCTTTGCCGCCGAAAATCGCACGTCGGTTGCGGACATGGTAACGCAATACCTGCTTGCCCTGAAGCGGCGTGTCGAGGGCGAATATATGGAAAAAATTCTCGCTCATCCGGCTTTTCAGCGGGCCATGGAAGACGCTCAGGCCAAACTGCGCAATGGCACAGCACAGTGGCATTCATACGATGAGGTCTTCGGGGACTGATGGAAACCAGATTTGAGGTCGCTTTCCTGAAGGCTGTTAAAAAGCACGCCTCGATAAAAAAACTGGTCAAAAAAAAGGTTGACATGATTATTGAAAACCCGATTGCCATCGGCGAACCGTTGAAGGGTAAGTGGCAGGGGTTTTATTCATGTCCGGTGAAGCGCAATTTCATCATCATCTATCTCTATTGCGAAGTGTGCCGGAAAAAAGGCGACAATGTCGTTGTGGCCTGCTCGGATTGCCGGGAAACACCGGACAAAACCATCAAGTTCGTTCTGCTCGGGCCTCATGATGATGCCTACGGGATATAACAGAACGGAAATTGCGTATTCTGGATCATCGATGCCAATCAGACAATATTGTGTTGAGCCAATATAAAAGCCCCCCCTGTCTATGCGAAAGGGAACCATCCCCTGCAAACGATACTGCATCCGGCCCATGGTTTTGAGCCAGGGGCTTTCCATTTTCATCCCCCTCCTCCCTCCTAACCGACGCTTCTTCCCCTTCTCAGGCAGATACCCCTTCAGGATTGACTTCTTCCCGCCCCCTGTCTGCGCGCGAGCAGGGACAGGCAGGCGGGGAACTACTCACCTTTGATCTGCCGCGCCGAAACCCCCAGCCGTGCTTTGGGAAAGGAGAGGCTTTTACCCGTGACATTGATACGACCTTCTTTAAAATCCTTCCTGCCCGTTTGATAAAATGGGCAATCCCGTGAAATCTCACAACCTGCTTTACCTCTTTTATAAAGAAAATAAATGAGAGAGCTAATACGCCCACCATGCTCCCTCCCATTTTGCTCCATCAAGAATCGATCAATTGATACCGGTTTCAACTATTCGAATTTTATTCAAATTATTCTTGTACAATACGCGGCAAATGAGGTATAGTTTTTATGGAATATCGGCAACAACCAAAATGCTCATATTGAATGGATTTTACCTTATGGTGAAAAACTCAAGTCGTAAAACCTCATTTTGCGAGCACGATGGCAAATAATATGTCCGATCTGGGGAATTACCTTTGAGCCAGCCCAATCAGACGCCGGAACAGATCGCCCGTGACCGCATTGATCGAATGCTTACCGAGGCCGGCTGGTCGGTGCAGGATAAGAGCAAAATCGACTTTGGCAGAGCCAAAGGCATTGCAGTGCGGGAATATCCTACGGACCGTGGCCCAGCAGATTACGTGCTCTTCGTCGACCGCGAACCCGTCGGCATCATCGAGGCCAAACGCCCGGAGATGGGCCAAAAAATCAGCGTGGTCGCGGACCAGACCGGCAAATATGCCGGGGCCAGGTTGAAATGGGTTAAAAACAGCCAAGCTCCTCCCATGCTTTATGAAAGCACTGGCGAGATCACACTGTTCCGAGACGAGCGTGACCCCAAACCCCGGTCACGTGAAGTATTCTGGTTTCACCAACCACAAACCTTGGGGGAATGGACGCGGCAACCTTTGACGCTGCGTGCCCGTCTGCGAAACGTGCCGCCTCTATCCACCAAAGGGTTGCGCAAGGCGCAGGTGGAAGCCATCACCCGCCTGGAGAAATCATTCGCGGCCGGCCGGCCCAGGGCGCTTATTCAGATGGCAACCGGCGCGGGCAAGACATTCACCGCCATCACCTCTATCTACCGCCTCCTCAAATACGCCGACGCCAAACGCGTTCTCTTCCTGGTGGACACCAAAAACCTGGGGGAACAGGCGGAACAGGAGTTCATGGCGTACCTGCCAAACGACGGCAACCGCAAGTTCACCGAATTGTACAACGTGCAACGCCTCTCTTCAAATTACATCGCCGACACCAGCCAGGTGGTCATCTCGACCATCCAGCGTCTCTACTCCATCCTCAAAGGCGAACCCCTGGACGAGGCCGCGGAGCTGGAAAACCCGGCCGAGCACCGCCTCACCCAAAAGGAACCCTTGCCGGTGGTCTACAACCCCAAAGTCCCCATCGAGTTTTTCGATTTCATCGTCATCGATGAATGCCACCGATCCATTTATAACCTCTGGCAACAGGTGTTGGATTATTTCGACGCCTTTCTCATCGGCCTGACTGCCACACCGGACAAGCGCACCTTCGCCTTTTTCCATGAAAACGTGGTCAGCGAATACACCCATGAACAGGCCGTGGCCGACGGCGTCAACGTGGGCTACGATGTCTATACCATCGAAACCGAAATCACCCAGAAAGGCGCGGAACTCAAAGCCAAGCGCCTCGTGCCCAAACGCGACAAGCTCACGCGCAAAAAGCGCTGGGAACTCCTGGATGAAGACCTGAAATACGGCGGCAGCCAACTCGACCGCGACGTGGTCAACCCCAGTCAGATCCGTAAGGTAATCCGTACCTTCAAGGAAAAGCTGCCGGACATCTTTCCCAACCGGAAAGAAGTGCCCAAGACCCTGATATTCGCCAAGAACGACAGCCACGCCGATGACATCATCCGAATCGTTCGCGAGGTGTTCGACGAAGGCAACGCCTTCTGCAAAAAGGTTACTTACCGGTCCGAGGAAGACCCCAAATCGGTCCTCGCCCAGTTCCGCAACGAATACGCCCCCCGTATCGCGGTCACCGTGGACATGATTGCCACCGGCACCGACGTCAAGCCGCTGGAATGCCTCCTCTTCATGCGAGATGTCCGATCCCGCAACTATTTCGAGCAAATGAAGGGGCGCGGTACACGAGTCTTGAGCCATGACGACCTCAAGAAGGTGACCCCGTCTGCCATCAGACCCAAAAACCATTTCGTCATCGTGGACGCCGTGGGCGTGACCAAATCCCTCAAAACCGACAGCCGCCCTCTGGAACGCAAGCCCTCGGTCTCCTTCAAGGACCTGCTCATGTCCGTGCTCATGGGCGCGGACGATGAAGACACCCTGACCTCCCTGGCGAATCGCCTGGCGCGCCTCAATCAGCAGCTTGACGACAAAGAGCGGGATCAGGTCGCCCAAAAGGCGGGCAAGCCCCTGACCCGTATCGCCCGGGAGCTGCTGGAGGCGGTTGATCCGGACAGGATAGAACGGCAGGCCCGAGAGCAGTTTAAACTGTCAATAAAGGTTGAACCAGACGAAGATCAGCGTAAACAGGTTGCTTCCATCCTGGCGAAACAGGCCACCACCGTCTTCACTGGTGAGCTGAACGAGATGCTGGAAAACATCCGCCGTATCCATGAACAGGTCATCGACAACCAGAACATTGACCGGCTCCTTCGGGCGGAATGGGACGGCAATGCCAGGGAAAACGGGGAAAAGCTTACTCGCGAGTTTGCCGATTTTCTACGGGAAAATAAGGACAAACTCACGGCGCTCACCATCTTTTATGACCAGCCCTACCGCCGGCGGGACGTCACCTATCAGATGCTGCGGGAGGTTCTGGGAAAACTGCGCGCCGACCGTCCGCGCCTTGCCCCGTTGCGGGTTTGGGACGCCTACGCCATGCTGGATGATGTCAAGGGCAAATCACCTGTCAGCGAACTCACCGCCCTGGTCTCCCTGATCCGCAGGGTGGCGGGGATTGACAGTACGCTGACCCCTTTTTCCGAGACCGTGAACCGCAATTTCAAGGAATGGATATTCAAGAGGCACGAAGGCGCAGGCCGGAAATTCACCGAGGAACAGATGGCATGGCTGCGCATGATCCGCGACCATATCGCCGCCTCCTATCACCTGGAACGGAACGACCTGGACCTGGCGCCGTTTGACGCCCACGGGGGGCTGGGAAAGATGTGGCAGCTCTTTGGCGCGGACATGGACCGGATCATTGACGAGGTGAACGAGGCGCTTGCGGCATGAGTAGTTTTCTAACGGAACTCCCCAAAGGTTGGGTGCAAGCTGCATTGGAAGATGTTTGCTCTAAAATTACCGATGGCACACATAAAACACCCAAGTATCAATCAAAAGGGATTCGGTTCATTTCAATTAAAAATATCCGTCCGTTTAAGCCTATCGATTTCAGTGCTTATGAAAAATATATTTCTGAAAAAGATCATGCAGAACTCTGTAAACGATGCGACCCTGAGTTTGACGACATAGTTTTTCCGAGAATTGGTACTTTAGGATTTGCTAAACGCATTGATTTTCATGAACAAGTCTCCTTGTTTGTTGGATTAGGATTGCTAAAGCCAATTAAAGAGATTGTTCTGCCTAAGTATTTAGAATTATATATGAATACGCCGTGGATTTATCGACTATCACATGATAGGGCGACAGGTTCAGGTCGATTAACTCTTCCGCTGGCAGAAACCAGAAAATTTCCAATTCTTTTAGCCCCCCTTCCCGAACAACACCGCATCGTGGCCAAAATCGAGCGGCTGTTCTCCGAACTGGACAAGGCCGTGGCAGAGCTGAAAAAGGTGAAAGAGAAACTGGAGCTATACCGCCAGTCCCTGCTCAAATCCGCCTTTGACGGCCGACTCACCGAACAGTGGCGCGAGGAACACGCGGACGAACTGGAATCCGCCGAAGAACTGCTGGCACGCGCCAAAACCGAGCGGGAGAAACGCTATCAGCGGCAACTGGAGGAATGGAAACAGGCTATCAAGGAGTGGGAGGCCCAGGGCAAACCCGGCAAAAAACCAACCAAACCCCGCAAACCCAAGGAACTGCCCCCGCTCACCGAAAAAGAACTGGCCGAACTCCCGGAATTGCCCGAGGGGTGGGGGTGGACTAAACTCAATGACTTGTCACTCAAGATTACAGACGGTGAGCATTTTCGGCCTAAAATTGAAAAAAGTGGAGTATATTTTCTATCGGCAAAAGATATCCAAGATAAAGGTGTTTCGTTTTCCGACCCTTTGTTTATATCTGAGGAAACTGCCAGAAAAGCACTGCTTCGCTGTAATCCAGAATTCGGGGATATTCTTATTGTCAGTCGCGGGGCAACTGTTGGAAGAATGTGCATTGTTAATACTAATGAAAAATTTTGTTTATTAGGAAGTGTAATTCTATTGAAAACTTATTCACACGTAATTAGTACATATTTGCTTTACAGCCTAAAATCTCCATCAATTAACAAACGCCTTGTGTCGATATCTGGAGCTACCGCACAACAGGCAATTTACTTAAGAGATATTCAGCATGTTCCAGTACCGATTTGTTCACGTGCTGAACAAGAACATATCTTGCTTAAGTTGGAAACTCATTTGACAATTGCTAAACATATAAAGGGAACCATCGACAACGCCCTCAAACAAGCCGAACTTCTCCGTCAGGCCATCCTCAAAAAGGCCTTTTCCGGCAAACTCATGCCTCAGGACCCTAACGACCCGCCTGCATCGGAACTCCTGAAACGCATCAAGGCGGAGCGGGAGGCCTCCACACGACCATCCAAAAAATCCCGAAGGAGAAAAAATGAAAATCACTGAGCTGCTCAAGGCTCCGGAGGGCAAAACCCTTGAGTTCAAACGAGACCTGTCCTCGCCACAAAACCTGCTGAAAACGCTAACCGCCTTCGCCAACACTGCCGGAGGAAGAGTTATCATCGGAGTGCGGGACAAGACCCGTGAAGTTGTCGGCGTGGAAGACCCGCTGGACGAAGAAGAACGCCTGAGCAACTTAATCGCAGACTCTATCTCTCCACGCCTGGTTCCCAATATCGAGCTTGTTACTGTTGAAGGGAAAACCCTGCTCGTGGTCGAGGTATTCCTCAGCAATCTGCGTCCCCATTGGCTGAAAGCGGAAGGCCCGGAAAACGGAGTTTACGTTCGCCTGGGCTCCAGCAATAGGCAGGCGGACAAGGAGCTGATTGCAGAATTGCGCCGCTCAGTGGAAGGGGTTTCTTTTGACGAAATGCCCATGCCGGAGCTTTCCATCAACGGCCTTAACCTGGATGCCGCCCGCCACGTGTTTTCCGGAATCAGGGAGCTAAATGATCGCGCGCTGCGCACCCTTAAAATCCTTGTTCAGAATCAGGGCAAAACCGTCCCTTCCAAGGGTGGCGTGCTGCTTTTCGGCCGTGACCGGACCTTTCATTTCCCAGACTGCTGGGTCCAATGCGGACGCTTCATCGGCACAGACAAATCAGAAATTTTCGACCATATTGAGATTGAGGAGCCTCTGCCGCAATCCGTGGACAGCATCATGCTGTTTCTAAAAAAACACGCCATGCGCGGCGCGGACTTCTCCAATATTCGGCGCAAGGATGTTTGGAGCATTCCACTGGAACCGCTTCGGGAAGCGGTTATCAACGCCTTGGTACACGCCGACTGGTCCCAGCGGGGCGGCCCCGTCCGAATAGCTTTTTTCGATGACCGCATTGAGATTGAAAACCCCGGCATCCTGCCTCCCGGCATAACGGTCGACGACATGAAACAAGGAATCTCCAAAATCCGTAATCCAGTCATCGCCCGCGTCTTTCGCGAATTGAATCTCATAGAACAGTGGGGTAGCGGCGTGCCACGCATCTTCAGTCAAACGGCGGCCCTGGGGTTCCCGGAACCTTCCATCAGGGAACTGGGCCTGCGAGTACGTTTCCTCTTCCCATTGGCGAAGGCAATTCCCGTTAAAAAATCGGCACAGTTGAAGCCCCAGTCGAGGGCCCAGTTGAGGGCCCAGTCAGGGGCCCAGTGGAAAACCCTCTTGGCGCTCCTTTCAAATACCCCTCTTTCGTCTTCAGAGATGGCAAAGGCCCTGGGGCTTGAGACAAAAACAGGCGCTTTCAAACGCATGATTAAGAATTTGCTTGAACAGGGATTGATAGAATACACCTACCCTGAAAAGCCAAACAGCCGTTTGCAGAAGTACCGCCTGACGGAAAAGGGGAAACATCTAACGCGCGAAATCGAGGGGCACACGCCATGAACACAGCAAATATTGTTCAAAAAATATGGAGTTACTGCCATGTCCTTCGTGACGTGGGTGTGAGCTATGGCGACTACCTGGAACAGCTCACCTATCTGCTTTTTCTGAAGATGGCTGACGAATACGGCAAACCTCCATATAACCGGGATATCGGCATTCCGACGGAATATTGCTGGCCGGAGCTGAAAAAGCGGCGGGGAGCGGAGCTGGAAGCCTTTTATGTACGGTTATTGCGTGAACTTGGCCGGCAGAAGGGAATGCTGGGTCAGATATTCACCAAGGCCCAGAACAAGATACAGGACCCGGCCATGCTCTATCGCATCATCGACATGATCGATAAAGAGCAATGGACGATGATGGGTGCCGATGTCAAAGGCGAGATCTACGAGGGACTGCTTGCCAAAAACGCGGAGGACGTGAAATCCGGCGCGGGGCAATATTTTACACCCAGGCCACTGATCAAGGCGATGGTGGAATGTGTGCGGCCCGAGGCCGGCAAGACCATTGCCGATCCAGCTTGCGGCACAGGCGGTTTTTTTCTCGGTGCTTATGAGTTTATCTCAAAAAACTACAAGCTGGACAGGGCCCAGAAAGAATTTCTGAAGTTCAAAACCTTTTTTGGCAACGAAATTGTCGCCAATACCCGCCGCCTGGCGCTGATGAACATGCTTTTGCACGGCATTGGTGATATTGACGCTGAGCCGTCCATTGATCCCACCGACGCCTTGATCGCCCCACCGAAGCAGACCTTTGACTATGTGCTCACCAATCCGCCATTTGGCAAGAAAAGCTCCATCACCATTACCAACGGTGAAGGCAAGGCGGAAAAGGAAGAGTTCACCTATAACCGCCAGGATTTCTGGGTAACTACCTCCAACAAACAGCTTAATTTCGTTCAACACGTGCGCTCCATGCTGAAAACCACCGGCAAGGCTGCCATTGTGGTGCCGGATAACGTCCTTTTTGAAGGCGGAGCCGGTGAAACCGTGCGCCGCAAACTATTGGAGACCACGGATCTCCATACCATTTTGCGCCTGCCCACCGGCATCTTTTACGCCCATGGGGTCAAGGCCAATGTGCTCTTCTTTAACAATCGTCCTGCGGCAAAAGAACCACAGACCAAGGAGGTCTGGTTCTATGATTACCGAACCAATATCCATCACACACTGAAAAAAAAGCCCCTTCGCTACGAAGACCTTAAGGAGTTCATCGAACTCTATAATCCGCTCAATCGCTACAAACGCACGGAAACCTGGCACCCGGAGAAAAACCCGGGGGGCCGCTGGCGGAAATTCAGTTATGAGGAAATAATCAGCCGCGACAAGGCCAGCCTCGATATCCTGTGGCTAAAGGACGCCAACCTGACTGATCTGGATAACCTGCCGGAACCGGACGTACTGGCCGAAGAGATTATTGAGAGTATAGAGGCAGCCCTGCAAAGTTTTCGGGAGATTACAATCGAACTTGAAAAACAGATCTGAGAAAGGGAGATCGTTTAATGGCCTTTGAACCAGGCGGCATGTCGGAAAAGCTCGGCAACCGCTATGAGGGCCGGTGGGTTGCCAGGCAGCTTCTCCGGCTGTTGAACGAGGAGATTCAATCGGTCACTGTGGAGCTTATCGGCCCGGAAGAGCAGGGGGTTGATCTGCTGGTTGTGGACAAGGATGGTGTCCGGCAGTTGCAGCAGTGCAAGGCCCGTTGCGGCAGCCGCGCATCCTGGTCCATAGCGCTATTACGCAACAAGGGGATTCTGGGACACTTGAAGGACCATCTGAATCGCGCTCCAAACAATGAATTCACACTTATATCGACAATCCCGGCGCGCACCTTTGCGGATACCTGTGAAAGCGCCAGAAACTCCGATGATAACCCAAGGGATTTTTATCAATTTCAAATTCAGGCAATTAGCCAAGAGCGTCGTAAAATTTTCCACGACTTTTGTGACGCGGTTGGCCTTAATCCCCAAACAGAGGATGACCTCGAAAAAGCCTTCGACTATCTCAAGCGCACCCGTATTGAGCTTTTCCCCGATGACCGCAATACATGGGATGATCTCCTGACATGGGCCGGCTTCCTTCTGACCGGTGATCCTGAAACCGCAATTGCTGTTCTGCTTACCTATGTCGAAAACGAAGACAAATACCGCAAACCCATTTATGCGGATGATTTACGGACCCACCTTGCCGAATGTCACAAAATCTATCCGAAGCGCCTCCAGCACGACACCCGAATTGCGCCTGCCGTAGAAGAGTTGCAAAAACAGTTCTCTGATTCCATCGGCCCCGGCCTGATAAACAGCGAAATCATCCCCAGGGAGGCGACCTCCCGGATTATTGAAGCCATTAACAACGGGCGAGATGTGGTGGTGCATGGGGCAGCGGGAAACGGGAAGAGCGGTGTTTTATATGAACTGGCGGAGTATCTTCGCCAAAAGAGTATCCCTTTTCTTCCCATTCGGCTTGACAGGCGCATTCCCAAGAATACAGCCAGACAATTCGGAAATGATTTGGGCCTGCCCGAGTCTCCCGCCTATTGCCTGGCGGGTTTGGCTGTTGACAGAAGATGTGTTCTCATCCTGGATCAACTCGACGCCATCCGCTGGACCGCCTCCCATTCCTCCTCAGCCATGGATGTGTGCAAGGAACTGCTCCGCCAGGTTCGGTTCCTTCGCCGCACCGGGAAACAGAACATCATCGTCTTTGCCTGTCGCACCTTTGATCTGGAAAACGATCCGGAAATCAAGAAGCTATTCGCTGACAGCAGCGAGCAGGGTGTTGTCAAGGTTCCGGTTGGGGAGTTTCCAGAAGAACAGTTGAAAGAGGTCATCGGGCCCGATGCCTTTGCCGCCCTGAACGAATCTCAAAAACGCATTCTTTCCTGTCCGCAGAACCTGGCCATCTGTCTGGAGATCAAAAAGGAAGGGAGTGCGCCAACGTTTCGCACCGCTACCGAACTGATGCACCGCTTCTGGGAAAACCGCCGCCAGCTTCTTGAGGAGCAAGCAGGAATCTCCGCTGCGCAAATGGATGTCTTCCTGACTCCACTGCTCGATTACATGGAAAGCCGAGGGGAACTCTCGGCTCCTGCCACGATGGTGGCAAAAGACCCGGTTATGCGGGATGCCTTCATCTCATTCGGCATTCTTCAGCAAGGTGCGGGAAGAATAAGCTTTTGCCATCAACGGTATTTGGACCACCTGATTGCCGAGCGCCTGCTTCAGAAACTCTACCAAGGAACCGGTTCGGTGATCGACTGGCTGGGGCCGAGGCAGAACCAGTCGCTGTTTCGGCGCGAGCAACTGCGCCAGGTCCTTGCTATACTGGCGGAAGAATCGCCGGAAGTCTTTTTCGACACGATCCGTGATCTCCTTGAATCACATGCTGTTCGTTTTCACCTCAAGCACCTAGTCCTTGAGCTGATTGGCCAGATGGACCAGATTATCGGCGGGCTTGGCAGCTATCTCCTTGAACTATTTGATGATCCCGACTGGCAGGACCATGTTCTGGAGACAGTGTTTTTGGGACACCATCCGTGGATAGCTTATCTTTTGGACGCCGGGATCATCTCGAAATGGCTCGAATCGGCAAATGATCACGAAATCAACCTTGCCCTGTGGCTGCTGCGCTCGGTGGCAGAGCATATCCCCGACTCGGTGACGGAAATCCTTGCGCCATTTGTGGACAAAGGCGGTGAGTGGCCTGCCCGTGTCTTGAACACGCTTTGCTGGAGGGAGGCGGATGATTCCGAAAAGATGTTCGAGCTACGGCTGCAACTGGTCCGGCTCGGATATGTGAAGGATTTCGTTGACTGGAAAGGCCTTTGTGTCAAATACCCTCTTCGTGCTGTCCGGTTGATTGAGGCGGTGCTTTCCATCTGGAACGTGGATGACGAGGAGCCCTTCGGAAGCAGAAGAGGCCGGGTGGAGCGGTGGTATGACCGGGATCTTGAAGCGTTGAACGATGCAGTGAAGAGGTATCCGTCCCAGACCTGGGACCTGCTGATGCCTCATGTGGAGAGATTGACTGACATCCAGACCGATTATTACGATCCAAGGTTACGAAGGTGGATGGATGAGCAGTTTGCCAGGAACGAAACTGATATTGATAGAGGTGTTGTCGAACTGCTCGTCCTGTCCGGACAGGTTCTGGCATCAGGACAGCCCGATGAACTGATAGCGCGGGTTGATCTCCTTGAAAGGAGCTTTTCGTCCGTGGTTCAAGAAATCATCATCGCGGCCTATGCCCATTTGCCTGCCAGTCACGCGGATACAGGCATATCCTGGCTGCTCCATGATCCTGCCCGGTTTCGGCTCGGGTCCGGCTATCATGAGCCTGAGTGGATGCCTGCGGTGCGGCTCATCAAGGCGCTGTCTCCTTACTGTTCCGAGAAACTATTTCGTCAGATTGAAGAGGCCATTGTTCATTACCATGCTCCGGAAGAAAAACGAGATGCAAAACATTATCTGAAAGGCTGGCGGGATGGATTTTTCGGCCATTATTGGGGGAAGACCCAATATTTTCTGCTGCCTGCGCTCGACACCGAAAGAATTCGTCCGGCAACGGCAGCCTTGATCCGCTTGTTGGAACGAAAATTTGCGAACTACCCCAAAGAGCAGTTTCTTAGGGGCGGCAGAATCTCCGGTGGTACAATAGGTTCCAAACTCGATACGAATCTTGAAAAAATCAGTGACCGGGCATGGCTTGAGATCGTCACAAGTAAGAAAGTCCCTGAGTCTGATCATGGTAAATGGATTCAGGTCGATCCGGATTATGTGATCACAACATCCATTCGTCAATTTGCCTCAAGCCTGGCCCGGATCGCCAAGAGGTACCCGGAACGCTTCGGCCGGCTTGCCCTGCGGTTCCCGGATGACGTCCATCCGGCATATATTTCCGCCATCCTGGACGGATTGAGGGAAAAGCAGCCAGGACAAGAAGTGCCTGAATCTGAAAAGGCATCCTGGCAGCCGGCAAGGGTTGAAACCATTGAAGCCGTGCTGCAAAGATACCAATCCGGCGACGACCGGGAGACCGCCACGTCGTTCTGCCGCTTGATCGCGGAGAGGGCCGATGAATCCTGGTCGGATAGGACCATTGCCCGGATGGTCCATTATGCCCGAAGCCATCCGGACCTGGAACCAGGCAATTTGAATCTCTATTGTAACAAGAATAGTGACGAAGCTACGGCTACGGTCGAAGTTCTTTTTCAGAACACCATCAACTGTGTCCGTGGCGTGGCCGCTGGCGCAATCGGGCGATTGCTCCAGGAACGTAACGGCTGTCTGGAGCAGGTCAGGCCCGGCATTGAGTCCCTTGTGCGTGACCCTCACCCGGTGGTGCGAATGGCGGCCATCGAGGCCATTGAACCTATCCTGAATGTTGACAAAGATTTGGCTGTCCATTGGTTTTGCGAGGCGTGTAAGGATGATTTGCGAGTCCCTGCATCTCCACGGGCTTTACGCTTTTTCGATTATACCGTTCCAAGCCATATCGATCAGGTCGGTTCGGTTATTCAACAAATGGCCATGTCTTCCTTGGATGAGGTGGCCTTTCAGGGGGCAAGGCAGATCACGGCCCGGTGGCTGTTTCACGGTTTTTTTGAAAAAGAGTTTGCCGTGTGCTGCCGGGGAACCGTGCCGCAGTGAAAGGGTGTCGCCAACGTGGCCGCAGCATTGCTGCAGGACCAGAAATATTCCCAGCAATGTCAAATGCTCTTACGCAGGTTCATGAATGATCCTGATAAAGGGGTCCGGGCCGAGTTACGCGGCATGTTCAGAAACAAAGATTTAATTAACGATCCGGCATATGCGGCATTTGTAAAGGATTATATCAGCTCACAAGCCTTTGCAGACGATCCTGGCCATTTCGTCTGGTCGTTGAAAGATCTTGCAGGAAGCCTCATTCTTGTCGCAGATGCGATCTTTGCTGTCTGTGAAGTGTTTTCCACAACCCTCCAAGAAAAAAGCCGCGACACTGGTTCTTGGTATCCCCTTGTTGCATCGGATTTATCATCCATTCTTCTGCGGTTATATGAACAGGCTCAAGGAGAGCGAAACAGCCAAGTTGCCAATCGATGCCTGGACATCTGGGACCTTCTTTTCGAAAACCGAGTTGGAAGGGCAATGGAATTAGCAAAAGCAATTGAACAATGAGTGATCTGACTGCAATCTGGAGACTTGGGTTTCAACTTCACCGCGTTTGATATGGCAGAGGGAACCGAATCCACACCCGCCGCGCCGAAACCCTCAGCCGTGCTTTGGGGAAGGAGAGGCTTTTACCCGTGACAATGATACGACCTTCTCTAGAATCCTTCCTGCCCGTTTGATAAAATGGGCAATCCCGTGAAAAACCATTTCCATCCCTATTTGCCCCTGAAAAATTAAAATTTCGATCATGTTCCCCGGCATCCCTTTCGGATGCCTTTCATCGCCGCCACAGTTGACTTTTCACCGCCATCATGTAATTTTCACGGGCGGAGGGTAAAGAATGGCAGCAATCAGCAGATTTTGTCGTTTTGAATACGGGGGAGCCCAGGGATGGGGCAAAGTCATGGGTGATTCGGAGATTCAGGTCATCTCCGGAGATCCTTTCACGGGATATGCGGAAGAAGACAAGACGTTACCCCTCGCGGATGTCTGCCTCCTGCCCCCCGCGCGGCCGAGCAAGATCGTCGCGCTGGGCCTCAATTACCGGGATCACGCCCAGGAAGTGGGTCTGAAGCTTCCGGAGGAACCACTCCTTTTCATGAAGCCTTCCACGGCCGTCATCGGACCGGGCGACCCCATTGTGATTCCCCCCATCTCTCAGCGGGTGGATTACGAGGGCGAGCTGGGAATCGTCATAGGAAAACGCGCCAAAAACATTGAAGAGAAAGACGCCGAAGACGTGATCGCGGGCTATATCTGTTTCAACGATGTCACGGCGAGGGATCTGCAGTACAAGGACAAACAGTGGACGCGGGCTAAATCCTTCGACACCTTCGCGCCCATGGGCCCTTTTCTCGTCACGGGGCTGGATCCATCGAACCTCGCCCTGAAAACAGAACTGAACGGCACTGTGGTCCAGTCCACCACCACCGCCCAGCTCATCTTTCCCGTCAGGCAGATTGTTTCCTTTATCACCCAGGTGATGACGCTGTTGCCGGGAGATGTCATTGCCACGGGCACGACGTCCGGCATCGGCCCCATGAAACCGGGAGACGTGGTCACCATCACCATCGAAGGAATCGGCTCACTCACCAATCCCGTGGTGGCGGCGTAAGGTGATCCCCCTGACGGAAAAGGAAAAGGCTGTTTTAAGGGAACTGCAGGGAGACCTGCCCCTGGTCAAACATCCCTACGCGGAAATCGCTGAACGCCTCGGCATAGACGAGCCGGAACTCCTGAAGATTGTTCGTGACCTCATGGCGAGGGGAATCATCCGGCGCGTCGGGGCCATTCTGCGGCACCGCAAGGCGGGGGTCAAGGCAAACGCCATGGGAGTCTGGAGCGTCCCGGAAGCGGAGGTCAAGCGGGTGGGCCGGCTTATGGCGGAGGACCCTGACGTCACCCACTGCTACCAGCGGGATCCCGTGGCGCACTGGCCCTACAACCTTTACACCATGATCCACGGTGAAACAGAGGAAGCATGCGAACGTATCGCGAAAAGACTCTCGGAAAAGACGGGGATCGCAAGCTATCGACTCCTCTTCAGTACCCGCGAGTTCAAGAAGGAGAGCCTGAAGATCATCACGTAAAGGCCATGAACCCAGGCACCAGATCGCCTTCGTGGCGTTATCTCAAAAAATTATCGGAGGAAAAATTATGAAACTGGACACATCAATCGCCCTGATGGAACGCGCGAAAAAGATTATCCCCGCGGGAGTCAATAGCCCGGTGCGGGCCTACCTGTCCGTTGGGGGTCATCCCCCCTTCATCAAAGAGGCGAAAGGCGCCACCATCACGGATGTGGATGGCAACACGTATATCGACTATGTGGCCTCATGGGGGCCGATGATCCTCGGGCACGCGCACCCCAGGGTCGTGGAAGCCCTGAACCAAGCCACCCGGCGGGGGACCAGCTATGGCGCCCCTACCCCCCTCGAGGTGGAAATGGCGGAAGAAATCATCGCGGCTGTCCCGTCCATGGACTGGGTCCGTATGGTCAGTTCCGGGACGGAGGCCACCATGAGCGCCCTGCGCCTGGCGCGCGGATACACGGGGCGGTCCAAGATTATCAAGTTCGAGGGCTGCTATCATGGCCATGTGGACAGCCTGCTCGTCAAGGCGGGATCCGGGGGGATGACCTTCGGAACACCGGACAGCGCGGGGGTCCCGGAGGGACTGGCGCGGGAAACCCTCATTGCCCGGTTCAACGACCTCTCCTCCGTGGAGACCTTGTTCGCGCAATACCCGGAAGAGATCGCGGGCGTGATCGTGGAACCCATCGCGGGAAACATGGGGATGATTCCGCCCCGGGAGGGATTCCTCGAGGGGCTGAGGGAAATCACCCGGCGGCATGGGACCCTGCTGATCTTCGATGAGGTCATCACCGGATTTCGCGTGGGGCTCACGGGGGCCCAGGGCCTGTTTGGGATCGATCCGGACATGACCTGTCTGGGCAAGATCATCGGGGGCGGGCTGCCGGTGGGCGCCTTCGGCGGGAAAGCGGATATTATGCAGGCCCTCGCCCCGCTGGGGCCCGTGTATCAGGCGGGAACCCTCTCCGGAAACCCCCTGGCCGTCACGGCGGGACTGACCACGCTCCGGATTCTGAAGGAAGAGGGCGTCTACGAACAACTGGAGGAAAAGGGCGCCTACCTGGGGAAAGGGGTCGCGGAGGCCTATCGCGACGCGGGGATCTCCATCCAGTCCCACCGCGTCGGGTCCATGTTCTGCAATTTCTTTACCGACACCCCCGTTACCGATTACGACACGGCCAAGTCCAGCGACACAGACCTGTTCGCGCGCGTTTTCACTGGCCTGCTGGAAGAGGGTATCTACATCGCTCCCTCCCAGTTTGAGACGGGCTTCGTTTCCCTTGCCCACACGAAGGGAGACCTGGACCGCACCATCGAGGCTGTCCGAAAAGTCGCGAAGGGATTGTAACGAAAAGGGGCTTTCCGCGCTCACCGCACGATGAAACTCAAGATCCCAGGATCCGAGAATTGGTTCAAACAGGCCACAAAATACGGGACCGTCGGCCTCGAAATGGGGGTGTGTGTCTTCCTGGGTATCCTGTTCGGGACATACCTGGACCGACATTTTCACACATCCCCCTGGCTGACGCTCATCTTCACGCTTTTCGGGCTTGTTGCCGCTTTCAAGAGCCTCTTCAGGCTGGCAAAGGGAATCATGCGGGAAGACCAACGGGAACAACAGGAGAATCGGAAAAGAGATGACTCAAACACATGAACCTCAGGCTCCGGAGCACAAAGAGGATGAGAATCGCCCGGCACCTCCCTTGTCTGACGAAAAGAAAGAAGAGCTTCTTCGCAGCCAATACGCCCGCGCCCGGCGCATTCAGTATCTTGGAATTGGGTACGGCATCCTGTTTCTCATCCTGGGAGGGATTATTTTTAGGTCCTGGACCGTTGTTCTGGGCGTCTTCCTTGGGGCTCTCATTATGGTGGTAGATTTTTTCTGGCTTACGCGGCTGGTCCGGCAGGCTTTTCTGATGAAAGGGAAACCAACCGGTGGGTTCTTCCTAAAATTTGGCTTGAAATTTGTTTTCCTTTTGGCTATAGTGGCTCTTGTTATTTATTTCACACCGATGAACCCTATCGCCTTCCTGGTAGGGTTGTCCGTGTCGGTTCTCGGCATCGTGACAGACGGGGTCATCAGGGTGTTTAGAGTAAATGGCGAGGGAGAAGGATAGATGGATCATCACAGCTTTCTGTATGTCAACTATATCCCGGGACTGAACAAGCTTCCCGAACAGGTGGGTAACGCCGTCTTGGTTTTTCTGATCCTGTTTGTGATTTTCCTGCTGGGATACCGCAACCTGAAGAGGAAAGGGGATGATGTGGTCCCCGACAAACATTTCAGCATCCTCAACTTTATGGAGCTGATGGTCGAAGCGAGTGTTTCCCTGGTAGAGGAAAATATGGGAAAGGTGGGACGCACCCTCCTCTATTTTCTGGGCCCCCTTATCCTTTTCATCCTGTTCAACAACCTGTCCGGGCTGGTCCCCGGGTTCGAGCCGGCCACCAGCAATCTGAACACCACGCTCGCCATGGCCCTGGCAGTCTTTTTCCTTTATCAGATCTACGGATTCAAGGCGCATGGCATCAAGTATCTGAAACACTTCATGGGTCCCATTCTCTGGCTGGCTCCCTTGATGACCCCCATCGAGATCATTGGACACTTGGCGCGGCCGTTGACCCTGTCCCTTCGTCTTTTCGGGAACATGATGGGCGACCATATTCTCCTGGGAATCGTCCTCTTGCTGATTCCCCTGCTTATGCCTGTTCCCGTCATGGTTCTCGGCATCTTCGTGTCCGTTGTTCAAACCCTTGTCTTTGTTCTCCTTGCCATTGCCTATTTTTCTCAGGCCATGCAGGAGGAAGAGGAGTTATAATCCGGGCCCTTCCTTGAACGGTCAGGCCATTCGCGAATGAAAGGCACCGGAAAAATGGATGTGTGTATAGGTAAAACAGGCGATTGAGCAGAAGGTAGCGCCCTATCTCTCAAACGCCGCGATAAGAAAGGAGGTGAAAACAATATGGTAAAAAAACTGAAAAAACTCTGGTTAACGTTGGGTGTGGTTTTTGGCTCTCTCTTTCCCTTTGCCGCGTCAGCCATGGCGGCGGAACAGAAAGCAGCGGGGCTTCCTACTGAGGTCAAAAAATACCTTGTTCTTGCCGTTGGTATCGGTATGGGTATCGCTTCTGCGGGTGGTGCGATCGGTCAGGGGCGCGGCATGGCTTCGGCCATGGAAGGAATCGCCCGGAACCCTTCCGTTTATGGTAAACTGGTCACGGCCATGCTGATTGGCCTCGCGATGATTGAATCTCTGGTCATTTATACCCTGGTCATCGAACTGCTGCTGTTCTTTAAACTGTAATCTAAAGCAACCGGTAAAATTTCATCGGTTGTTTGAAATGGGATACGAATATGGGGGGAGGAATACCCCCCATCCCTTTTTGGGGTAGGATTAAAATCAAACTTCCGCTTTAAAAAACGCCCATCCAAATCCCGCCACGCCTGCCAGCCCGATCGCCCCGCCGATGAGAAAGGTATTGGTCAGCCCGATGGTCTGCTCGGAAACTCCCGCGAGAAGCGGGCCAATAATCATTCCGATACTGTGAAACAGCACAAAAATACTCATCATTGACCCCATCTCCCCCAGTTTTTTCCCTTCCTCCACCACCAGGGCCGTAAGCGCCGGCATGGCGATCCCCCCGGCAACCCCCAAAAGCAGATTCACGAGGAATATCTCCGCAAAGTTTCGGGTAAAAGGAATGAGTCCCAGGGGACAGGCTGCCATGACGCCTCCCAGGCTGACAAACCACCCTTTGGGGAAACGGTCGGCCAGCCGGCCAAACGGGGTCTGCAACAGCGTCGCCACAAGAATATTCAGCGAAATCAGCAGGCCAATCCTGGAACTGGACAGGCGCAGCACGTTGTCCCCGAAAATGGGGAGAAAGGCCCAGGTCACGCCAATGCCAATGGAGAAACAGAGACGGTAGGTAAAGATTCCCTTCAGGCGCCTTGGCTTGAAAAAGTGCCGGTATCCTGTCCGTGTCGGGGTGTGACGGATCTCCCTGCCCTTCTCTGAGAGGAAAACCAGCGCCAGCAGAAAGCCGACAAAACTGATGGCACCCATGCTGTAAAAACTGCTGTTGATGCCGAAGGTGTCCTTCACAATGCCACCCAGAATGGGACCCGCCGCCAGCCCGCCGTAAAAGAAGAGATTGAAAATCCCCATGTAGGTACCTTCCTTCCCTCCGGGCGTAATCTCACCCATGTAGGCCAGGGCGATGGGAATCACCATGGCCGCGGCGATCCCCTGGATGGTCCGGGTCAGGATAAGAACGGGAATGCTGGCGGAAATGACATACCCCAGGGAAGTCAGGGAGAGAAGAAGAAGTCCCGCCGTGATGAAAATTTTCCGCCCTTTGCGGTCGGAGAGCTTCCCGATGAGGGGCAGAAGAAAGGTCCGCGAGATGGAAAAAGAGGCGAAAACCAGGCCGATCGCCATGCCGGACGCCCCGGTATGCTGGGCGTAGATGGGAAGCAGTGGCGCCACGATCCCCATTCCCAGCATGGCGGAGAAAATCGCCATGCAAAGGGCGGCAAAAATCTTTTTCTGAACGTCGTTCATGTCAGTGCGCAAAAACGTCCGGCCCTGTTGGCGGCACCGGACGTTGGTAATTCCAAGAAAACGGCGTGACGCCGTTGGTCACCCCAGGTCGCGTATGGTCTCCGCCACCATATCCCCGACCTGTCGGGTGGTGTATCCCATCTTTCCCGCGGAGAGACTTTTCAGCCGGGGAATCACGGCCTGAACCGCCTCTTCAATGGCGCGTCCCGCCTTCTCTTCACCAAGAAAATCCATCATCATCCCCGCGGCGGAAATGGCGGCCAGGGGGTTGATCACATCCTTCCCAGCGTATTTGGGGGCGGAGCCGCCAATGGGCTCAAACATGGAGGTGCCATCGGGGTTGATGTTGCCTCCCGCAGCAATCCCCATCCCCCCCTGAATCATGGCGCCCAGATCAGTAATGATATCCCCGAACATGTTGTCCGTAACGATTACATCAAAGGTTTCGGGGTTCTTGACCATCCACATGCAGATGGCGTCCACATGGGCGTAGTCTGTGGTCACGTCCGGGTATTCTTTCGCCACCTCATTGAAGGTACGGAGCCACAGGTCGAAGGCATAGGTCAGGACGTTGGTCTTTCCGCACAGCGTCAGCTTCTTTTCACGGTTTCGCCTGCGGGTTAGCTCAAAGGCGTACCGGATGCAGCGTTCCACGCCCTTCCGGGTATTGATGGATTCCTGGATGGCAACCTCATCCGGTGTCCCTTTTTTCAGGAATCCCCCCGCTCCCGCGTACAGGCCTTCCGTGTTTTCACGAATCACCACGAAGTCGATATCCTTGGGCCCCTTGTCTTTCAAGGGGGTATCGACCCCCTCATACAGTTTGATGGGCCGGAGGTTCACGTACTGGTCGAGGCCAAACCTCAACTTGAGGAGAATCCCCGTTTCAAGAATGCCCGGCGCCACGTCCGGGTGTCCAATGGCCCCGAGAAAAATGGCCGGAAATTTCCGAAGTTCATCCAAAGCGGCGTCCGGAAGGGTTTCTCCCGTTTCCTTGTAGTGTTTCCCTCCGTAGGGGAAGGTGTGATACTCGATGGAAAATCCAAACCTCTCCGCCGCGGCGTCAAGGGCTTTCATCCCTTCGCGAACCACTTCCGGTCCCGTTCCGTCCCCGGGAATCACGGCGATGTTATACGTCTGCGTCATAATATCTCCTTTCTTCTCTCACAAACCTGTCAAGTTTTTCCTTTTTCACCGCCCCCTCACGGAGCACAACTGGCGTATCCCTGTGGACATCCAGGAGCGTGGAAGGGAGCGTGTCCGGTTTATACCCCTCTGACACAAACAGGTCAATCCGGTCGCGGAAGGTTTTCCGAATTTTCCCGGGATCGCACGCTGTGTCCGCCGGGCCGCCGGAAAGATTGGCGCTGGTGGAAATGAGGGGAAACCTCCGATGCCGGAATAGGAGCTGGACAAAGGGGTGGGGAGAGACACGGACGGCAATGGATCCTTCATGGGCGATGGGGGCCAGGGGGGAAGCCGGAGGAACCGAAAGAATAACGGTCAAGGGGCCGGGCCAGAACCGTTGCGCCAGTTTTCTTGCCGCGGGCGACAGGGAAATCCTGTTTTCCTCCAGGAATTGAATATCCGGAACAAGGTAGATGAAGGGCTGGTCAAGGGGACGGCGTTTCAGCCTGGCAACGCGCCGCGCCGGGTCACCGGGGGCGAGGGGATCCGCCCCGATCCCGTAGAGGGTTTCCGTGGGATAGACGATAATCTTCCCCGCCGCGAGCGCTTTGGCAATACCGGCTATCCGATCCGGATCTTTCAGAAGGGCCTGAAGTTCAAGAAGTCTGATCGTGTTTTTCCTTAAGGAGCTGTTTGACGATTTCTTCGTCGGAAAAGACCTTCGCGGCCATTCTCTGGCGAAAGCCGATCAACTCTCTTTTGAGGGACGCGTCTTCGATGGCCAGAATCTGCAGGGCGAAATAGACCGCGTTTTTCATGCCGGCCTTCCCGACGGCCATGGTCGCCACGGGAATTCCCCCCGGCATCTGGACCGTACTAAGCAGAGCGTCCAGACCATTGAGGGCGGAGGAAGGAACGGGCACGCCAATCACGGGAAGCAGGGTATGAGAGGCCACCACTCCCGCGAGATGCGCGGCGGCCCCGGCCACGGCGATGAAAACCCGCCCGCCTTCCCTCTCGAAAGACTGGACGAATTCACGCACGGCATCGGGGGTTCGATGCGCGGACAGTACCCTGAATTCATAAGGCACGCTGAACTCTTCAAAAATCCTCAGGGCGTCTTCCGCCACGGGCATGTCACTTTTGCTTCCCAGAATGACGGCAATTAACGGTTGGGGCATGATTTTCTCCCTTCACGCGGAGGCCGACAGCCTTTGAATCCCCTTGAGGCCGATGTCTTTGCGATACACCATTCCCTCGAAATGAATCGCTTCAATGGCCTGATAGGCCTTCTCACGGCAGGCGGAAAGATCCGGGGCGAGAGCGGTGACCCCCAGAACGCGGCCCCCGTTCGTAACAATGGCGCCTGACTCGTTCCTCTTTGTCCCCGCGTGAAACACTTTGATATCCTTCCGTCCCGCCAACTCCTCCAGTCCGGTAATCACCTTCCCCTTCTCATAGTTCCCCGGGTACCCCCCTGACGCCAGGACCACGCAGAGGGCGGCATTGGATGGCCAGGAAAGGACTGCCTTGTGCAACTGTCGATGGTGGAGGAGGAGAAGGGTTTCGGCCAGGTCTCCCTCCATGCGGAACAGGATCGGCTGGGTTTCGGGGTCTCCCATCCTGACATTGAACTCCAGAACGTGTGGCGTGCCATCGGATATCATGAGACCCGCGTAGAGGATGCCACGAAAGGGGGTACCCCGCCGGTTCATTGTCTCGACCACCGGCTCGATGACCTCCTTCATGATGCGGTCATGCAGGACCGCGTCCACCACCGGAGCCGGGCTGTACGCGCCCATCCCCCCCGTGTTGGGGCCCACATCCCCGTCATGAATCCTCTTGTGATCCTGGGACGAGGCAAGGGGCAAAATCGTTTCCCCATCCGTCAGGACGATAAAAGATGCCTCCTCCCCCTCAAGGAAGGCCTCCAGGACAACCCGGTTTCCCGCCTCTCCAAAGGCTTTGTCGAGCATGATGGCACGAATGGCCGCCTCGGCCTCGCCGCGATCCCGGACAATCAAGACCCCCTTCCCCGCCGCCAGGCCGTCGGCCTTGACCACGAGGGGGTAGGACTTTCCATTTAGGGCCTTAAGGGCTTTCTCCGGGGCGTCGAAGGTTTCAAAAGGCGCGGTGGGAACCCCGGCCTCCCGCAAAAGCTCCTTGGTAAAGGCCTTACTCCCCTCCAGACGGGCGGCGGCCCTGTCCGGCCCAATGATGGGGATTCCGGCGGCGGTGAACGTGTCCACGATCCCGGCAACCAGCGGGGCCTCCGGCCCGACCACGGCCATGTCAATCGCCTTCTCCCTGGCCAGGGTCAGAAGATCGGGAATATCCGTCGGAGAGACGGGGAAGCACTCGGCCTCCTCCTGAATCCCCGCGTTACCCGGCGCGCAGAAGATGGCCTTGGCCGCGTCGCTCTGTTTCAATTTCCAGACCAGCGCATGTTCTCTGCCGCCTCCGCCAATAACCAGGATGTTCATGGGTTCCCCTTTTTAATGATAAAAATGCCGGTATCCCGTGAAGACCATGGCCATGCCATGTTCGTCTGCCGCCGCGATGACTTCCTCGTCACGCAACGACCCGCCCGTCTGGACAATGGCGGTCACTCCCGCCTCCGCCGCCACGTCCACCGCGTCCCGGAAGGGAATCAGGGCGTCCGAGGCCATGCAGGATCCTTTAATCTCCAGCAGCGCCTTTTCGATGCCAAACCGGGCCGAATCGACCCGGCTCATCTGGCCGGCGCCCACGCCAACGATCTGTTCCGGATTGGCATACACAATCGCGTTCGATTTCACGTGCTTGCAGACCTTCCATCCCAGCTTCAAGGCGCGAAGCTCTTCCTCTGACGGGGCGCGCCTGGTTACGGTGCGGAAGGTCTCGATGTCCAGGGAGTGGCTGTCGCGCTCCTGCAACAGGAGTCCCCCCACGACTTTCCGCAAATCGAACAAATCCTTTCGCCCGGGTGTGTCCAGGGGAATCCTCAAGACCCTCAGATCCTTCTTTTTCGACAGAATCTCCAGGGTTTCGTCGGGGTAGTCCGGGGCGATGAGCACCTCCACGAAACGCTCCGTCAGGGCCTCGGCCAGCGCGACCGTCAGGGGACGGTTGAGGGCGATAATCCCACCGAACGCGGAGACCGGGTCACAGGCCAGGGCCTTCTGGTACGCGGCCAGGATATCCTCTCCCCGATCGATGGCCACCCCGCAGGGGTTGGCGTGTTTGATAATCACGCAGGCGGTTTCCTCAAATTCACGCACGGTCGAGAGCGCCGCGTCGGCATCCATGATATTGTTGTAAGAGAGTGGCTTCCCCTGCAGACTCTCCGCCGTGGCGATAGAGGGTTCGTCCACCGCGGGATCCACGTAAAAACATCCCTGCTGGTGCGGGTTTTCCCCATACCGTAGGACGGATTTCCGCCTGAAATTCAAATGGAGCGCCTCCGGAAACGGGACGTCGGGATTACAGGCCCGATCCAGATATGTGGAGATCAGAGAATCGTAACGGGCCGTAAAGGCGAAAACCTTCTGGGCCAGCCGCATCCGCTGGGGCTCTGACACCTCCCCGTCATTCTCGCGCAGCTCTTTCAAAACCGCTTCGTAATCCGCGGGGTCGATCACAACCGTGACAAAACGGTAATTCTTCGCCGCGGAGCGCAGCATGGTTGGCCCCCCGATATCAATATTCTCGATAGCTTCCCCAAGAGAACAATCCGGTTTCTGAATGGTTTCTTCAAAGGGATAGAGATTAACCACCACCATGTCAATGGGAGGGATGTCATGTTCCTCCATCGTCCTGACATGCTCCGGGTTGTCCCGCAACGCGAGGATTCCCCCGTGAATCTTTGGATGCAGGGTCTTGACCCGTCCATCCATCATCTCCGGGAACCCCGTATAATCCGCGATATCCACCACGGGCACCCCGTTCTTCTTGAGCGTGGCACCGGTGCCACCGGTGGAAATAATCTCGATTCCCATTTCCGACAGGGCCTTGGCAAAGGGGACAATGCCCGTTTTATCAGACACACTAATCAGAGCTCGCTGAATTTTCATAACTCGCCTCGCTTTGTTTTTAAGTGTCAGTATCCCAGAGGTTCATTCACGATGAGGACAAGGATCTGCGTCAGGGAGGGACGCCACTCAAGAATGGTCACGGCGCGGCAGATCCGCTTAGGGCTGCGGCAGTCCATGCACCTCCCCGTCTTCGCGCAGGGTGTCGGGATGGACAGTCTCTTGGCGTTGGGGGGCGTCGCCACGTTTTTGATGCGATACATCGCGGCGTCCAGCGTCTCCACAATCTTGTTGACACCGGCTACCAGGATGACACGCTCCGGTCCAAAAATCATGCTGGCAACACGGTTCCCGATGCCATCGATATTGACCAGCCGGCCATCAGAGATCAGGGCGTTTGTCCCACTCAGGAAGATATCTGACTGCATCTGCAGCTTACGTGTCTTCAGGATCTCATCCTTGGAAAGGCCGGGAATCCAGTGGTCATACACCGTATGTCCCTTTTCCCTGAGCGTGTCGAGAACCTCCAATTCACGGATGCTGACAGAACCCCCAACCCCCACGGCATCGCCCGGCTGAACCCTCTCCAGAATGACCTGGCGCGCCGTGGCCTTGTCCGGGACCCAGCGCGCTTCAAAATCCCGCGCCTCAAGTGCCTTCACAACCTTGTCCAATCTTTCTGTGTTGTTAGGTCCGATCATCTCTCCTTCCTCGATTTGGGATGTCTGCGTTTCTTTTTCCTCTCTCGTTCCCGGTCAAGAAGCAGTTTGTTAATCGTCTCCAACAGGGTATCGTAATGCACGGGCTTCTGGATATACTGAAAGGCGCCAAAATAAAGGGACTCCAGAAAGGTGTCCATGTCCCCATATCCGGTTATCATAATCACGCCCACGTCAAGCCCGTCCTGGTGCACCTGTTTGAGAAAGGTCAGGCCGTCCATCTCTTCCATCCGGATATCCGAAATAATCACATCAAAGGGGTCAGAGGCCCGGATGACCTCAAGCGCCTCTCTGCCATTTCCAGCCGTCTTGATCTCAAAGCCATCCTTTTCAAGCAGCTTCTTCAGCTTCTTGACCAGTTTGACTTCGTCATCGACAATGAGAATCCGAGGCATGGTCTGATCCCCTTACACCCCTTTTTGTGGTTCCGTCTGCTGTTCATTCTCTACCATACTTTTATCCTTCTTGTCACGCCTGGACCGCTGTTCGACAGCCGGCAGAACGATGGTAAATTTTGTGCCTTTGCCAGGCGTGCTTTCCACCTCGATGCTGCCTCCCGCGCGGCTGATGATGCTGTGAACAATGGAAAGGCCCAGACCGGTTCCATTGGCTCCCTTAGAGGTAAAGAAGGGTTCAAAGATATGGGGGAGTGTGTCTGGCGGAATGCCCTCACCCGTGTCGGAAACCACGATCTCCACCACCTTTCCCCCGGGAGACCTTACCTCGCCTACCCGTGAAGGAAGCTGGTAAAACCCGTCATAATCTTGTGTCTTCACCCTGGCCGAAACGGAAATCCTGCCCTTTTCACCGATGGAATCCCCCGCGTTCTGAATAAGATTCATAAAGACCTGGAGCATCTGGTCTGAATAGACCCGCACCATGGGAAGAGACTCGGGAAAATCAACGGTCACTTCCACGCCCCGTTCCCGGAGGTTCTTAATGAGAAGCTGCAGCATCTTATTCCGAAAGACGCGCCGCAACGACGCCTGTCGTTTTCGTTTCGACTGGGGACGCGAGAAGGAGAGCAACTGGTTGACGATGCGGGCGATTCGCCTGATCTCCTCGTCCATATCTTCAATCTCTTCCATGAAATCCGGATCGCCCGGCTTGGACCTCCGGAGAAGTTGCAGGGAAAATTGCAAAGTCGAGAGCGGGTTGTTTATTTCATGGGCGATCTGGGCAACCAGCTGGCCAATGGCAGCCATCTTTTCGGACTGATACAGCCGGTCTTCAAGGCGTTTCAGGCGGGTATGATCCCGGTAAACCGCCGTGATGGAGATCACCTCTCCCCGGCTGTTCAGAATGGGAGAGGCAGAAACATAGAGATCCAGAATCTGGCCGTCCTTGCGGCGGCGGCGTGTCTCATAGGGCGGAAGCGATTTTTTCGCCTTGATGGTCTCGATCACCCTTTCAATCCTCTCTCTGTCTTCGGGGAAGATGTCCCGGATATTTCTGCCAACCACCTCCCTCGCCTCCCAACCAAAGATCCGCGTAAAGGCGGGATTGACAAACTGAATCTTGCCATCCAGGTCATTCCTCAGGATACCATCGGAGGAGTTCTCAATATAGGATTCAAGTTGCTGTTTGGAGATGAGAATCTCCCGGCTGATATTGGCGGTCCGCTCCGCCACGATGCGCCGACTTCGGTTTTTGAAATAGGTATAGAGAAACACCGCGAAAAAGATGACAAAAAAGCCGGTGAGCATCATGCCCTTATTGCGGAATTCAGAAAGCTGCCCCTCGATTCGGTTTTTGGGGATCCCCACGACGAACCAGCCCCTCAGTTTCCCAAGCTGAAAGGGATGGGCACCCACGAGGAGTGTTTCCCCCTCAAAAGTCAGCTCCTTCTTCCCAAAAGGCAGGGGGAAATGGGTGTTCATCAGGTGCTGCCTGAAATGCGTATCCATGAAAAGAGCCTTCTGACCCTGAGCAGTCTGAAACACCAGCCAGAGGTACCGTCTTTCAAACCCCTCATAAACGGAAAATCCCCGGAGAAAATCCTCAAAGGTTCCCACACACCAAAAGAGGTACCGGATGGAGGGAGAGTGATTGATTTGACGCAGAAAAAGGACAAAACGTTGATCGTAGAGGACCTTGACCACTCCATCCGGGCTTGGGACACGCACACTACTCACAAGCTTTCTGATGTTAAAGGGGAGAGACGCCCTCTCGGGCACCTGGAGCAGGACCTTCCCGTCCATTCGGGAAACCCCGCCCCATTTGACGATATCGTGATTGGCCTTGACAAAAGATTCCAGGAGCGGCTTCACCTCCCGGACGCGCCACCAATGTTTATGTTCAAGGTAAGAAACAATAATCTGCTGGCCGTTCCTGATTTTATCGAAATCATACGCGATGGAAGTGGCCCCAAGGCGTGCCACGAGCTGGGCCTGAAGGAGGTGCTGCTGAATCACCCGCCTCTTCTCGGCAACGAAAATAGAATTCCCCAGATACGCCAGTATCGCGAGGCTGAACCCCAGGGTAATAAAGTATTTCAGCGCACGAAGAGGGTGTTTGCGGGCACTTCTTTTTGTGGCAGCTTTTTGTAAAGCTGAGTCAGTGGAAGGTGTGGTTTGTGTCACGTTTGCGTGCCCCGCGGGTGGCTTGATTAAAATGATCGTATTTCATGCCTGACCTTGACTTATATTCTTAAAGGGTTGCCATCCACGTGTCAAGAAGGTGTTTTTTTTAGCGGGGTATTTATGTTAAAAACGGACGCATGAAAGAAAAGGGGAAAAAGTTTTTAAGAGAATGGGCACTGATCGCCCTGACCGGCACGCTGCTCACCGTCTCCTTTCCCCCTATCGGATATTACGGCTTTATCTGGCTGGCCCTCATCCCTTTTTTCATCCTGCTGCACTGGCAATCTTCCTTAAAGAAGGGCTTCCTGTCAGGTTTTTACGTGGGGGTCATCCACGTTTCAACCACCATGTACTGGATCAGCGTCTCCGTTTACCGGTACGGCGGCCTCCCGATCTGGGGCGCCGCGGCCCTGACCTTGCTGTTTATCCTGTACCTCTCCCTCTACTGGGGAATGATGGGAGTCACTTATGTCTTCCTGAATCGCTGGAAATGCACCTATCTCTTCCCCTTCGCGGCAACGCTCATCGAGTACATCCGTGGGCTTCCCCTGATCCGGTTCCCGTGGGGCGGGCTCGAAATGGCTTTGCCACCCCACTTAATTCTGTCCCAAATCGTGGATATTACTGGGATTTACGGCCTGGGATTCCTTATCTATCTCGTCAACTATCTCATCTTCAGAATCTGGCTCGACAGCAGGGAAAAGCGAACCCCCGCCGCCTTCGCCCAGCTCATTTTCCTCTGCCTTCTCATGATCGTCGTCTGGGGGTATGGGTACACGCGCATCCCAAGGGTGCTCAAAGAGATTCGCGCCTGGAAAACAGTGAAGGTCTGTCTCGTCCAGCCGGACATCGATCAATCCGTCAAGTGGAAACCGTCCTGGGAGCTCAAGGGGCTGAAACGGTACCTTCGCATCTCCGGGCAGGCCGTGAGCGGCTTTCAACCTGATCTCGTCGTCTGGCCTGAGGCGGCACTCACGTTTTACATCCAGAATGAACCGAACCTCTTCCAGCGGGTGGTGGACCTGGCCCGTCGGGACCACTTTATGCTGATCTTCGGCGCTACTTCCTATGACGTGATAGCCGGCAAAACCATTTATCATAACAGCGCCTACCTGCTCTCGAGAAACGGGAAAGTCCTGGGGCGGTACGACAAGGTCCGCCTCGTCCCTTTCGGTGAGTACGTCCCCCTTCGGCGGTGGCTCCCCTTCGCGAAGAATATCGTGGGAACGGAAGAGGACTTTACACCGGGAAAGGTCATCAGGCCCCTTGAATCAGGATTCGGCCCGATTGGCGTAACCATCTGCTTTGAGGGTATCTTCCCAGACCTTTCCAGGGCGCTCGTCCGGCATGGGGCCCGGCTGCTGGTCAACATCACCAACGATGCCTGGTTTGGCCGCACCCCGGGACCATATCAGCACTACCGCTTAAGCGCCTACCGTGCCGTGGAGGAGAGATGTTACCTCATCCGCGCCACCGGAACGGGCATTTCCGGAATCATCGGCCCCACGGGACGGACCCTTGTAAAGATGCCTCTGCAGAGTGAAGGCTTTATCCGGGGTGTCGTACGCCTGAGGCAGGGTCCCCCCACCTTTTACGAGCGATACGGGAATCTCTTCCTCCTTCTCTGCCTTCTCTTCATGGCTGGCATCCTGATAAAAGTCATCCTGTCAGGAATGAAGAAAAAAGAATAAAAAGCAGGGGATTCGGGCGCTTCTTTAATGGCCCGCCGCGTGGAAAACGGTCTGTCTCAGCGGTGTCAGGCGGCGAACCCCGTCCCGGGTTACCACGACCGTATCCTCGATCCCGATGGCTGCTTCCCCCTCGAGGACCAGCTTGGGCTCCAGAGCGAAGGTCATTCCCTCCTTCAGCGGAGTTTCATCCCGTTTTGCGATGAAGGGGAGATCGTTGATCTCCAGGCCGATGCCGTGTCCCACGAAACTGACCTTGTTACCGGGAGGGCCGAGGTAGATATCCGAAATTCTCTCCTTTTCCGCCACCTCCAGACCCATCTCAAAGAGGTCCCTGCCCCGGACACCCGGTCGCGTGGCCCCGAGGATGGCGTGATGAATCCGGACGATGGAACGATAGAGATCCCAGTAACGCTTCGGCAGCGCCCCCACGCAGAACATGCGGGTCTCATCGATCTGATAGCCCTGGAGGCAGATGCCGAAATCGACCATGATGGGCTCGTGACGGCGGATGGCTTTCCGCGAGGCCCCCACGGGGAAGGCGGGAGACAGGCCCAGCCCGCCCATCGGCGCGTTGATATAGCTGACGATTCCCCCGCTCGCCCCACTCAGGATGTGCCAGCAGTAGGATTCATCATTCAGGGAACGCATCCGCAACAGCCCCTCATGTCCGAGGGCGAAGGCCTTGGCCATCATCTCTCCCGCGAAGGCGATCTCCGTCATGCCTTCCTTCAGGATCTTCCGGCCGTGCTCATAGACCTGCCGTCCCACGCGCCCCGCCTTTTCCATGATGGCAATCTCGTAGGGAGACTTGACCGAACGTTGGCGGAGCAATAACGGGGAGACATCCATCAGGCGGCTGTTACTAAACATCTCCGCCATCACCTGCCATTCTTGAAAGGGGAGCACGTCCCCTTCCAGCCCCAGGGTCGCGGGGAGTTTCCCATAATGCTCGCGTATGGCCGCGGGGATCTCCTTCCGGGACCGGATAGGCACTTTCCGGTCGATTCCGGATTCCCGCGCGCCCCGGCTGAAATCCTTCTTGATGAGGTGGAGGGGATCACCGTTCGCGGGAACAAAGAGATAAGAACGCTGCAAGGTTCCCGTCAGATAGAAGACATCCATCTTCTGAATCCAAAGGGACGCCTCTATTCGATGCTCCCTGAGGGCTTCCTGGAGGCGGGCGACACGCTGCCTGACTTCTTTTTTCGGGACGAGGTGATAACCGTGCATCACGCGGATAAAAGTGTGGCCCGAGCCACAAGACCCGGGCCACACGCGGGTTGAAGGTTATTTCTGGGGTTTGGCAAAGATCTCTTCGTAGAACTCGTCGTTGAGTTCGCGCGCCTCTGCCACCAACTGGCGGTAGCGGATGAAATCTATGGTGTCTTTGCCCGTAATCTTCTTGGTGTTGAAGGCATTGAAGCCCATGTAGGCCTCGTAGTTCATGTTCGCGGCCAGCCAATGCCTGTTGGGGAGCTTCATCTGATCCCAGAAGAATTTCTTCTTCGCCCGGACGCTGTCGATGGATTTCATCAGACAGTGGGGCATCAGGTTCGTGAAGGTCCAGACAATCTTGTTGACCTCTTTGTCCACCAGCTCGAAGTCGGTGGGCAGCTCCTTGATCATGGCGCGTGCCTCTTTGGCCTCTTCGCCAGACTTGAACTCACCGTAAACGATCTCGCCGTCATCGATGTACTTATCGATAATGACGAGCGGGTTGCGGATGAACTTGCCATCCTTCTTCAGAACCGGCGCCACCTTGGAGATGAGGCCCAGGCGCTTCATCTTGTAGGAACTCCACATCTCACAAGAGACACAGTTCCACATGGCGTCCTCGATGCCAAGGTACCACGGCAGGAAGTCGGAGGAACCGCCATCCGGTGCGGAACCATGCCGTGGTCCCGCCTGTCCGAAGATGGCCAGGTCGGAAGAAACCGCCAGGTCACACGCCATGCCGATCTCCTGACCGCCCGCCACGCGCATCCCGTTGACGCGGCAGATAACCGGCTTCTTGCACATCAGAATAGAATCAACCATCGCGTTGAACAGGTCCATGTAATCGGCGTATTCCTGGGGCCGTTTCGTGTAGTATTCAGCGTATTCCTTCGTGTTGCCGCCGGTGCAGAAGGCCTTATCGCCCACGCCCGTGAAGATGGCCGCGACGACGCGCCGGTCGGAAGACGCCTTCTGGAAGCCCGCGATGACGCCCTTGACCATCTCGGTGGTATAGGAATTGTACTGCCGCGGGTTGTTCAGGATGATCCACGCCGTATAGAGCCCTTCCACCTCGTTCCCGTTGGGATCCACAATGGGCCTCAATTCATACATGGTGCAGGGGGGCTCGGTTCCGAAATGCTCGTCTCCGTAGATCGCGTGGTTCTTGATGTTGTTGTCTCTGGGTAACCAATCTAATGCCATAGTTTGTCCTCCTTTGTTTTTTTGGGGTTAGAAGTCAGGCTCCAGGACGATCCGCTTGACCGGCGGTGTCCGATGAGCCTCCTCAAACGCCTCGGCGATCGTGCTCATGGGGCGGGGGTCCACAAAGTTTTCAATATTGATCTTCCCCGTCAGAACCATATCCAGCACGATCGGATAGTATTCGGGCAGGCATCCCCATGTTCCGATGATTTCCGCGTCGAAGGCCATCAGGCGTGAAATGCTGTACTCGTTTTTGGCCAGGCCAAACCCGACCACGATGAGTTTCCCAATGAAACTCAATAGGGAGAGGGCGATATCCTGCCCAGGCCTTGTCCCCGTCACCTCAAAAATCTTCCAGCCGTAATTGGGCAGGCCATTTTCCTTGCACAATGCGCGAAATTCCTTGGAGACCGCGCGTGCGTCCTTGTCCGTGGAATTGATGACGAAATCCGCGCCAAACTTCAGGGCCCTTTCCAGCTTTTCCTTGTTCCGGGCAATTCCCACGACGGTCTTGGCGCCCAGGGCCTTGGCGATCTGCCCCATGTACTGGCCCACACCGCCGGTAATCCCGACGACGACCACGTTGTCTCCCGGCTGGAGATCGGCGCGCTTCGACGCCTGGAAGGGAGTCGTGGCCGCGTCCGCGATGACTGCCAGGTGCGACAGAGGAATATCTCCCCGGTCCTTGATCTCGCACAGGTCGATGGAGGGCACCGGGATGTGGCTGGAAAAGCCCCCATAGATTCCCAGGCTATTTCCGGGCATCTTCTGATCCAGGCATCGGTTCCCGCGGCCAATCTTGCACATGTAGCATTTCCGGCACGGCATGACGGCGGGGATAATCACCTCTTTCCCGATCCACGCCTCGTCACCCGCCACGACGGTCCCGGAGATCTCATGCCCTAAAGTCAGCGGGGGTTTGTTCACCGTCGGCACGCCATCGTAAAAGTAGCCCAGATCGGTATGGCAGACGCCACAACCGGCGATCTCGACAAGGACTTCCCCCTCTTTCAATTCGGGAACGGGAATCGCCTTTTTTTCCAGTTTCCCCGGCGTCACCTCTCCCGTTTCCCGGTTCTTGATGGTCGGCTGGACCATCTGCCAGGTCAATATCTCTTTTGGTACCTCAGCCATTTTCAATCCCTCCTTTTGTAAGAAGGTTAAAGGTTGAAAGGTTATAAGAAGAAGGGTTAAATTAGGTATTGACTCATTCCCTCTTCACCCTTCACCCTTTTACCCGCATCTAAATCATCCCGTAGCCGCCATCCACGCAGAGCAGTTGCCCGGTGATGTACCCCGCCTCATCCGACGCGAGAAAAACAAACGCGGGCGTAATGTGGTCCGGCTCCGCAAATTTCTTCAGCAGGATCCGGTTCATGTAAATCTCTTTCAGCTTCGGATCCGTCCGGATCTTCTCCGTCATCTCGGTGGCCACAATCCCCAGCGAGATGACATTGGCGCAGACCTGGTACCGGGCGAGCTCACGGGCCATGGACTTGGTCATGGCGATAATCCCACCCTTCGCGGCGCTGTAATTGATCTGTCCCACGGTTCCCACGATCCCCGCCACGGATGTCACGTTGATGATTCTTCCGGATTGCTGTTCCTTGAAATAGGGGTAAGCCGCCTGGGCGCAGAGGAAGGTGCCCTTCATGTGAAGGTCCACCACCGCGTCCCACTGTTCTTCCGTCATCTTATGCATCATGGCGGGGCGGGTAATCCCCGCGTTGTTGACCAGGATATCCACTTTCCCGAAGGTGTCTCCCGCCGCCTTGAGCAGGGCCTGGGCGTCATCCCGTTTGGAAACGTCTGCCTTGACGGCGATCGCCTTTCGGCCCATCTCCTCGATCTGCTTGACAACCTCCTGGGCCGCGCCCTCGCTCCGGGAGTAGTTGACCACCACGTTGGCCCCTTCCCGGCCAAACGCCAGAGCCACGGAACGGCCTACGCCCCGGCTGCTCCCCGTGACAACCGCTACTTTACCTTCCAGTTTTCCTGCCATCATACCCCACCTTTTCAGGCAATAGCCATCCATGGAGAGTCAACGCTTCCCCATGGATGACCATCCGTAATTTATGGTTACTTACTTTCTGTATCCCAGGGCAAACCCCGCGATAATCACCTTCTGAATATTGCTGGTTCCCTCGACAATCTGATACGTCTTGGAATCCCGGTAGTAACGCTCCACGGGATACTCCGTGGAAAATCCGTAAGAGCCATAGATCTTCATGGCAATATTCGCCGCGTGCACGGCCGCCTCTGCCGCGTAGAGCTTCGCCACGGAGGTGTTCAGTGTGGTTTTGAAGACCTTTCCTGTCTCGCGCCACTGTTTGTCTTTTTCCGCCGCGGAGCGATACACCAACAGCTTGGCAGCTTCGTGCTCGACATACATGTCGGCAATCTGCTGCTGAATCATCTGGAATTTCCCGATAGGAACGCCGAACTGGGTCCGCTCATTGGCGTACTGGACACAGTATTCGATCAGGGCCTGGCCGACACCCACGGCACGGGACGCGGAGCTCAGGCGGGTGTTGTCCAGCATGTTCATACAGATCTTGAAGCCCTGGCCCAACTCACCCACGAGGTTTTTCTTGGGCACAAAGGCGTCCTGAAAAGAAATCTCACCTGTGGGGGCGCAATACAGGCCCAGCTTCGTCTCGATGGGGATCTGCTCGATCCCCTCCGCGTGCATGTCCTCGATCAAAAAGGCGGAAATGCCCCGGTGCTTTTTGCTCTTGTCCGTGTAGGCGAAAGTCACCGCCACGTCAGCAACGGGAATTCCGGAAATCCAGGTCTTGGTGCCGTTCAACAGGAAACCATCGTCCGTTTCCGTCGCCGTGGTGCCCATTCCCGCCACGTCAGAACCGCTGTTCGGCTCCGTAATGGCAAAGGCGCCCAGGGTTTTTGCCTCCACCAGCCCCGGATAGAAAGCAGCCTTCTGCTCATCGTTTCCGTAATTCATCAGGACGGTCTGCATCCCCATCATCTGAAGGTTGAAGGGCAACCCCCAGGACGGGCTGACGCGGGCGATCTCCTCGCACATGATGGTGGCGCCCATGAACCCGGCGTCGTTTCCGCCGAATTCCTCCGGGGCGATACACCCAAAAAATCCCTGACGGGCCATATCCTCCACGATTTCCCGGCGAAAACGGTGTTCTTTTTCGTCCTCTTCCATGGTCGGGCGGATCTTCCGCTCCCCGAAGTTACGGGCCATGGTGCGCATTGCCTTTAATTCATCGTCAAGTTCAAAATCCATACAATCCTCCTTTTTTGGTTAAACGTTCGTTAAGTTGATTATCCAAACAAAAAGCTCTTTTTTAGACGTATTTGACACATCTCTAACCGCATGTTCCATACCTTGTGCAAATTATAACAAACGCACGTATCTTGTCAAGCGCTTCAGCGTTGGAGCAAAAATTATTTCACGCGGAAACCTTCTCAAGGAAAAAAGCGAAACTCCCTTAAATAATGTATTCGCAAAAAGTCAGAATGAGAAGGCAAAGTAAAAAGCTTCAAGTTCAAGGAGCGCAATTCGTGAGGAATGAGGCGACCTTGAAGGTCGCTGCAATGATTCACCCTGCCTGCCCCGTAGCTCTTGAAGATGGTACTGGGGTTAAATCGGCTTTGCCGATTCGCTTCGCGAGATTTCATCCCGGTTGAATATTTTGGCTTCGCCAAATTCAACAGGACAGGCAGGGCGGGAGATGCAGCGCGATACAGAAATTGGACTTTTGACGAAACCGTCTTAAGTGGTTCAAAAATATTCAGCTTTCAACCTTTCCGAAATCTCCCGAAGCAGCTTGTATCCGTTTTCCACCGTGGCGGTACCATCTGGATTGACCAGGGAGCAGGTCGCGGGCATGAGGAGGGAGCGTTCGCGGAGCAGGTCGCGCCCGATCCCCTTGGTCGCAAGAGAATCCAGAATCCCCACAATCTTTTTATACAGCGTCTCGAAGGATTCCTTGTTGAAGTCCTCGTAAACCACCGGAACGATGCCCCAGGCGATCACCCCTCCCTTTTCGAGAAAGGCCTTGACCCGGTCGGCATAGCCCACGAAGATGTTCCCCCGGTCATAGGCGTTGAACGAGAGGATATCGATATCCAGGTCAAGCATGAACCCCCACCCCGGATTGCCGCAGAGATGGATGCCCCGCTTCCCCTTGATCTCGGCCATCATGGCGTTGATTTCGTCCTTCGCCTGGATATCTCCGTACCCGGAGAGGGCGGAAAAGATGAACTGCATTCCCGGCTCATCGATGAACATGAAGGCATTCGGGTTCTTCTCCAGGAGCTGATCCAACTGGGCGTTGACTTTCCGGGCCACGAAGTCGAAGAGGATCTGACGCACTTCGTCGATGTAGAGGATGGGGCGGTCGTTTTCGTCGTGCACCACCAGCCCGAAGCTCACCGGCCCCTCCATCTGTCCCCGGATGGCGGGGTATTTGGACAGATCCTTCTCCAGAAAGAGATGAAAAACAAGGGAGGCCTCCGGCGTCAACTGGAAAAAATGGGGATCGTCCACCTTGAAGAGGTAGGTCTCCAGGTCTTGATAAAAGGTTTCCTGGTGAAATTCCACCTTCTGTTTTTCCACGTTGATCGTTGAACCCGGAAAGCGGTGTGCCACCTGGGCGTACATGTCTTCCTCGTAACGCATCTTGGGAAGCTGCGGCCAGAATGGAATATCCACACTCATAGCCAGGGCGAGTCCTTTCTCCACGTCCGTGTGCGGCAAAACCCCCATGCCCGATGTCAAAAAATTACCCGGTATCTCCATGTCATCCTCCTGCTTTTTCCATTAAAAATTACCCCGTTTGAGGAAGGCTGTCAATGCAAAGGGAACTGGCTAAAATGGCATAAGACTTCATAGGGCACGAATTTTCATGATAGGATTCAAAGAAACAAAAAAACAAACCTGCTTCGTTGATCTCCCGACCAACGAAGCAGGTCTTCACTTTTCACTTTTTATCCTTACCCTTCTTTTATCTAAATCTTCCTCGGCCGGTACATGGTTCCCACGTCGGGGTTTTTCTCGCCATATTTGTCAATCAGCTCCTTGACGATATCCCCACGTTCCACACCCTTGGCCTCCAGCTTTTTGATCAGCTTGTAGGCCCCGAACAAGGGGGAAGGGCCGATCTCCGAGGCGAAGGTTCCCACGCCTTGGTTCCACACAAACAGTTCAAACAGCTCGTCCAGCTCCGCTGAAGTCACGCCAAAGGCATAGGCCTTGACCAGCTCCCGCGTGGCCTGGCGAAACCGGCCGCCCCCCACGCCGTTGGCGAGGGAGAGGAGGAAACGGTTCTTCTGGTCGATGGCCGGATTTTCCCGTTCCCAGATGAGTTTCCAGAACGGCACCACGATGTTTGCCAGTTCGTCGGCAATCTCCTTGAAGTTCAGGATGGCCGTGGGTTTCAGGGGCACATCCATCCCCCCCGGCAGTTCCGGTTGCTTGACCTCTTTCCGGTGGAAATAGACCCGGTATTCATTGTCCGCCACCTTCTCCGTCTCGTGTTCGAACCCCAGCTCTTCCATGGCGGAATAGAGGGGAATCGGCTCGAAGCTCTGCACGACACACATTCCTTCGCCTTCCCCTTTCTTTTTCGCCTTCGCCATCAGCATGGGCAGAAAATTGCCCCGAATGCT
>WGDA01000152.1 GCA_015493505.1 Pseudomonadota bacterium | reverse complement strand
AGGTGTATCGTAAAAAAGGGGATATAAGACCCAAATGCCTCTTTTGGAGGCAAGGACAACAGGAAGCCCTCATCGGGAAGAAGAAATCTCTTCCCACAAAACTCCTTTGCTCTCTCTTAGACTCAAAAACACAAACAAAGCAAATGGCTCATTTTAGAATAACGCTTGATATTAGTACTGAATAATGTTATGATGAGAGAAAGAGGTAGAAACAGAAGGTCGTCAGGTTGCTCTCAGAATAAGTTCTCGAACATCCAACGATTTATTTTTTCCAATTTTTTAAGCATGTAAACAGGGAGGAGTCATGTTTAAATATGCAGTGGTAGTATTTTTCGCCATCCTTTTATCGATGGCTGGAAACACGGCAAAGGCCGCTTCCAGGCCCTTGGTACAAACCATCTATTTTGGCGGTGATATCATCACCATGGAGGGCGACACGCCCACCTATGTGGAGGCGGTCATCGAGCGGAATGGGAAAATAATTTACGCGGGGGATAAGGCGAGCGCGGTCAACAATTTTGCCGGCAAAACCATTGAGGTGGATTTAAAAGGCAAGACCATGATGCCCGGCTTCATCGAACCGCACGCGCATCCGGTCGGTATCGGCGCCATCATTCTGGCCAACGATATCGTGGCGCCACACGAATGGCGCATGCCGCATAAGACCTATCCCGCGGTCACAGGGAAGAAAAATTATCTCCAGGCCGTTAAAAACATCATCGCTTCGAAAAAAGACAAGACAAAAACGGTGTTGATCTGGGGGTATCACAAATCCTGGCATGGACAGCTGACGCTGAAAGATCTGGATAGGGTAACGGGAGACGTGCCAACGATTATCTGGCAGCGTTCGACGCATGAGATCTATCTGAACACGGCTTGCGCTAAAAAATACGGGATCAAAAAGGGTGACTTGCCTAAAGAAGACGAAGCGCAGGCGGATTGGGACAATTATCATTTCTGGGAGCGTGCCTACCAGATGATAAAAAGCACGAAGCTTGCCCCGTTTTTTGGCGATCAGGAAATGCTGAAGCGCGGCATGGATCGTATTTCGGAGATGATGCTGCAGAACGGGTTGACGGCAATGATGGAGCCAGGTTTCCCAACCGGAAGTTTTGAAGATGAATATGCCGTCTTGAAGTACGGAACCGAAAAAGCGCGTTCGTATACGGTCTATCTGATCTCGGGTTTTCCCGAGCAGTTTGTCAAGAAGATGAGCAATGACGCCTATGCCCGACACATCGAAGAACTCCCCGCGAAATACAATACAGAATACATCAAGTTTCTGCCACGACAATACAAAACCTTTGCCGATGGTGCCATCTATTCCCTGGCGCTCGAGCTTCGGAAACCGTTTTACAACTGCCCTGACTGCAAGTCGGAATGGATTATTCCCTTAAAAGAGGGGGAGCAGATTTTCGATTACTGGTGGGACAAGGGATATAAAATCCATATCCATATCACCGGGGACCTGGCCTTCGAAAAATACCTGGATATCGTTGAGAGGGCGATGAAACGCCATCCGAGAAAAAACCACCGAACCACCTTCCACCATGTGGGCCTGTTTGACGCGCGGCAGGCGCAGCGCGCGGCGGACCTGGGCATTGAGATTTCCGCCAACCCCTACTACTTATGGGCGCTGGCTGACAAATACAGCGAAGTAGGATTGGGCCCCAAAAGGGCTGCCGATATGGTTGCCTTGAAAGAGTTCACAAAAAGGGGGGTGCCGGTCTCGTTGCACTCCGATTTTGCCATGGCTCCTGCGGAGCCACTTTTGCTCGCGTGGGTGGCGGTCAACAGGATCGTAGCAAGTGGGAAAGTCATGCGACCTGATGAAAGGATTTCCGTCTATAACGCCATGAAGGGAATCACGATTACAGCCGCCCGAACCTTTGAGATGGACAAGGAAATCGGCTCCATCAAGGTGGGCAAAGAGGCAACCTTTACCCTCCTGGAGCAAAACCCTTTTAAAATCGATCCAACAAAAATCAAAGACATCCCTGTGGCGGGTGTCGTCTATCGGGGAAGAATGATTCTTAAAAAAGGGAGCCGTGTCGGCGGCGACAGAGATGCGCATGGCTGTATCGCTTCCGCCGGCTATCGCTGGTGCGCCAGGACCAACAAGTGCGTGAAACCCTGGGAACTGGCTAAAAAAAAGAAGTTTGAGAACACGAAAGAGGCTTTTGACCGCTTTTGCGGGAACCAACAGTAACCCAACAACACAAAGGAGTAGAAAATGAAATTCAGGAAACACATTTTCGGACTGGTTGTCATCGCATTCATGGCGATGGGATTTAATGCGGCTAATGCCTGTACCGGATGCCAGATCAAAACCGGAGACAATGCCGCCATCAATGGAAGAACCGTGGAGTTCGGTGTGCTCATCGACACAAGCATAGCCGTCGTACCGGGAGGATATAAGTTTACAGGTTCGACGACATTGGGGCCAGGAAAGAAATGGACCTCCAAATACGCTTCTGCGGGTATGATCATTGCGGATAACGAAGTGATCGTGGACGGCATGAACGAGAAAGGGCTGGTATGCGCCAATTTTTACTTCCCCGGTTTTGCCAAATACTCCGTCACGACAAAAGCGAATCAGTCTATTTCCATGTCCTCGACCGATATCGTGCAGTGGATCCTCTCCATGTTTTCCACGGTCGATGAAGTGAAAAAAGCGCTGGAGAACAATGAAGTGGCCATCTCTCCTGTATTGACCCCCGGATTTCCGCCGCAGGTACAGCCCTTCCATTTCATCGTCTACGACAAAACAGGCAAAAGCATTGTCTTCGAACCGATTGACGGCAAATTGAAAGTCTATGACAACCCCATTGGCGTCATTACCAATTCGCCGACATTCGACTGGCATATGACCAATCTGCGCAACTATATAACGCTTGGTGCAACCACACCCAATCCCAAAAAGGTATTCGGTGTGACACTGAAGCCGCTTGGACAGGGTGCGGGGATGCTCGGCCTGCCCGGTGACTTCACGCCGCCGTCAAGATTTGTAAGAGCCGCGGCATTTGCCGGAAGCACGATCCCTGCAAAAACGGCGGAGGAAGGTGTGATGCAAATGTTTCACATCCTCAACAGTTTCGATATCCCCGTCGGGGCGGCAAGAACCGTCGAAAAGGGCAAGATATTCTCTGACTACACGATGCTGACAGTGGTCAGAGACACGAAAAACCTCCGCTACTACTACAAGACATACGATGACCAAAACATCAAAATGCTCGATATGAAAAAGTTTGATCTGAATGCAAAAAAGATCGTCAAACTGCATACGCTCACCAAACAGCGGTATGAGGATATCAGCAGCAAATTGAAGTAGATGATGAAGTAGATTATCTACATTCGATAATGACGCGGACAAGGCCTCCTGCCCTTACTGGTTCCAAGTAAGGCAAGAAAATACCCGAGAAGGCACGATCCCTTGGCGGCAAAAGGTGTGGAAAAACACTTTTTGCCGCCTTTGATTGAAAGGGAATCGGAGTTTCATCCTCAATCCCTCTTTACCCATCTTTGACGATTTCGTAAAAATCCGGAAGCAGACGGCAAAGTAAATTCGGAACTACCTTTTTTTGATTTTGTTGCAACAGGCGAACCATCGTGGTAGTTTCTTAGAGAAAGGAGGGGATTATCATGGGAACATTCTCGCTTCAGCCGGTCGACAAATGTGAGGTCGTTGTCCTGGTGGACAACTATATCGACGTACTTTTACCTCCAAAAGACGGGGTAACCCGCCCGCCACTGGCGCGGGGCAACATGATTCCCGAGGATACGATCCTCGCGGAGCATGGCCTGTCGGTACTGCTGCGGTTGACGTACGGAGGAGAAACGCATCTGGTTTTAATGGACGCCGGATATACCGATAAAGTCCTGCCGCACAACCTGGCGTACCTCGGATTAGGCCTTGAAGATGTGGCGCTGGTGGTGATGAGCCACGGCCACATGGACCACTATGGCGGACTGGTCTGGGCCGTGGGACAGATCAAAAAGAAACCTGTCCCTATTGTGATTCACCCGAATGCCTTCGTGACACCGAGGTTTTTCAAGCTTCCAGACGGCCGCAACCTGCGCTTCCCCGTCATGGACCGGGAGGCCGTGGAAAAGGCGGGCGGGTCCTTTGAAGAGCACGCGGAGCCCAGTCTCCAACTCGATGAGCACCTTCTGGTCACCGGGAGCGTTGAGCGGGTGACCTCCTTCGAGAAGGGGATGCCCAATGCCTATATGAAGCAGGGAGATGAAATCGTCCACGATGATATTTTGGATGACCAGGGGTGCGTCATCAATGTGCGAAACGAGGGGCTGGTCGTGATTTCCGGATGCGCGCACGCGGGGATCATCAACACAATCAAATACGCCCGGAAGCTGACGGGGATGGACAGGGTCCTGGGGGTCATCGGCGGGTTTCACCTGAGTGGTCCCGTCTTTGAACCCATCATTCCGGATACCATCGATGCCATGAAGGAGATCAACCCGAAACGCCTGGTTCCCATGCACTGCACGGGCTGGAACGCCATCAAGGCCTTTGAGGCCGCCATGCCGGAGGCCTTCGCCCTGAACGCCTCCGGAACCACGTATCAGTTCTGACGGGCATGCCGAAAGTCGCGGTCCTGACGATTGGCACGGAGCTTCTTCTGGGGAAGGTGGTCGACACCAACGGCGCCTACCTGGGGGAAATACTGTCTTCCGCCGGCTTTGACGTGGCGATCCGCGTTTCCGTTGGGGATCACCTGAGGGAGATCGTGTCCTGGATTCGGAGCCTCCTCGATGACATGGATCTGGTTGTGACCACGGGGGGCCTGGGGCCGACGAAGGATGACCTGACCCGTCAGGCGGTAGCGGACGCGGTGGGGGTTCCCCTTGTTTTCAGTGAGGCGCTTTTGAAGGAGATCGAGGAAATTTTCACGTCCCGCAGGTTTCACATGACGGAGAATAACCGGCGCCAGGCCTATCTCCCGGACGGGGCACTTCCCATTTCCAACCCGATGGGCACCGCGCCCGCCTTTCTAGTCCAGACCGCGAAGGGACACGAAATCGTCTGCCTTCCCGGGGTTCCACGGGAGCTGAAGTTCCTGATGGAGAAAAGGGTGCTTCCCATCCTGAAGAGGGATTTCGGCCTGGAGGGGTACGTGAAACGCACCCGCGTCCTCAAGGTCTGTGGCCTTGGGGAGAGCGGGGTGGATCAGCAGATTGGCGACCTGATGAAGACGGAGGGGAACCCTTTCGTGGGGGTTCTGGCCTCTCCGGGGATGATCCGTGTGCTGATTACCGCCGAAGGTGAAACGGAAGGCGCCGTAGAGGCTATGATCGAAGAGGTCGAGAAGGAAATCCGCCGTCGTCTGGGCGCGCTCATCTTCGGTGTGGATGACGAAACCCTGGAAGGAAAGGTTGTGGAGGCGTTTCTCAAACGGCGGAAAAGGCTTCTTGTTGAGGACTTCGCCACGGGCGGGGAGATTGCGCGGCGGCTCTTGCAAGCGTTTAACGGGACGTATCGGTCGGAGACCCACATCGATTTTGCCGGAAAAGAAACCCCACACCTCCGCCTTCGGGCGCGACCTCTTCCATCCGGGAAAAACGACAGCCTCCCGGAATACGAAATCTCCATCCTTCCCGGGAATGGGGGCGAAGAAAAAGTAAAAAGAATCCGGCTGGGAGGAAACAAACGCGATGTGGAAATCCGCCTGGGGATCATTGCCATCGATCTCCTCAGGAAGTGGTTGTAAGTGCGTAGAAGGCCCGGCCTTAAAACCTGAACGAGTACTGAATGAGCGGGCAGGCATTCATCGGTTTTAGGGCCCGGCAGGTAGAAGGCTTTTAGGTAGAAGTAAATTTGAATGTGGAATAGTGAAAGGGCAAGCAAATAAAAAGTAGTGAGTAATGAGAGATCCCCAGTGCTATGCGAAAGGTTTAATGCGAAATGAGAAACCTCTTGGTATGAGAATAGGTCCCGGGAAACCCTGGAAGGTATGAGAAAGGAGGAGGAGATGGAGCACAAAAATGTGTCAACGGAAAGGGCGCCCACACCCATTGGCCCCTATTCCCAGGCGATTGTTTATGGCAACCTGGTCTTTGTGGCGGGCCAGATTCCCATCAATCCGGAAACGGGTGAAATCGTTCCAAGCCCCATTGAACGTCAGACGGAACAGGTGATGAAGAACCTGCGCGCGGTGTTACACGCGGCAGGAACGGATCTGGCCCATGTTATCAAGGTCACGGTGTATCTCAGCTCCATGGACGATTTTGAGGTATTCAACAATACCTACGCCTCTTTCTTTGAAGAGCCTTACCCGGCACGCGCGACTGTCGCCGTCGCGTCGCTTCCGAAAGGAAGCCTGCTGGAAGTCGATGCTGTCGCGTACGTGGAGAAGCAGGGCTAAAAGGGAAATGTTCCGCAGGGGCTGTTGAGGACACGGAGGGATTTTCCGTCCTCGAAAAACTCGATGATGTTCAGGGCGCCGAAATCCTGGCGGAAGTTAAAGACATTATGGAGATCGAGCCCCAGAACCCAGCAGATAATCAGGCTGTTGATGCCGCCGTGGGCGACAACGGCAAATTCCTCCTCCGCGTGCCGTTCCACCAGCGCCTGGATGACAGTGACGGCCCTTTCCTGCGCCTCGATGAGGTTTTCACCGCCTGGAATGCGATAATACACGTAATCCGCAAATTTCTTTTTGGCCTCTTCCGGGTACTGTTCCCAGACCTCTTTCAGGGTCAGGCCCTCCCATATTCCCTGTTTGACCTCCCGTAGATCCCGGAAGGTTTCGCGCCGGCAGCCAGGGAAGTACCGGGCGATGGCGTCCGCTCCCTTTCTCGCGCGGATCAGGTCACTCGAATAAACGCCCCTGATGGATCGCTCTTTCAGGCACCCAGCGACACGTTCAAGCTGACGCATGCCTCTTTCCGACACGTCCACGTCAAGGTGTCCGTTATAGCGGAAGGCGTCGCCCTGTGTGTTCACTGTCTCACCGTGTCGGACGAGAAAGAGACGGGTAATGGCGTAGAACTTGGTCGGATCCCAAAGGGTGTCGATGCGTTTGGTCATCTTTTTTTAGAAGAAAAGGGAGAAGGCAGCTCCTTCTCCCTTTTCCTTGAGGTGCGTATCAGATTATTTGCTCATGAGGTATTCGTGAATTGCGTTAGCCGCCTTTCTCCCCGCCCCCATGGCCAGAATCACGGTAGCGGAACCGGTGACGATATCACCGCCCGCGTACACGCCTTCCTTAGAGGTCTTCCCAGTTTCAGGATCCGCCTCGATGTATCCACGCCTGTTCAGCTTCAGATCGGGCGTGGTGTTCGGGATCAGCGGGTTGGCGCGCGTTCCGAGAGCCACGATCACGGTGTCGCAATCCAGGGTAAAATTGGAGCCTTCGATGGGAATGGGCCGGCGGCGTCCGGACTCATCCGGTTCCCCCAGCTCCATGCGGATACACTCCATGCCGGTGACCCAGCCGTCTTCGTTCCCGATGAAACGCACGGGGTTGGTCAACAGCTCGAACTGGACGCCTTCCTCTTCAGCGTGGTGTACCTCTTCTGCCCGCGCCGGCATTTCCGCGCGAGACCGGCGGTACACGATCTTCACGGTTTCAGCCCCAAGCCTCAGGGCCGTCCGAGCGGAGTCCATGGCCACGTTTCCGGCCCCGATGACCGCCACGTTTTTCCCAAGGGCAATGGGTGTATCGTACTCGGGGAACTTGTACGCCTTCATCAGGTTGGACCGGGTGAGGTATTCGTTGGCGGAATAGATACCGCACAGGTTTTCCCCGGGCAGGTTGAGAAAGAGGGGCAGTCCCGCGCCAACGCCCAGGAATACGGCGTCGTGGTCTTCCAGAAGCTCGTCTATGGTCACGGTTTTCCCTACGACCACGTCCGTTTCGATCTTCACGCCCATCTTCTGAAGGTAATCAACCTCCGCGGCCACGATGGCCTTCGGGAGACGGAATTCGGGGATTCCGTAAACCAGCACACCCCCCGGTTTGTGGAGGGCCTCGTAAATAATGACTTCATGGCCCTTCTTAATCAGGTCGCCGGCCAGTGTCAGGCTGGCGGGGCCGGACCCAACGACCGCCACGCGCTTGCCGGTGGCTGGGGCCATTTCAGGAATCGTGACCAGGTTGTGGTTCCTTTCGTAATCCGCGGCGAAGCGCTCCAGGCGCCCAATGGCCACGGGTTCCGCCTTCTTGCCGAGGATGCAGGTGCTTTCGCACTGGTTTTCCTGGGGGCACACGCGTCCGCAGACGGCAGGCAGGCTGTTCTTGTTTTTCAACTGCCTCGCGGCGGCGGCGAAATCCCCTTCCACAATGAATTTGATGAACTGCGGGATTTCCACTTCGACCGGACACCCTTTGACGCACTGGGGTTTTTTACATTGCATGCACCGCTGAGCCTCCAGTTGGGCCAGCTTCTCATCATACCCGTAGGGGACCTCGTCAAAGTTGTGGGCGCGGACCTTCGGGTCCTGCTCAGGCATCGCCTGACGAGGGATCTTCTGCTTTCCTTTCTCTGCCATTTTTGAACTGCCTCCTTTTCTCTATGCGTGCTTTTGCTTAAAAAGTTCGTATGATTTCTTTTCCTCTTCAACATACATCCGAAGCCGTTTGGTCAATTCGTCGAAATCGACCTGATGCCCGTCAAATTCAGGGCCATCCACGCACACGAAACGGGTTTTCCCGCCGACGGTCACCCGGCAGGCGCCGCACATGCCGGTCGCGTCCACCATGATAGGGTTCAGGCTGACAGTGGTCGGGACGTTGAAAGGTTCCGTCGTCTTGCAGACAAATTTCATCATGGGAACGGGCCCGATCCCCACCACCATCTTGACGTCTTTTCTCTCTTCGAGGATCTGCTTCAGGACATCCGTCACGAACCCGTGGTGACCGTAGCTTCCGTCGTCCGTGGTAACCCTCAGGTCATCCGTCACGCCTTTCATTTCCTCTTCAAGGATGAGAAGATCCTTGGTCCGCGCCCCGATAATGCCAATCACCTCGTTTCCGGCCTCCTTGTAGCCACGCGTGATGGGATACAAAACGGCCACGCCCGTGCCGCCGCCCACGCAGATTACCGGGCCATCATACTTTTTGATATGGGTGGGCATCCCCAGGGGGCCAATCACATCCGCCAGGGAGTCCCCGGGTTCCAGGGTTCCCAAATGGGCGGTGGTTTTTCCGACAACCTGAAAAATGATAGTGATGGTTCCCTTTTCCAGGTCCTGCTTCGCCATGGTCAGCGGAATGCGCTCGCCCTTCTCGTCAACTCTCAGGACGATAAACTGCCCCGGTTTGGCCTTCCTCGCGACTCGCGCCGCTTCCACTTCCAGCTGGCAGACCGTGCCTTCTGCCATTACCTTTTTATCAACGATTTTGTACAAGTCGAACCCTCCTTTGTTTTGTAAAAATTATCACAAATTCACCCGAAAAAAATAGACATCTTGACCTTTTTCACAAACGGCAACGCTTTAATTTGGCGGCGTTTCCGGCATGGAGCAGTATACACGCAACCCTCCTTCGCTTTCGTTGGAGTTCCTACCACATCTTTCCTGGGCTGTCAATTTAATTTGCCATTTGTGTCCCTGTTTCCCCCATTTTTAGCGGCTTATGCCTGATAAGCGACAAAAAGCATTTGATTCATGTCCCCTCTTTAGGGTATAAATTCAGGAAAGGGGTGCCCGTTTGATTCGATTTGGTGATATTGTTGAAAAGATAGAGGCCTATCAGCCGGATTATGATGAAGCTTTGATCCAGCGCGCTTACGTCTTCTCGGCCAAGGCGCATCAGGGACAAATCCGTCTGTCGGGGGAACCCTACCTGATCCACCCCCTCGAGGTCGCGGGTATTCTTGCCGACATGCAGCTCGATGAGCAGACCATCGCGACGGGCCTGTTACACGATACCATTGAAGATACCTACGCCACGTATGACCAGTTGAAAGAGCTGTTTGGCCAGGAAGTGGCGGATCTGGTAGAGGGCGTGACGAAAATCAGCAAGATGTCCTTCGAAAGCAGCGAGGACACGCAGGCTGAAAACTTCCGAAAGATGATTCTCGCCATGACGAAGGATATCCGCGTCATCCTCGTGAAGCTGGCGGACCGCCTGCATAACATGCGAACACTGAAATTTCAGAAACCGGAGAGCCAGCAGCGCATCGCCCAGGAAACCCTGGAGATTTACGCCCCGATCGCCAACCGCCTGGGGATCGAATGGATTAAATCGGAGTTGGAAGACCTTTCGTTCAAACACCTCATGCCGGACGCTTACCGTTCTCTCGAAAAGAAAATCGCCAAAAGCGAAAAGGAACGCAACCGTTATATCCAGTTTGTCATCGGAATTTTGACGGAGAAACTACGGGAAAGCGGGATCGAGGCCGACATCTCGGGACGTCCCAAGCACCTGTACAGCATCTTCAAAAAGATGCAAAGCCAGAACATCGATTTCAGCGACGTTTACGACATCACCGCCTTCCGGGTTATCGTCGCCACCATTCCGGAATGCTACGAGATCCTCGGGATCATTCACAATCTATGGACGCCTATCCCTGGAAAGTTCAAGGATTATATCGCGCTGCCCAAAAGCAACCTTTACCAGTCGCTTCACACGTCCGTAATCGGCCCGAAGGGCGAAAGAATCGAAATACAGATCCGGACCCACGACATGCACAAAGTCGCTGAGATGGGAATCGCGGCTCACTGGAAGTATAAGGAAGGCATCAACCTCGACGAGAAGGATGACAAGCGGTTCAACTGGCTGCGGCAGCTTTTCGAGTATCAGAAGGACCTGAAAAACAATTCCGAATTCCTGGAGACCATCAAGATAGACCTGTTCCCGGACGAGGTCTTCGTCTTCACCCCAACGGGTGAGGTGAAAAACTTCCCGAGGGGGTCCACGCCCGTCGATTTCGCCTACAGCATCCACACGGAGGTGGGGAATCATTGCAAGGGCGCCAAGGTCAACGGCCGGATCGTTCCCCTGAAATACAACCTCCAGAACGGGGATCGGGTCGAAATCATCACCCACCCCCGGGCGCACCCGAGTAAGGACTGGCTGAAACTCGCCAAAACCTCCCGCGCGAGAACCAAGATTCGCCAGTGGATCAAGGCTCAGGAACGTGAACAGAGCGTTCAATTGGGAAAAGAGCTGCTTGAAAAGGAGGCCAAACGGTACGCCGTGAACTTCTCCCGGCTCTACAAAGACGGCGCCCTCGAGGAAGCGGCCAAATCCTTCAGCCTCAAATCAGCGGATGATTTGCTGGCCACCATTGGCTATGGGAAGATTACCCCCCGCCAGGTCATTCACCGTGTCCTGCCCCCGGAGAAGCTCGAGGCGGAAAAGGCTGAGGAAGAGAAAAAACCGATTCAGAAATTCATCTCGAAGATCAAGCGGAAGGAGCAGAGCCCGATTCTTATCCGGGGAGAAGAAGGTGTTCTCGTACGCCTGGCGAAATGCTGCAACCCCCTGCCGGGAGACAAGATTGTGGGCTTCATTACCCGTGGCCGCGGGATCACCGTTCACAAGGCGGACTGCGATAAAATCCTGAACTCAGACCCGCAGCGTCTGATCGAGGCGAAATGGCAGGTCAGCGAAACCGTTCGGCATCCCGTCAGGATTCAGACCCTTTCCGTGGACCGGCGGGGCCTGCTGGCGGAAATTACCAAAGAGCTCTCAAATCTGGGGGCGGATATCCTGAGCGCCCACGTTCAGACCACGGAAGATCACCAGGCGATTAACCAGTTTGTCATCGCCATCAAGGACCTGAAGCACCTGAACAAAATTATCAGAGCGTTGAATCACATCAAAGGAATTACGGAAGTCAAAAGGGTTCAGGCGTAAATCCCCGCCTCCCATCTCCGGGAGGCGGGGATCCCATGCATGTATGGAATCAAATCGCGAGGGTAAAACCGCTACGATTTTGCCGTAGAGGGTTTGACCACGCGTCCCGACCGGATACACCGTGTGCAGACCCGCATCCGTTTGACCCTTCCGTTGACCACAACCCGTATTTTCTGAAGGTTGGGATACCAGACCTTTTTCGTTTTATTATGGGCGTGACTGACATTGTAGCCCACCATCGGGCCCTTTCCACATATTTCACACACGCGAGACATTCGCATCCTCCTTTATCTGTGTCATCAACAAAGCGCCTCTTCATAACAGATTCAAATCGGTTTTGCAAGACGGGTCGCGCGCCATTTGGCCGCACCCGTATTGACACGGAGCCAGGCCCGGAGTAGGTTTCAGAGAATGGCAAACGGTACAATGGGTTCTACTGACACAGGCACGCCCGAACTTCGCGGCTCGGATTCCGCTCTGAAGATTTTCTGGGCGTTTCTCAGGCTTGGGTTGACCGCTTTTGGCGGTCCCGCCATGGTGGCCTATATTCGCGACCTCGCGGTGAAAAAACACGGCTGGCTGTCGGACGAGGCCTTCCGGGAAGGCGTCGCCCTCTGCCAGACAATACCGGGCGCCACTGCCATGCAGGCTGCGGCCTTCGCGGGGCTGCGCGCCCGCGGCGGTCCCGGAGCCGCGGCCGCCTACATCGGCTTCGGCCTTCCCTCATTCGTCCTGATGGGGGTTCTTTCAGCGCTCTACGGACGGACACACCAGCTTTCCATGGTGACAGCCCTCTTCAGCGGGCTTCAAGTCATTGTCGTGGCCCTCGTGGCCAACGCAACCATCAACTTCGGCAGACGTTCGCTGAAATACTGGCAGGATATCCTGCTCGCCCTGGCGGCCGCCGGATTCCTCATCGCCGGGGGAAGCCCCATCGTGGCCATCATGGCCTCTGCGGCCCTGGGGTTCCTCCTTTACCTAAAGATGGATTTGAGAAAACCCCGCCCCGCCGGCAAGGGCAACCCACGTGACGCCGCGTCCGTGCGTCCCGCCCTTGTGATTCTCTCCGGCCTCGCGGCGGGCCTCGTCCTCCTCTTTTTCTTCGACAGAAACCTGCTCGATCTTTCCACCCTGATGCTGAAGGTGGACCTCTTCGCCTTTGGCGGGGGCTACGCCTCGGTCCCCCTGATGCTTCATGAGGTGGTGGGAGTCCGGCACTGGATGAGCAGCCGGGTTTTCATGGACGGGATCGCCCTGGGTCAGGTCACGCCGGGACCCATCGTAATTACGGCGACTTTTGTGGGCTACCTGCTGAAGGGCATACCCGGCGCGGTGGTGGGGACTGTCAGCGTCTTTACACCCTCCCTGATTATCTTGCTGCTTGTCGTCCCCTTTTTCGACCGGCTTCAGAATACCCCCTTCGTCCTTCGCGGCCTGCGGGGGGCACTGGTTTCTTTTGTCGGGCTCCTGCTGGCCGTGACCATCAAATTCGGCCTGGCGGCCCACTGGGGAGTCCTCCCCGTCATCCTGGGGCTGGCGGCCTTTATCGCGCTACGCCTGAAGGTGGATATTCTCTGGGTGGTCCTGGGCGGGGCGGTGCTCTCCGCGCTTTTCCTGTAAAAAAGCCCACCGCGATATACAGCGGGCACCGCGTGAGCCCTATTTTTTCTTCTTTTTCCTTCTCAGGAATTTCAGGTCTTCTTTGTGGAGAAGGTCTTTCTCCGCATTGGTCACGTCGTCCATGAAGAGCTCGGCCGGCATTTCCTTCGCGTTGTGATACACGGCCTTTTTCGAGCCGTATCTCAGAACGCCCAGTTTTCTCAGGAGGGTCATGAAATCCATATTCAGAAGTTTTCCTTGCGTGAGGGGTTCGAAAGGGGCAAAACCATTAAAGGATGGTTTTGCCAAAAAGAGAAACGCAGAGATCCACCGCGGCCTTCGCGCTCTGGTTTCTGATGTCCATGAGGGGATTGATCTCCACGATGTCCATGGAGACGGGAGCATGGATATCGGCAATGATTTCCATCAAGAGGTGGGCTTCCCGGTATGTGAGCCCACCCGGAACGGGGGTACCTACACCCGGCGCCACCATGGGATCCAGACAGTCCACATCGAGGCTGACATGAATCCGCTCCATATGGCTAAGACGGCTGAGGGCTTCATGGGTGCAGACGCTGACGCCGCGTTCATCAATATCCCGCATGGTATAAATAGTGACCCCGCTTTCCTTCAGAAGCTTTTTCTCCTCGGGATCCAGGTCCCTGACCCCCAGGATAACCACATTTTCCGGGTTCAGCTTCCGTCCTTTTTTTCCGATATTGACCAGGTCCGGATGCCCCCTTCCCGTCAACACGGCCAGCGCCATTCCATGGATGTTCCCCGACCTGGACGTTTCGGGGGTATTGAAATCCCCATGCGCATCCACCCAGAGAACCCCAACGGGGGACACATCCGCCATGCCGCCAATGGTGCCGATGGAGATAGAGTGGTCTCCGCCCAGGAAGATGGGAAGCCAGCCCTCAGAAACGGCCTTTTCCGCGGCATGGTAGGCGGCTTCACACGCCTTTCGGATGGCCGGGAGAAGCTCCTCCCGCTGCAGGCTCCCCCGAACGGGGACATGAAAATTTCCCATGTCGGTGACAGCGTATCCCAGCTCCTGGAGGCGGGGGACCAGGCCGGCATAACGAATGGCGCCGGGACCCATATCAACCCCACGATGGGTCTGCCCCAGATCTGTGGGAACGCCGACGATCAGGATCTTGTTCTTCATGACTGGGTGGCCTGGCGGGGTTTTTGGGCCAGGTTGTGCCACAGGTTAATCATGAAGTCCTGGACGTTGGTCAGAATCGCCATGGCTTGTCCCGAGCCCCTGTTCGCCAATTTGTCCGCGCTGAATTCGCTCATGTCCACGATGTAGAAAAAGACCGGGCGCACGGTTCCGTCCGGTTCCACGTGATAGCTGGGGGTCATGTTCCCGAAGGCGATGGCGTGGAGCATGGTGGATAGAGTGATAACCGTGGTGGCGTGCCGGGCGTGATGCCGCATGGCGTCCTGGGCCTCGTAGGCGTTGCCGATAACCTCGGGCAGGGGGCCGTCATCCCGGATGGAACCGGCCAGCACGTAAGGCACGCCCTGTTTCTCGCAGGCGTAGATGATGCCGTCATGGATGTCCAGAACGGGCAGGGCCTTTTTGATGCTCCCCTCCCGGCGGACCGTATTCAGGATGTCCAGATGATGGTAGTGCCCCAAGGGCTGAATTTCCTGGGTATAGATGTCCTGCCCCAGCCCGGTCCGGAAATGCCCCGCTTCCAGGTCATGGGTGGCCAGGGCGTTGCCCGCCATGAGGGCGTGGCAGTACCCGTTTTCGATGAGGGCCTGCATGGCGTCACGGCTGTCCTTGTCAAAGGCCACGGCAGGGCCCATGACCCAGACGATATAGCCGTGATCCCGGTCGTACCGGAGGATATTGTAGAGCTGATCGTACGACCGTGAAAAGGGGGTTTCCCGGGTTCCGCGGGTACGAAACGTAAACTTGTCCGCCGTTTGGCTGGTGTCGAAGGAAAAACCGTCAGTGTGCACGTAAATCCCTTCCTCCCCGTTCTCCGTCCTTCCGACCACGACGCGGTCCCCCTTTTTGAGCCGCCGGGGTTCGACCACTTCCAGGTCATCATCGCGAAAGACGAGCACGCAGTCCATCCGGCTTTCGCGCGCCAGGAGCCACCGGCCGCCCCCCAGGTGAACATATTCAGGGTGGTTGGAGGTGGCGTGGAAACCTGCCGGCGCGACACCATCTTTTTCAACCGTTTCAAACCGGGCAGCCGGGGCTTCATTGAGGGGGCGGGACGTGAAGTCCGGCGGGGTGTATTTCGGATAGGGAGGAAGCATGTGCATCTCCTTTTTTCAGCGTGATGGATGGTTTGTCCGTATTTTCACGGATTGCTTGCGCCTTATTTAGCGGATCGGGGAGTCCGTGTCAATGAATGGGAGAAACTGCGACCATCCAGCCGGTATGAATGGAGCGTTTCCGTTGGAAAAAGGTGTCGAGATGTGTTAAAAATAGGCCATTGTGAGCATGTTTTTTCAGCGGAGAGACTCCCATTCATAACCGGCACCCCAAAGGGGGGAAAACGGCTCCGGCCATGAACGCCGAAGCGTGAGATACTTTTATGGCGAGGTAAGACACGGTGAAAAAGAGAGGCAAAAACAGACGGGTTCAGGATAACGACGCGGACACACTGAAAAAGATTAGGAACATCTTTCGTATTATTTACTCCAGCTCTGACGCGGACAAGCTGACGCGGCAACTGAAGAGCCGCATGGATCTCTACAGGCAGGAAGACACCATCCGGCGGCGGAGAAAATGGTACAGAGACCGTCCGGTCCTGAACGAAAAAGACTCCATCGTGATTACCTACGCCGATAACGTTTATAAAGAGGGGGAAAAGACCCTCGATACCCTCTATTACTTCCTCAGAAAATATCTGAAGTCGATCGTGACGGGGGTGCATATCCTGCCTTTTTTCCCCAGCAGCTCCGATGGCGGGTTTGCCGTCATCGATTACAAAAAGGTAGACCCGAAATTCGGGGACTGGCAGGATATCCGCCGGATCGCCCGGGATTATCACCTGATGGTGGACCTGGTATTGAACCATGTTTCCAGCCAGTCAAAGTGGTTCCAGAAGTTTCTTCAGGGAGATCCCCATTACAGAAAGTACTTCATCTGGTACGACAACGAGGTGCAGATGCCCGAGGTGTTCAGGCCCCGCGAAACGCCGCTTCTGACAAAATTCGAAACGGCGTGGGGCACCAAATACGTCTGGACCACCTTCAGCGCCGATCAGATCGACCTGAACTACAAAACCCCGGAAGTGCTCATGGAGATTATCGACGTCCTTTTGTTTTACCTGTCTCAGGGCGTTGAAATCATCCGTCTCGACGCCGTGGGATACGTCTGGAAAGAGCCCCACACCAGTTGTGTGAACCTTTCCAAGACCCACCAGATCGTCAAACTCTTCCGGCATATCCTTCAGTATGTCGCCCCCTACGCCATGCTGCTGGCCGAGGCGAACTTTCCGTACAAAGACAACATTTCCTACCTTGGCGAGGGCGACGAGGCACACATGGTCTATCAGTTTTCCCTGCCTCCCCTGGTCCTGGACGCCTTCGCGCGCAAGGACGCCACCTATATCAATAAATTCGCCGAAAGAACCCGCGAGGACCTGCTCTTCTTCGATTTCCTCGCCTCCCACGACGGCATTGGGCTGCTGGGCGCGAAAGGGATTCTGAAGGATGAGGAGATTGACAACCTGGTCCGACTGACCCTCGATCACGGCGGGCTGATTTCCTATCGGGTAAAAAATGGTGAAAAAAGCCCGTATGAATTGAACATCACGTATTTCGACGCCATCAATGACCCCAAAAATCCGGATGACCCCCTGATGGTTAAACGTTTCATGGCCTCTCAGGCGGTCATGCTCTCCCTGAGAGGGGTCCCGGGGATCTACATCCACAGCCTGCTGGGGTCCAGAAACTATTACGAAGGCGTCAAGGAGACCGGGATCAACCGGATGATCAATCGGGAGAAACTGCCTCTGGCCCCCCTCGATGCGGAGCTGAGAGACAGAAACTCCTTGCGCTTTCAGGTGCTGGAGGAATTCCTCCGTCTGCTCGACGCGAGAAAAGAGGTGCGTTCCTTCCACCCCCGAAGCGCCCGGAAGGTTCTCGACCTGGACAAACGCCTGATTGCCGTCGAACGTCGCTTCAGGGGGGAAAAGGTCCTGGCTATTATCAACGTGAGCGACGAAGAAGTGCCCCTTCCCCAATTTGAAATGCACTTCAACCTCATTGACCGTTCGTTCTTCGAAGGCACGATAGAACCATACGGTGTGTACGCCCTGGAATAGAGGGGGCAAAGCGGCAGGTTTGCCAGACGCTGGGCGTGAAAGAACGGGGACAGGCAGCAGATTCGCCGAATTATCTTGACAATTTCTTTCCGGTTTGGATATGATAAAAGCCACGCCGGAGTGGTGAAACTGGTAGACGCAGGGGACTCAAAATCCCCCGGGCCTCGCGCCCATGTCGGTTCGAGTCCGACCTCCGGCACCAGCCCTGTTTTATTTTATTAATTTGGGCTTCATGAGGTGGGCTTCCATTCACGCCAAACGCGCAGCCATCAGCGGTTAGCCAAAAAGGAGGTGGGTTCCCATCATTTACACCATTACCCTCAACCCCGCGCTCGATCGAACGATCTGGGTTAAGAATATCCGGCAGGATGACCCCAACCGCATCGAAAAGGAAGAAAAATACGCCGGCGGAAAAGGCATCGACGTATCCCGGGTCTTAAACGAACTGGGGGTAATCAACCATGCCCTCGGTTTCCTGGGGGGATACGTGGGCATGGAAATCGAAGGCATGCTCCTGCAGGAAGGGGTTTACTGTGACTTTACCCCCATCGCGAACGACACACGCACCAATATCGTTCTGAACGTGACGGACACGGCCCAGCAGATTGTTTTCAGCGCCGGTGGCCCGGAAATAAGACCCGCGGAACTGACCGCTTTCTTCAAGAAATTAGAGGGACTTCATTCACCTGAATATGTGTCCATCAGCGGTAGCTTGCCTAAAAACTTGCGCCCCGTCATCTATGCCAGAGCGATCGAAGTCCTGAAAAACAAGAACGCGCGCGTTTTGTTGGATACCGATGGTGAAAACCTTCGGGTCGGGATCCAGGCAAAGCCGACGATGATAAAACCCAACATCCACGAGCTGGGACGGCTGACGGGGCGGGACCTGACGCGATTCCCGGAGGTTCTGGAAGCTGCGCGTGAAATCCAGCAGTCCGGAATAGAAATCGTCCTTGTCTCCATGGGGGCCAAAGGCATCCTGTTGGTCAGCGACCACGAAAACATTCTCGCCGTTCCACCCAAGGTCGAGGTTGTCAATACCGTCGGGGCCGGCGACTCGGCCGTGGCCGGGTTTATCTTCGGACAGGCAAAGGGATGGTCGCTTAGAGAATCCCTGAAATACGCCGTGGCCGTTGGAACCGCCACGACCCTCCAGCCCGGCACGGCTCTCGCGCGTCTCTCGGATATCGAACGCCTGGCCCCCCAGGTCGAACTAAAAAGCGTTTGACAAAGCACCCATCGTTCCGCCCCGAAGGGGTCACCCATTAAAGGGCGTGTCAAGGAAAAAAACACCTCACCTCTCATTTTTTCTTTTCTATTAACACAGTCTCATTTCCTGACATGGACTGTCTAAGTTCTGTTTGCATCCACTACTTCCATTTATTGGTTAGCCGATCAGCTTT
>WGDA01000151.1 GCA_015493505.1 Pseudomonadota bacterium | reverse complement strand
GGTTTTCTTCACCGTTTACGCCCCACCCGGCATAGACGAACAGGCCGTGTACGACCACCTGAAAGACATCCGCGACAATGTGCGCCTCATTGCCCCGGAAGCAGTGGTAGAGACACTCACGGTGTATGGCGCTTCGCCGCTTTAAAACCTCGCATTTAAATTCTTGACCGATGATCAAAATTTGTTTACGTTTACCAGAGTGAAACGTTTTGAAAATTCCCTGCCCTGCGTGATCGGTGGGAGCAATAGAAATTTCCACCCCTCTAAAATTTTTGGAAAATCCTGCGCGCCTCACATTTTGGAAACAGTAGCGAAAAAGCCTTGGGGGTAAAATTTTGCCGACGTCTGACCCAGCCATTAAAATTTCACGCTTAACCGTTCAGTTCGGCGACAAGGTTCCCTTTCGGGATTTCTCACTGGAGGTGCGAACGGGTGAGCGGGTCATCCTGACGGGAGACTCCGGGTTGGGGAAATCTACCCTGCTGAAATCTCTGCTGGGGTTCACGCCCCCCACGTCAGGTGAGATTTTCATCCACGGCATCCCCGTGAATGGTGAAACAGTCTGGCACCTTCGCTCCCGCGTGGCTTACGTGCCTCAAGAACCCGAACTGGGGGAAGGAACGCTCAGGCAATGGTTTGAGCAACCATTTACCTACAAAGCCAACACCCATTTGAAGGGAAACCTGTCCCGCCTGCCGGAGCTTCTCGATTGTCTTTCGTTACCCCTTACAGCGCTTGACACGGAGGTAGAAACCCTTTCGGGCGGCGAAAAACAGCGCGCGGCGCTGATCGCCGCTCTCCTCCTGGATCGGGAAATCCTCCTTCTGGATGAACCAACTTCCGCTCTTGACCAGAAAAACAGCCTCGCCGTGGTGTCCCTCCTTCAATCTGTAACCGGCACAACCATCCTGGGTGTTTCCCACGACACGGCCTTCCTGACCGTTGCAGATCGCGTGATCCCCTTCCCCACGATGGGAAACTGAAATGGGCGCGCAACCCATCAACAATTTCGCGCTGGCATCATTTTACCTGCTTTTACTCATTCCGCTGGGAATCTTTCTGTGGTTCCGAATCCCTCTACTGACCCGAACCCTTATCGCGGTTTTGCGTATGACAGCGCAACTGCTTTTTGTGGGGCTTTACCTCCAGGTAGTCTTTCGCCTGAATAATCCCTGGATCAACGGCCTCTGGCTGATTGTCATGATTACCGTGGCAGACCTCTCCATCATCCGTGGAAGCGACCTGAGAACAAAAAAGTTCATTCTCCCTCTGTTCGGCGCCCTCATCATAGGGACCGCTATTCCTCTGTTCACCTTCCTGGGGCCCCTTCTGAAACGTCCCACCTTGATGGACGCGCAATATGTCATCCCTATCGGTGGAATGATCCTGGGAAACTGCCTCAGGGCGGACCTGATCGGAATACGAACTTTCTACAGCACTCTGAAAAAGCGGGAGAAATCCTTTCTCCTCTCTCTCGCCCAGGGTGCCCGTCTTCACGAGGCGATACGCCCCTATCTTCGGGAGGCGTGCCTATCCGCCCTCGCGCCCACCGTCGCGACTATCGCGACGATCGGACTGGTATCGTTACCGGGCATGATGACAGGGGTCATTCTGGGAGGCACCAATCCGGAAACAGCCATCAAGTACCAGATTGCCATCATGATCGCCATCTTTACAGGAACGGCTGTTACTGTCATTTTGGCGGTACTCATGAGCATAAAGGCGAGTTTCACATCGTTCGGGACTCTGAGCCCAGACGCCTTCCACACCTCCTCCAGGCAGCGGTAATTTTGCTCTTTGTCCGTCCGTCACATTACGCTCTCGCCTTACTTTTCCCCGTTTGAAGCAGGTAACGGATTGCGTTTGGGTCTCTTTACTTTTATCCAGGAAAAGGATATGGTTTATAAAATATTTAAGTGAAATTTGTTTCTTGAAATAAGCATCGAATTTAACGTCAACTTGAAGAAAGTAACTTTTGGGGAAAAATATTTCTCCAAAAGAAAGGGGTGGCTATAAATGATTGGCAGGACATGAGAGAACTGTGGCGCCGTTTGTTTCTGGTGGCGGGGGTGTCCATTGCCGTCTGCGCGTGGTTTTTCGTGGATCTCTCCCCGCGCGTAACGGTTGAGTCTGTCGATTTCGCGAAAGAACAGAAACAGCAAACGCACTTCATGGGTTTCGTTTCCGAGACGCGTCGATATCTCGCGGCCCTGCCACTTGCAACCTATATCCAAAAAATCGCCACGGATTACGAGGTCGAAGGGAGCCCCTACTGGAAGACTTTCGCGGCCCGGATCGACCAGTCCCTTGAAAATTCAAAATCTGACAGCGGCCGAAAATACGCGGGGTCGGACCCCGAACTATGGTTCAAATTGCGAGCACCGCCTTTCAAAAAGCTCGCACCGCAGTTCATCTCATCTCCCCAACATGTCCTTTATCTTCCTTATAAAAAAAATGGAAAACCTTCGTATTTAAGATTTCAGCTTCACCCCTACAAAGATTACGACTTTGCCCTGGGCATGGGTTTCCGGGGAAACACACCGCTCATCCTTCACTTTTATCCCCTGCGGTCCTGGGCGTGGCTTCCGGCATTGCTTGGGCAGGGATTCCATTTTATGACTTTGTCGCGAAGGATACGGGTGGCTTCGTGATGACGGGAAGAAAACCGGTGGGAAACGGGAATGGGCCCAAATCGGAGCTCATCGTGATGAAAGTCCACATAAATTGACATAAAAAGAGGGGAGGCATCAATGGAACTTTTTTTGGGTATTTGTGTGGCCATCGCCCTGGGCGTGGTGATCATGCTCTTTCAGAAGAAAAAGATGAAGGCGTCCTGGCAAGGGGTGGTGACCAAGGTCAAGGAGGAAGCGGACACCTATGATGACGAGAATAATTTCCGCGAAGGGATGGTCGTCATTCACTACCGAACGGACGCGGGAAAAAAGGGGAAATTCCGCTTGCGAAAAAACCAGTTTGGTAAGATGTTCCCGAACCTGAAGGCGGGCGATCGGCTCGTGAAACAGGCAGGCGAGGCCCTGCCCCGGCTCGGTGGTTTGTAAAGGGGGAATAAAGTGGAGCAAGAAATGTGTAGGCCGCGTTCCGGTTGGAGGAAGGTAGTGAGAAAAAGGTGGGTTTCTACGCTTTTGCTTTTGCTGGCGTTCATCGTTGGCACGCGCGTGCCAAGGACTTGGGCGGCTGACCCGGTTGAAAAGGCCCTGGACCGTTTCGCGGCGAGTCGGCTCGGAGACACCTCGGCCATCGACGATATCTTCAAACATCTCGATATCACAACGAAGGCCGACGAGGCCAAGTTCCTGGAAAAAATAAGGGTGGCGGCGGAGGCCCATCACCTCAAGAACCCAAGACATTTCGAGCAAACTATCCTGAAATCCCTCGACAAAAAACGGTTCGCCACCGTCGATGGCCTTCTGCAAAAAGTCTATCACCGTTTTGGGAAGGACCTGGACGTGGTGGTCCGGACCGGATCCTCGGGAATCCGGTACCTGGAGCTGGCGGGAAAACGGAGCGACCACAGAGGCTATCGCCTTCTCTTCTCGGACGACGATATCTCTTTCGTGGGGAAAAAGGCCGTTCAGGCCGCCAGGTATTTCAATGAGCTTTTGGAGAAAGAGGGCTTGGAAAGTCTCAAGGTCAAGGGGTTTGACATCGTCCACTTGAAGAATGTTCGGGGGGTTGATCTACACATGCTTAACCTCCTTGAGGAAGAGAAGTTTGTCGGCGAGGCCTCCATGAGCGGCATCAAGAAGGAAATGCTGATCAAGGGGGCCGTCATCGCGGAGAACAAGGGGGGGCAGCTCGTGCCGCACGCCGAAACGCTGAATTCGTATGTCAAGGCCAAGGTCGATTCCATCCTGGCGGGCGAGCTGGACGCGAAGATGATCCGGGAAGCGGTAAAGAAGTACGGTTCCCTGACCATGGTGGGGAGCTGCGAACGTCAAATCACGAAGGCCCATGGGGGTTGGAAAAACCTTTCTGACGCGGAGAAGGTCAAATACGTCCTGAGGGAACGCCTGGCTCTGAAGGAATCGGGGGCGCTGGAGTCGATCGCGGGGATGGACGCGAGAGGAATCGAGGCCCAGATCGAACGGTTGAAGGCCTTGAAGGCGAAGGGCAAACTGACCAAAGGGGAACTCAGGTGGCTCAAAAGGGTTCGAGCCCGGAACGTCACGCTCGCCTTCGAAGAAATTCCCTTTAAGCTTAAGCCAATCCTCGCGAAGGCGCGGGTTAGCGGACGCTCCCTGGCCGGGAACCGGGAGGTCCGTAAGGCATTGGATGAACTGACTGTGGGGTTTGTCCTGATGCGGGAACATGTGCTGGATGTCCCGGAAAAAGAGATTCTCAAGAAGCTCCAGCAGATGGCCGGAGGAGACAAAGGCCTTTACAAGATGCTCTACACGAGCTTCCAAGATGGAAAGATGTTGATAGTAGAGCTGGATGCCTGGCTGAAGGCGGGCCTGAGCCGTGAGGCATTTGTCAAAGTCCTTTTAGAGGCTGAAAATCGTTTTGCCCGTCTCGAGCTGATCAAGGCCAGAAGGGCAGCCTTGGAAAAGGGATCCGAGGAAGCAAAGACCCTTCGGGAAGCAGAAAAGGCTTTGGCAAGTGAAAAGGGTGATAGGTTTCTTGTCAAAATGATGAAAAACCCTGCTGCCCGAAAGGTTCTCATCGGAACCCTTGCTGTGACAAGCGGAGCCTATATCTTCAAGAAAATGTATGATTCCTGGATGGCGGGGAACCTGGAGAACGATCTTAGCAACGCGGCGATGGTGCTTGTAGAGTTTGTTCCGGGAGTTACGGGGTTCAAACTGTGGCACGAGGAGGGCCTAACGCCGAGGGTCGTTTTCTCTTTTGTGAAGGAAGCCCTCTATTTTACACCCTATTGGCCCCTTGTGCTGACGGGAGACCTGGTTTCAATGGGTGTTGATGTCCAATCCGCGCTTCGGGTTCAGTATAATCATTCCGGCTTGGTTGATATTCTTGTTTACGCGGGAGAGTATTCGGACGATGGCCGTTTCATCCGTTTGAAACTTCCGAAGAAGGTGGCAAACAAGAGGCGGGTCATTCCCAAGGGGGAGTTGGAAGATTTCTTTTTCAAAACCAAGGTGGTGGTGGTACCCGTTTCAGGAATGAAGAACAACTATCGCATCTCTGACCTGGCAAAAGTATCAAACGAAATCCTGGACAAATATTTTGTGTCGAATGACCCTGTTTCGAAGAAGCTTTCAAAAGCGGCGGAGACACAGCTTGAAAAAATCAGGCGCCGTGAAGCATTGAACATCATTAACAACCCCTTTTCCGGTGTCTTCGAATACACTAAGTATTTGGCTGGCTTCAAGTCGATTTACGATAAAAGTCCTGACAAATGGGGCAAATTTTTTCAATTGCTTCAGAAGAAGATCAAGGAACGCAGGGAATTTATTAAGAAGAACGTCATGATTCCCACGATTATCCAGCAGGCGGAAAGGAAACATGTCCTCTGGGTTATGGGAAATCACCCCCCTGTTGATGAATTGAATGCCATTCAGAAAAAGCTCGAGGAGTTACGCGATAAACCATTGGAAGTCAATCTCGCGAAACAGGTAAGTAAGCATGCCGCCAAAGCCGCAAAAAAAGCGGCGGAAAATAATGAAACGCGGGAACAGCAAAAGCTGAAACAAGGCAAAATCTGGGTAAACGCCCTCAAGATATACGGAGAAATCTACAAGCAAAACCGGAAAATGCTGGAAACAATCATCAAGAAATTCGATCTTCCCGCGGAAGAAGTTCAGAGAAGAATCCTGCGCTTCCCCTGGACGGGGGATTACGAGAAAGATGCTAAAAACGCCGAGGCGTCGCGAAAGGGATTTTACCATGCCGCCTGGACTGCCTGGAAGGATACGAGGAATATTAAAGGTGCCACCCCTGATCCCATCCAGGTGGCCTTAGATCGGGAAGCGCTGTCTATCCTTGCAAAAGTTCAGTTCCGATGGCGCATGGCGATGGATCGTTTGGGTCATTCCGAGAAAGCGATAACCTCTTCTTCCACATTCAAAAAGGAATACAAGATCGCCCTTCAAAAGGTTCGGGCCCTTTACGGAAAGGCTGGGGATTTTCAGGCCCTGGTGGAAAAAGAGGCAAAAATCATCCATAGCCCGCTCCGTTTGGGCAAACAGACCGTCTTCGCCGTGAAAATTACCGGGAAAAAGCTGAAAAAGATGCGAGACAAAGGGATCTTGAAGGTTACCTGGCGTTCGCCTCACGGGGCTTTCGGCTCCAATGGAAGGGGCTTCAAGGTCAATTACGCCACGAGGCATCTTTTGCCCGTAACGGTCGAGGCCGTCCTTCAGAATCGTCTCGATTCAACGGCCACAGGAACCCTCTCCGTGGTGGTTCCGGTTGCCGTCCCCAGGGGGGTGTTCCGGCTGACCCTGACGCCCCCGCGTCCCCAGCCGAAGGAATTTATTCGCGCGGAAGTCGAGATGCCGGACCGATATCTCAACGCCTACCAATTCCACTACGAATGGCGTGGAAAGGGCTGCCGGGTGGAGGACGATGACCGTTCTCACGTTGTGGTGACCGCGCCCAGGTCGGGGACGGCCACGGTTGCCGTCGCGGTCTATGCCGAGAATAAAAAAGGAAAGCGGGTCATGCTCGGGTCGGATACCGTGTCGTTTAGCGTCTCCGCCGAAAAGAAACCTGAAAAAAAGAAAAAAACGGCGAAGAAAAAGAACAAGAAAACGGTGATCCCCGAGAGCCCTCCCAGAGGCACGCGGGGTGGAATCGAATCGGCAAACGGAACGGGCGGCGGGGCCGGAACGGGGGGCTCGCCTGGAGAGAAGCCAGGGCGCAAGAAACCGAAAAGGATCGTGAAGCATGGCGCGGGAGGGAGCGCCAGCGGAATGTATCCGGCAAGAACCTTCAACGGCATGCAGATTTCCTACAGCGTCTCGGGCGCGAGCATGCCGAAGATGAAGGACGAGCACGACTTTACCACGTCACGCCACTACGAGGGTCGTCTGGGAAGCGGTACCTTGTCGGTATCGGGGACAGCACGGATGACCTGGGAAGGCCATATCGATTTGTCCGTTTCCGTTTCGGCCGGATCGAAACATGCAGAAAAGACCTACAAGTTCGAAGGGCCGGGCAGCCGATCCTTCAATCTTAAAATTCCTATCCCCGATGACGCCTCCGGAGGCGAATTTTCCATCGACATGGGCGGGTCTTACGGTAACGGTGAGGTCCGCGGGCTGGTGGTCTCGGGGACTTTCACCGAGAACGGCCCGGTGGGGAAGGCCCCCAAGGGGACGGAGGACCTGTCCGTCAAGTTGACGGGACCGAAACATCCGGTTCAGGCGGGAAAGAAGGTTGAGATCGCCGCCGACGTCCGGGGTGGGCGTTTCCCCTACAGATACACCTGGTCCGGCGCCACGGGGTCCGGGGAAAAGGGCACCTTCCAGAACGCCATGGCCGGCCCGCACACGGTGACCCTGAAGGTGACCGACGCGGACGGCCATACCGCCAGCGGCAGCGTAAAGGTGGTGGTCGAATCCCCCGAATTCGAGGTAACGGGGCTTCCCGCGCGGCCGGTTTACGCCAGCAAAGCGCGGCTGCGCGTGCGGGTCAAAAGAGGGGGCAAGGGATCTTACAAACCCATCTGGCAGGCCAGCGAGCTGGGCATAGAATTCAACCCGCCGGAGGGGATGGAAACCACGGTGACCTTTGGACGTATCAAAAAGGTAGCCATCTGGGTTCAGGTGCCGCAGCCGGCGGGCGGAAAAACGATTGAATCCAAGCAGGTTCACGCCCAGGTCGTCGGCCCGAAGTTCTCTCTCAAGCTGAACCCGAGGGACCCCTACGTGGGGCAGGAGGTTCGGGGGAGGATTGTCAGCTCCGCCAAAATCCCTCCGGACGCAATCCGCTGGGTCTGGTCGAGCCCCCCTTCCTCCAACCGGATGGAGGTTAACGATCCGGCGTCGGAGATCGGTTTCAAGGTAAAAGACGACAAACCCCTGCCCCTCCAGGCCGAGGCCCGGGTGCCGCACTACGGAGACGTCATCGGAACGATCCGGGATAAAATCCGGGCAAAGAGCTATGAGGTCAAGGTAACCGTCCTGGGGCCCACCGGGCCGAAACCACGGGTCTGGAAGGAAGGCAAGGGCCTGGTGGAGGTGAAAAAGGCGATCGCGGTCCACCAGAACGTGCGCCTTACGGCGAAGGTCACCCCCGTCCCGAAGGGAACGGCTGTCTATTACACGTGGACCCTCAACGAGGACAGTCATTTCGCGGGCCTTTCGACAGGGAAGGATGTTACAGTCAACCGGAGTCGGACGGGGACCTGCGTGGCCACGGTCGTCGTCAAGGACAAGGACGGCACCATCCTCGGGAAGGGGAAGGGGAGCTTTTCCGTCACCATTTCCCAGGCCCAGATCACCAAGGGGCTGCAACAGGCGAAAGACCAGAAAGAAGCGGCCAAACTGTTGCGGCAGGCGAATAACCAGTGGTTCAGGGGGCGGCTTGGTGAGGCGATCGCGACCCTCAAGAAGGCCCGATCCCTCGATCCTTCCAACAAAAATATCTCGCGGGTCTTGGGAGAAAAGGAACGGAAAAAGGCCCGGATCGACGGGGATCTGAAGAAAGCGGACGCGGCCATCAGGCGGGGAAACCTGAAGGAAGCCGGCCGCCTCCTGAATCGTCAGCCGAAATTTGTAAAACGCTACCTCCCTTATGAAAACGTGTCGAAACGTCTGCAAGCCGCGCTGGAAAAGGAAAAAGAGAAAAAGGAAAGGCTGGCGAAGGCGAAGGCGCTGCGTGAATCGGCGCGCGCCTCCTGGAAGCGTCGCGAATACCAAAAGGCCATCGCGACGCTGGAGAAGGCGGTTGAACTCGACCCGAAAAACAGCGAGGCGAAAAAGACCCTTGCGGACTGGCAAGAGAAGGTGAAGCGTTACGCCCAAGCGGACAAATACAGGCATGATGGCGCACTTTTGGAGGCAGCGGGGGAATTGAAGGACGCCGTGGCTGCCTACAAGAAAAGCCTCGCTCTCCGGCCGGACGAAAAGCTCAAGCGCCACGTGGGGGACCTGGAAAAGAAGATCGCCGAACAGGAGAAAAAGGTAAAAGTCGCTCAGACGAGTGGGAAAAACGGTGGGAAGAAGCCCCAAAAAGGGTCGCAGAAGCCCTTGAGCGAGGATGACATCTTCGGTGGGAAAGAGGGGTCCACAAAGAAAAAACCTCAGAAGGGTCTCACGATCGAGGATATCCTTCCCGGGAAGAAAGGCCCGGGTAAAACGGTGCCGCCCAAAAAAGTCGCATCCGGATCGGGAAAGAAACCCCTGAGCATCGACGATATTTTCGGGGACGACCAAAAAGCCCCCGGCGAGAAAAGTCCCTCTGTGAAACAGACTCCGATTAAATCGGGAGGTGGCAAACGGGGACCACCGAAAAGGGACCTCGAAAAACAGCGGGATCGCCTGATCCGTGAGGGTTACGCGGCGGAGAAAGCGGGACGCTTCGAAGAGGCCATCCGCAAATATACCGAGGCGCAGAAAATACGGAAAGACGCGAAGGTCGATGCCCACATCCGCCAGTTGCGGGTAAGGCTGAAGGAATTTGACCGGCTGATCCAGCTGGGCTACGCGTATGAGAAAAAGGGGGATTATCCAAGAGCCATCGCAATTTACAAGAAGGCCCTGACAATCCACTCTGACGCGAAGGTTATGGCGCATATTAGAGATCTGGAACGTAAGATGGCAAAATCCGGGAAGACCTCAAGCCCGGGGAAGGCCGTGATACAGGGTACAACAACCCTCAGGCATGGCATCTGGGTTCTCACTAAAATCACGGGGAAGGTTGGGGAAGCCAGGAATTCGAGTGGCTCGTATTACCGGTATTACATCTCGGGACGGGAGGGCCGTATCGTAATGACCAACACCATAAAGAAGAACGGGCACGTTATCTTTAAGACGGTTTCGATCTGGCGGCGACCTCCCAATCGGCTTACCCCAGGATCGAAGGTCGCGTTTCCCCTTTATATCCACAAGCTGGTAGACCCCCGACAATATTCCGTAAATCATATCCTCTCAATGGACACGCAGGATGTGGGATGCGGGGCAACACGAGGTGGTGGAAGAATTGGTTCCGTGGAAGTCTATTCCGTCCACAGCCCCCAAAATCCCACCGTTCGCAAGACCTTTTACTGGAAGGTCCCGGAAGGACGGAAGGGAAAGACCCTGACGCTTCGCGTCTGTTACTTTGGTGGATTTGGATTCAGGAATGGGCGGGGCTGGAAATATTACTATACCTGGGTTCCCGCGGGTTCCCCGGTTCCCAAGGGAATCCAGGGTGGTACGGTGAAAGGCACGCTGTCGGGGAAGGGCCCGAAGCCGAAAATAAGTACCAGTTCCACCTACTCCCCCAACACAAAAGGCGATGTCTTCAAGGGAGGAAGGTGGGGTGGAAGCCGCGGAAAGAGCGACTGGCTCCAGAAGGACTTTGGCCGGGTCGTCCCCATCTCGGGGATCTACATCGGCCGGGCCAGCACCGATATCACCACCAGGGGATTTCGGCTGGTCCTCAAGCTCAAACGACCCGACGGGCGATGGGTCGTGGTGGACGAACTCCGGAACACCAACATCAACCGATCAAAGCTTTCGAATGGGAAAATCGGGCGTTCCATCCCTCCCTACACCAAACGAATTTCTCCGTCCATCCCCGCCACGGCCTTCCGGCTCGAGTTCTATGGCCACGGCTGGTTTGACGCGGCGGATATCCGGTTCTATACCCCGCGTAAAAAATCTGTTAAGAGTAAGAAACTGCCATGGACAGGGACCTACCGTTACAGTTTGAAGGATAAACAGGGATCCATAGATGTTACCCTTCAACTTACGCAGAGCGGAACCAGGCTGACGGGCGTCATCCGGGCAAAAGCTGTAGCCCCTGCTGGCAAGGGGTTGAACTTCGATATCAGGAAAAAGGTCACGGGCGTATGTTCCGGAAACAGGGGAAAGATCAAGATGGAGGGCCAACCTTACGACAAGGTTGTGTTGCTTGAAAATGGGCGAAAGCTGTCCATTTATGACGCCGAGGATAACAAGAAGTACGTGCTTCACCGAGTCCGCTAAGAAATCAACGGTGAGGGCAGAAAAAGCTCCGCCTCCAGAAAAGATAAACGAGAAAAACCATTCAAACGCTAATTGCTTTGACAAATTTACCTACATGGGATATACATGGGATATACGCAAAAGGGGGATGAACCATGCTGACGAAGATTCAAAAGTGGGGGAACAGCCAGGGATTGCGACTCCCAAAAGGGATCCTTCAAGACGCGGGACTCGGCGTGGGCGCGGAGGTTGAAGTGGTGGTTGAAGGCGGAACCATTCTTGTCAAGCCAGTCGTGAAGATCCGCGGGCGGTACCGCCTTGAGGATCTCGTGAAACGAATCCCGAGGGGAGCGCGCCCCGGCGAGACGGATTGGGGTAACCCCATTGGAAGAGAGGCATGGTAAGTGGTGGTATATATCCCCACGCAGGGTGATTTTATTGCGCTTACCCTTGATCCCCAGTCTGGTCACGAACAAAAAGGCCGACGCCCCGCCCTGGTGATAAGCAAGGAGTTGTTCAACCGAGCCACTGGACTTGCCATTGTTTGTCCCCTGACAAACACGGATCGTGGATTTCCCTTTCATGTGCCCGTTCCGGAAGGCAGCGCGCTTACCGGATTTGTCATGGTTGAGCAGGTAAAATCCGTGGATTTTCGGGCGCGCCGGGCGAAACTCATTGAGCGGGCGCCCGAGGACCTGGTAAAGGAAGTCTTGTCCATCCTGGATGCGTGTATCTATGAATAATGGAGTTTTGTGTTAGGTGGTAAGGTATAAGTAGGTGGCCGTTCGCAGCTACAAAACAAAAAACTTCCACCTAAACCTCTTCAACCTTCAACCTTAACACCTTACCCCTCACGCTTCATTAGGAGAAAGAGATAAACGAAACAAACGAAATGAACCAGACAAACGAGACAAACGAGAAAAACGAAATTAAAGCGGGAGAAAGAGAATGAAGCGGAAATGGTGGATGTGGATCGTGCTCATGTTGGTGACGGGTTGGTTGCTCATTCCAGGGATGGCCAGGGCTGAAAAGATTCAGGGCCAGAAGCAGATCATGGTTGTGGACGATGTCTTTCAATTCATTCCGGGAACCTGGGGAGATTACACCGTTGTGGACAAAAAGAAAAAGGAGTCTTATCACTTCGTGATGTCTATTTTGAACAACGAGCGGTTCCAGGGAAAGGAGTGCTCGTGGATGCAGATTAAGATTGATCTGAAGGGGAAACCCTCGGTGGTCACGAAGGTTCTCATGGAAAAGACGCCGAAGGGACCGGGGGAGGCTATGAAGGCCATCGTACAGATCGCTGGTTTTGATCCTTTCACCGTGCCGGAGAAATACCTGAAGGGAGGGGAGGCGCAGGTCACGCCGTCGGAAAAGTACGAAATCGTAAGGAAGCTCCGGAAGAAAAAGGTCATCTACAAGGGACGCGAAGTCTCCCTCTGGCAGGTTCAGACGGCAACGAAGGAAGGGAAGAAGGCAACGGTTTGGGTTGCCGAGAATGTTCCCCCTCTCGGTGTGTTCAAGGTTGATCTCCCGGAATACGGCATGTATCTGAACGACTGGGGAATAGGGGCCAGGAACGAGATCACGGGGACGCCCATGAACTTCTATCTGTGGATCGCGAAGGTCATCGGCTCTGCCTTCAGCAAGGGACTGGCGGAAGGCAAAAAATAGGCCTCAATCGTTTCGAAAGACCAGTGTGGAGAGATAAGCCCTTACCTGGGGCGTGAGCTTGGCCACCTTCTGGCCATTGTATAAAACCACGATCAGGTGGAGAGAGATATCATCGTAGGGGAGAAGGGTGAACGTGGTATCCTTCCCGTCGAAAGAACGAAGAACCAGGGTCTTGTGTCTTGCCATCTTCATGTATTGGACATCCCTTGGATTCCTGACTTTCATTTCTTTGATGAAGCTTTTTTCTATTTTCTCTCGCTGCCCAGCTGAGGTGAACTCAAAGGAATCCGACCGGAAAAGGACAAAGGGATTTGGGGTCACTCCCTCTTTGGGCACGTAGCCCATGATCCACTGTTTCCCTTTTTTATCAGCGGGAAGGGGAACGGCAACCCAATGCCTGGAGGCCCGCACGTCGAAAAATCCCATCCTGGCCCTGTTTCCGATATCCGTCGGGACAGGCCTTCCCATCCCTTCAGAGAGGCGAACGAGATTTTCATATCCCTTGACGTTCCCCTTTCGTGCCGCTTTCTCGTAATAGGCGCGGGCTTTTTCCAGATTTCTTTTGGTCCCGAGCGCGTTTTCGTAGGCCACGCCGAGATTGTTCAGCGCGGGACCGAAACCCTGGTCTGCCGAACGTGAATACCACGCCACGGCCTTGGTGAAGTCCTTCTTCCGGCCCTTCCCGAACCAATAAAACGCGCCGACTTTGAATTGGGCTTTCACATTCCCGCTTTTTGCCCCGAGGAGATAATAACGGAAGGCCTCCTCTAAGTCTTTGCGCGTGCCGCGTCCGTACTCGTAACAGACACCGGTCATGTGCTGCGCGGAGGGGTAGCCCTGGTCAGCCGCCTCCTTGAAAAGCAGAAATGCCCTTTGAAAATCCTTTGTAACACCCTTGCCCAGGTAGTATTTCACCGCGCGTTGGTACGTGGCTTTTGCCGAAGCGGCAGGTTCCGGGGATGTCTCGCCGGCGGGATGTTGAGGAGTCGGAATCGCGGGAGGAACTGGTTTTGTTTTCTGGGAAGGCGGTGTCTTTTCTTTCTCCACCTCCCAGGGGTAAGGCTTCCCCCAGGAAGGAATAACACTGATGAAGAAAAGCAGGACGACGCCGACAAAAAGGAATCGGTTTCTGATATTCATGCGTCATGTATATCATGAAAACCCTGCCGACACCAAACCATCCCGACGGGTAAAGGATGGGCTGCCCCATGGTTATAAATAAACTGGCAGGTCCTGATGGAAAAAATGATGAACAACCGTGGGACTTGGGGCGCCCCCATCAGCTTTATGACAGCGGCAAAAACTGGCTTGCCAGCGCGTCGGCCCTTAAAATGGCCGCGCGCACCTGGCCCTTCGTCACGGGAACAGCCAGGTTGTGAATGGGGCTGTTTTCCCCCAGCATCCGGTCTATCCCGGCCTCAAAATATCCCCGCACCGGGTCAATCCCCAATGCCGCCAGCGTGAGAGGAAGCCCCCAGCGGGAATAGAGGATGAGGTGCCGTTGCACGAGGGATTCGGACGTCTTCTCCAGCACCATCTGGACGATCTGCCCGAACGCCACCAGCTCCCCGTGCAACACGTCTTTTCGGGACCCCAGGCCGATGAAGGCGTCCTGGAAGGCGTGCGCCGCGCTTACCCGAACCACTTTCCCGCCGATGGTGCTAACCAGGCCAGTGGTCAAAAGGCAGATGTCCACCACCTCCGACAGGGTGTCCGTCCACCGGCGCTTCTCCAAATCCTCCAGCGCCCGGGTCCCTTTTCGTGTAAGAAACTCATAGATGAGTCGGGCCATCGAAAGGGCAGTGGCAGAGTGGATACGCCTGTGGTGCCGTTTCCGCATCCCCTTCGCCTCGATCCACTTGGCCATGGAATCGGCCATGCCCGCGGCAAGGAGCCGCTTGGGTTGTGTAATGAGAATGCCGGGGTCGACGAGCGTGAGGACAGGCGGTGTGGAGGCAACCGTGTGCCGATAGATTCCTTCCGGTGTGTAAAGGGGAGAAATCCCCGTCGTGGCCGCGCAGGTGGCGGTGCTGGTGGGGATGGCAATGAAGGGCCTGTCCAGCCGGGCGGCGATCCACTTCGCCAGGTCGATGGCCTTGCCGCCCCCCATGCCGATGACCAAGTCTACGGGAGATTCCAAAAAACGGGTGACCCAGGGCTCTCCTTCCTCCACGCAGCAGTTTCGCTCCAGAACCCCTTCAATGATTTCGAAGCCGCCCGTGGTGAGGGCTCCGGTCACGCTTGCGCCGTATCGCTCCCGCATACGGGGATCGAACAGCGTGAAGACCCTCTTCCCGTAACGATTCAAAACCTCCGGTAAAGTCGCGATGATGTTCTGCCGCTTCACGTAACGGTGAGGGCTGAGGTTTAATATAAATTCACCCATGAATTGCCGTCCTTTTTGCTTTTTTTCGTAGTTGTAATATCCGTTACTCTTCTATAAAAATGCCGACTTCATCGCTCTCAAACTTTCGGAGTACTCCGCGTCCACCCGCTCTTTCATAGGCCCCTCCGGAAAGGTTTTTTGCTCAGTTTGAAACACTTTGTTCGCGTCACGTAATTTCAGCAACACGCTCAACACTCGGATTGCTTCCCATTCTGGCTTTTGACGACTCTTTTGGGATCGTTATGCCATATTCCTCATTCTTACACAATGACTGAACCCCAAACAGAGCTAAGGATTCGGGCAAACCTTTATCTGATCGACCGGTAAGGATTATTTTCTTGATTTTAGCAATTCCAGGAAAGGGCTTTTTAGAGCTTGATAAATGTGCTTAATAGGCACACACAAAATATTTTGTGCCACAATCAAGATAAGGAGATGGAAGGGGAGAAGCCCATTATGAACAACTTAAAGGAAGAGCTGTAAACAATATCCTGAACAGCTAACAACGAAACCACTTCTCAAACACTGCTCGGTGAAAAAAAAGCGTGTAAAAACACGCCATTTTTGTATAATTCCCTGTTTTACTACTTCAGGTACTTTTTGCTGACTTTATGCCACTTTTTACCTGGATCGAAGGCGTCCATATGACTGGCGATCTCGACCGTCTTGGGACCAAGATCCGCCTCGTATATGATTCCCTTCTGATTGACCAAGAAGGTCATAATCCCTGAAACGCCATATTTCGCGGGATAAGCGATCATCGCGAAACCCAAAACCATGTTGCCGTTGACGATATACCCATAGTCGCCACCCGGGGCATTCTTTCCCTGGCGGGTGAGAATCTTAAAGAAATACCCATGGAAAGGTTCAGGTTTTTCAGAGGTGTTCCGGTATCCTTCCGCGGCGGCTTTCGCGACGAGGGGACCGAAGGGACTCTGTTTCTCGCCGGGTTTGGCGGGCCAGTAGAGGCCGTTCTTCTTGCCCTTGTCGCTTTTAATTTTTTGCGCGAATTCGAGGATGCCGTCTCCATCCCTGTCCTTGCTGGCATATTCCAGTTGAGCTTCGACGTAAGCCTCCAGGACCTTGATGGCCATAAGCTCGTTGGCACCGATGCGGCGGTTGACGATCTCTTCCCGCCCCGTCTTTGTGTCAAAATACCACTTATTGTCCACCTTGACGATGGGAATGGGATAAGGCCATTCTTCCTTACCAAGATAGAGGATGGCTTTATTGGACTTATTGAGTTCTATCTTGTGTTTTTCGTCGTATTTTTCAAGGAATTTCCGGACGGATTTTCTCGCCTGGACCTTGTCGCCGGGAAAGATGATGTCCTTCGCGTCCGGTCCGAGGATCTTCAGGGCCAGGTCCGCGTCGAGCTTACGCACGGCGGAAATCAAGGCGGTTACCGCGGCCTGGGGTGTTTCGAATGCCGCCCCTTTAAACGGATGACGGGTTGTCGCGGCCACGCTGCTTACGGTCGTGGCCAAAATGAAAACCCCCAGGGCAAAAGTTATTAGAACGAATCCGAACGATGTACCCCTTGTTTCGCGTTTTTTAAAAAAATCAGTCATCGTGTTTCTCCATCTGGTGAATTCTGGTTTTTTATCCGTATTATCCTCACCCATAGCCTCTTATCTTCGCCGACCGCCTCCACGGCGCGCCCCACCACTTGGCCGGCGGTAACTCCGGCTGCGGCTGTAATTCCCACGGCTGCTTGAACGATAAGCCTGAGACCGGGACCCGGAAACGTTGAAGGAATTGGATCGTGATGGTTGTGAACGCCGGACGTTGTTTCCCGTGGGGCGGGGCCGGTTCGCGTCTTGGCTGGATCTTTGCTGCGCCCGCTGTTTGACCTGCTGCCTCTGTTGTGGCGTCATCTGTTGGGCGCGTTGTTTGGCCTGTTGGGCCCTTTGTTGCCTTTGCTGAGGCGTGGTTTGCTGGGCTCGTTGCCTGATCTGCTGATTTCGCTGCTCCCTTTGTTGAGGGGGCATGTTGGTCCGCTGCTGTTTGACGGCCTGGCGTGTCTGTTGATTCATTTTCGGAGAGTATCCACGGCTTTCGAGATTTCTCTTCATGGCGGCCCGGTCAGCCTGGCCGTAGCGTTTCCGCACCTCCGGGTTATTGTAGGCAACGCCCCGCCGATGCTGGGGATTGTGCCGCCACGCCTGTCTGTTAACATTGCGAGGTGTTCGATTGACATTAATATTGCGATTGACGTTGACATCCACGCGCCCGCGGGCCCAGTTGGCGTGGTACCAGCCATGGGAGAGGACCGCTCCGACGGCCACCCCGGCAACAAAGCGGAAGGCGGGAGGGGGGTGGATACCAGACGTAAGGAGGATGGGAGGGATACCACCAGGGACCATACACATAGGAACAACTGTAGGAAGGCACATAGATGACATCCGGCTTGGCGGGTTCAATGATAATCGTTTTCCCTTCTCCCACCACCTTTTGTTCTTCCGTACTGTTAAGGTGACCTTTTTCCTTCGCTTTGGCGCGGAGCCGCTGAACCATGTCCAGCACCGCTTTCTGGTCTTGCAGAAAAAAATCCCCAAGCTCCTTCGTCGCATCCAGGTTCTTGTTCATGGCTTCCAGGACCGTGGGGAAATGACAAAGCGATTTCACACTCATGTCCCATTTCTTTTTTTCGAGCGCCTTGTCCAGCGCTTCATCTTTCAGGTCCTTGTGGTCTCGCATGTAACGCGCGGCCTCCACGATTTCCAGGGGGTAGGTGGAAGCGACGAACATTTGCATCAACAGGGGGTCTGGGTAAAGGGCGATGGGAGCGAGAAGCTGGGCAAGCCTCGCCTCGTCGATAGGGGTGTTCGCCTGATTTCCCGTCTGGGCAGGCTGATTCTGCCCAGATTTCTTAATGTTCTGGGCGAATAACAGGTGGAAGGAAGGACGATCATGAGCAGAGATAGGATTCCCCACCAGAATAATCTTTGTTTTTTCATCTGTTGAGCCTCCTCAGGGGTTTGAATAATGATAAAAATCATTCTTAATAAAGATTATGCGTGATTCGCTAACCTTTGTCCAGTCAGTATCGGATAATCTGGAGGCACGAGCTAAAGAGGGGTTGGGTCCGGCTTCCAAATCCCGAAAGGGGCTGTGGCTTTTCGTCGGCTGTCTGAAACCGATGCGGGGTTGCTGGCAGGCCATATCGTCAGATTTTACCGCCGTCATCGTCAAGCCGGTCGAGTCAAAAAAATGAGCCAGGGACATTTAGCTTGGTTTTTACCTGCAAAACCTCCATCGCCGAAGCCCTTCTAAAACTCCCTCAGCGATTCCTGTATCCCCTTGTGCATCTCATACCAGAAACTGATGGCGGCTTCGCGCCTGTCTTTGTGAAAGAGGTCGATCCACCTGATGAGGTCTCTGTCCTTATTCCCCTCTACATCCCGCTTCCTCTCAAGAAACGAAAGCACCAGGTCGATGTTTCGTTCGGATTCCCAGAAAATCGAGGCGTTCCGGCTGTTGATGCGGCTTGCCGTGACATGATTGTTCTTCAGGTAACGCTCCTTCAACCCATAGAGAGACGCCATGATCTCCGGCACCATCTCTTCCGCCCACTGGCGATGAAAGCGGCAGACTCCCAGGTTGTCCATGATGAGTTCCCCTTTCAGCCGCTCGGCGCACTTCCTTCCCAACTCCCGGGGCGGGAAGAATTCCTGCCCGTAATACATATAGTATTTTCCCATGATGGGCATGGGCGCCAGGACGCCCGGGGTCCAGTATTGGTTTGGCACCATCCAGCCCCGGCGCGCGAAGGCGCTGAAGATGAATGCGTCGATGGCCTGCCGCCCCCTTTCCTGGGACAGGGCACGCGCAAATTCCCTGGCCCCGGCGCTCAGGTCGAGGATGCCGCGTTGCTCAACGATGGCATCCAACAGGGCTACCCCCAGTTCGGCATTGTGCATGGAGGAGGAAACGACATCGAAGTCCGACGGTGAAAATGCCGGCACATCAGCAACCCCCACCTCTTCCGGCTTCAGAACCTTTTTGGAAAGCCCTTCCATCAGCCAGGCGATGACCCCGCCCACGGAGATGGCGTCAAACCCATACATATCGGCGTGATGCGCGAGCTTCTCAGCGGCCCTCTGGTCGAAAATCCCGGAAAGGGGCCCCATGGTCTGGTACGGCTCGTAGTCTTTCTTGTACTCTCCCCGCATCTTCTTACACAGGGCGGCGCAGGGCTCTCCGCAGGTTTTCTGGTTTTTTGGTTCGATGGTTTCCTCGTTGAACTGCCTGAGGTAGTGATTCAACACAAATTTTTCATGAATCTTGAGCCGGTCATCCTCGCTCATGTAGATGCTCTGGTAATTGAAGGAGAACATCCGTCCTCCAAGGGTCGCGAAATTCACCCCAAAGGTCCCACCGGTCTGAAACTTGGGATCGAACCGGTATTTGGTGGTCGCCTCCAGGTCCTTGGCGGAGAGCTTCATGTGGTACTTGTCCACGAACCACTTGTCGGCCACCCGGCGATCCCGAAAGTCTTCGTCGATAAACGTTCCGCCGTAGATGACCGCGACAATGCCATGGTCCCGGTAAAGCTTCGTCCCCAGGCCGCCCCGTCCGGCCCAGGTGTCCACGGGGGTCAGTTTCCCCTTCACGATGGGGGCGGAACAGATGCCTCCCATGTCGGTTGCCATGGCGGCGGGCCCCGTAACGAGAATACGAGGGCCTCGTTCGTACCTTTCTCCGTACATGTCGTACACACGCGCCATCAGGGCGTAGATCCCCCGCCGTCCCTCCGACCAGATTCTCAGGATATCAAGGGAGGCAATCTCCACTTCGATCTCTTCCCCGTATTTTCGGTTGAGATACAGGACGGATGGCTGGGCTGCCCTTCCCACGATCGCGAGCATGTTGATACCCAGGTCGTCGAATACCAGTCCTGCCCCGCCCATGGAGGAGATGAAGAAGCCTCCCCAGCACGGGGAAAATCCCGTAAAGATTAAACGGCTGGAACCCGGGAAGATCGACCCCGCCAACACCCCCGTGCCAATGTTCAGGCTGTTGTACTTTCCCGTTAGGTGCAGGCCAAGATCGACAGGACCAAAGAATTCTCCCAGCCTGTAACGGTTGACCCGGTAAAAGGATGACGCAGCATCCACAAGCAGAACTTTTAGCCCACTTTCCATAAATTTCCCCTTTAAGGCGATGCTACCAGCAAGACGGATGGGCGTCAATCGACCGATTGTGGCCTTGCGCACCCGGCTCAGGTGCCGCGGGCATTTTGCGCGGCGGGCAACCGCGCCGTCGAACCCATATAAATCGCGGCAATGGCGATCAGCGCGCCAATGATATCCGTCAGGCTGGTGGGCCGGTGGAAAAAGAGAATGTCCCAGATAAAAGAGAGGGTGGGCTGTAACAGGAGAATCAGCCCCGCGCGCGACGCCTCCACCTTCGCGATTCCTTTAGAGATGAACACCCATCCCAGCACCTGTCCCGCGATCCCGTATCCCAGCAAGGCTGCCCATGTTACCCCGTCCGGGATGGCGAAGGAATGCCCGGCAACCATAACCTCGATCCCAAGGAAAAAGGCGGTCAGCAGTGAGATGACGGCAATAACGAGCAGCGCGGAAATCCGGGTGTAATCCCGCTGAAGGTTTCTCAAAGAAAGCAGGTAGGCGGAATAGGCCAATGCCGTCATCAACCCCAGGAAGACCCCCAGGTAGAAACGGGGGTATGTCTTGCCGCCCCCATGCGCGATGAGCAGGATCAGGCCAAGAATCGCCAGGGGGACAGAGATGGCGTACCGAATCGTCAGCCGCTCTTTGTAAACGAGAAAACCGACCCCGGCAAGAAAAAAGACCTGAAAATTGGCCAGGATGGTGGCCATACCCGGTCCGACGTAAAAGATACTGCGATGCCAGACCGTCAGGTCACAGGTAAAAAAAACCGCGCATATCCCCATGAGTGCCAGGGCCCCCCGGCTGAACTTCATGAGCTTCCCCGTAAAGACGACGAGGCCCAAAAGGATGACCCCGCCGAAGGCCATGCGGTAGAAGGCTGAAACAGTTGGCCCTACATGCGCTATTTTGACAAAAACGGCTGAAAAACTGATCATCACCGCCCCGGCCAGAACCAAAAGCGTCCCTTTGGTTCCGGATGACAGGGCGATCAGAGACATAACAGACCCTCGCGCGAAAAAAATTGACCGGAAGCGGGAGTCCACCTATTTCACGGAACGGATAGTCAAAACAGGGCAGCTTGCCCGCCGGCACAGCTTTTCGGCGACGCTTCCGAAAATCGCCTTTTCTATGCCGGACCGTCCATGACTGCCGATCACAATCAGCTCCACGCCTTTCTCGGCGGCGACATCGAGGAGGGAATAGTGGGGAGCTTCGGACGACTCCCTGACAACTACCTCATAATCCGTCACGTTTCCCATCTTTGAGACATACCGGGACTCGATCTCGCCGTTGACATAATCCATCCGTTCCTTTTCGATTTTGGCTCGGATATCCTCCGTCACGTAAAGATCCACGAAGCCGGACTGGGGAGGCTTCTCGATGATATGGGCAATCACCAAATGGCTCTGATATTTTTTGACCAGGTCCAGCGCGTACGGAAACGCGTCGTCGCTGTTTTCAGAAAGGTCCGT
>WGDA01000150.1 GCA_015493505.1 Pseudomonadota bacterium | reverse complement strand
TGAGAACGCCTGCTATATGCTGCTGGCCTTCATCAGCCTGAAGATGGAATGTCATTGGAGGTCAACTCCTATTGGAAAGGTGCGAAACACCCTTACCTCCCTCCAAAAACAGGAAGAAAAAGAATTTACACAAAATACTTGACAGGACCGGATCTTTGCCGGGGTGTAGATCCAAAAACCACAGCCGCCGCGATCAAGGAAATGGAGAAAAACGGCGTGAAAGTGGTTAAATCCCTTGACATGTCCATGATTAAATAACAGAAGCCTTTAAACAAAAAAAGGGTGGGGTGGAAGAAAGATTTCTTCCACCCTTTTTTACCGTCGATAGGTTCCCATCAGTTTCGTCTCCCCGAGGACATGCCCTTTCATGGCCTTTAGCAGGCCTTGTTTCGTCACTCCGGGAGAAATATCCAGAACGGTATCCAGGGCGTAAAGTTTAAAGAAGTATCGATGCGCCGGGCCTTTCGGGGGACAGGGCCCCCCATACCCGATACGATGAAAATCGTTGATCCCCTGTCTGGCGCCATCCGCCAGCTCTCTTGTCGTTGGAACCCCCTTTGGCAATCCGTTGGCAGTCACGGGAATGTTAAAAATCACCCAGTGAACCCACGTGCCTACCGGGGCATCCGGATCATCACAAATCAAGGCGAAACTCTTTGTTCCTTTCGGGGCGCTTGCCCACGAAAGTTCCGGGGACACATCTTTTCCGTCACAGGTAAAGGTGACCGGAATTTCTCCTCCCTCCTGAAAAGACGGACTTTGCAGTGTAAAAGCCATGGCTTGCCCTCCTGTTGTTAAGGTTAAAAACATCAGCAGCAACAAGACCCAGCGGCTCACCCATCTGATCCGTACCCTCTCACTTCTGACTTCCATGGTGTCTCACGCCCCCCTGGCGAAAATCGCGCGGGATTATTTCTCCTTTTCTCTTTTTTCTTTAAGCGCCTGTAAAACCTTTTCCGGGGTGATGGGAAGGTCCTTAATCCACACGCCGACAGCGTCATAAACCGCGTTGGCGATAGCCGGAGCCGTTGGAACCAGCCCGGGCTCCCCGATCCCCTTCGCCCCAAATGGCCCATCCTTCTCATCCGTTTCAATGATCATGGGGGTCACGGGAATTTTGTCCTTCGCGGTCAGCATCTTGTAGTCCAGGAAATTGGGATTCATCACTTTGCCCTTTTCCAGCTTCATCTCTTCGGTCAGGCCATAGCCGACCCCGATATAGCCCGCCCCGTAAATCTGGCCTTTAATCAATGTGGGATTGATGGCCTTTCCCACGTCATGGGCGGCGTAGAGCTGAAGTATCTTGACTTCACCCGTTTTTTTATCTACTTCCACCTCAACGCCCGTCGTCCCGAAGGCGTAGGTGCACGAAAGGTTCCCCTTGAACTCCCTGTCCAGCATCTCGGTGGGAGGATCATAAAAGGCTTCAGCCGCTACGACCCGGCTCTGGCCTGTCCCGACGTGAAGGGCTTCCCGCAGAACATTGCTGACCTCGGTCCTGAAATAGGGATTCTCCGGATCTTTTTTGCAAAAGATGATTCGGTCCTTGATATCCAGGTCTTCCGGATTGGCGATCAGGCTGAAATCCAGGTCCGGCTCTTTGAAGTCAGGGTCTTTACGCTTTTTACGCTTTATCTGGTGTTTAACCAGCTTCGGGATTTCCTCGACAGCCAGTTCCAGGATTTGTCTCTTCACCTTTTCACACGCCCTGAGGGCGGCATTACCCGCGATGAAGGTGTGACGGCTCGCGTGGGTTCCCGCGTCCCACAACCCCAGGGCGGTATCCCCAAAGGTCAGGGTGATATCATCCGGGCGAAAACCCAGGGCCTCCGCGATAATCTGCGCCAGCACCGTGGGAGACCCCTGCCCCTGGTCCGTCCCACCGGACATGACATCCACATGCCCATGCTCGTCCACCTTGATCATCATGCCATGCCCATCGGATTTGTATACACGGGCTCCCCCGGCCACGTGGATCAGCGACGCCATCCCCACACCTCGGCCTTTGTGTTTCCCGCGTTTTTTGTCCCAATCCAGTTTCTCCTTGACGCCACGGATACACTCTTCCAGTCCACAGGACGTAATCTTCAACCGCATGGGGGTTTCATCCCCTGAGTGGTTACAGTTGATCAGCCTCAACTCCGCTGGGTCGATACCTGCCTCTTCCGCCAGGTGGTCCATGGACACTTCCACGGCGAAGGTGGCCTGGGGGTTTCCGTATCCCCGCATGGCCTGGCAGTAGATATTGTTTGTATACACACATTTGGCCTCGAAAAAGACGTTCGGGACACGGTATAGGGATGAAATGGGCATCATCATAACCGAGGGTGTGGTCGCTCCCCATGAGGTGTACGCGCCGTTATCGAGAACCGCCTTGACGTTTCGGAAGGTCAGGTGCCCCTCTTTGTCACACCCCTGTTCAATCTCGAACACGGCGGGCTGTCGGGGTGGCAGGGCGCGAAACTCCTCCTCACGGGTGAAAAGAATCTTCACGGGCCGCCGGGTTTTCAGTGCCAGTTGAATCGCGATGAACTCATAGATATCCGTATCCAGCTTGGTTCCAAAGCTTCCCCCGACCACAGGATTGATGATGCGGACCTTGCTGTTCTTCAGGCCGATCTGTGCGAAATATTCCATGATCCGGCGTTTGTCCCAGAAAATGACGTTCGCCTGATTGTACAGCGTCAGGTTGTTGTTCATGTCGAACTCGGCGATACACCCGCTCGTCCCCATACAGCACTGGTTGACCCACGTGGTTCGAACCGTATCCGTCACCACGTGAGCCGATGCCGCGCGCCCCGCCTCGATGTCCCCCGCAGAAAACCTCCACGGCAGGGGAAGGATATTGGAGCTGACCGGGCGCCCCCTGGCGTCCACTTCATGGATCAGCGGGGCATCCTCCTTCATGGCTTCGAACGGATCGAACACGCCGGGCAGTTCTTCATATTCCACCTCGATCAGGTCACACGCCTCTTGCGCTATCTCAGGGCTTATGGCAGCCACGGCGGCCACCTCGTCCCGGAACTGGCGTACCTTGTCCCTTTTCAAGACGGTCTGGTCCTTGAGAAACCCAACGCGAACGTCGGGAATATCACAACCCGTCAAAACCGCCCGAACGCCGGGTAGCTTCTTCGCCTTCGACGTGTCGATATGCTTGATTCTTGCGTGGGCATACTCGCTGTATTTGATTTTGCCGTACAACATCCCGGGGCGTTTCAGGTCGTTGATATAAATCGCCCGCCCCGTGACTTTATCCACCTCCGCGGTTCGAGGAATACTCTTTCCCACATACAGGTATTCAGACATCGTTCCTCCCCCAACTCTAAGATTTTTCTTTCATCATTTTTACGGCTTTCTGAACCGATTCCACGATCTGCACGTACCCCGTGCACCGGCAGAGATTTCCCGCCAGGCTTGTCCGAATCTCGTCCTCCGTCGGCTCGGGGTTTTCGTCCAACAGGGCCTTGGCGGACATCAGCATGCCTGACGTGCAGAACCCGCACTGCACACCGTTGTTCTCGATAAAGGCCCTCTGAAGGGGATGAAGCGTGCCGTCCGTGCCGGCAAGCCCCTCCACGGTCAGCACGGACTTTCCCTCGACCTCCGCGACTGGATAGATACAGGAGTTGACGGCTTTCCCATCAATAACCACCGTGCAGGCGCCACACTCTCCCACGCCGCACCCTTCTTTTGGCCCGGTCAGTTCAAAATATTCGCGCAGGGTTTTCAGCAGGCTCCAGCTCGGCGGCACTTCCGCCGTCACCTCGTCGCCATTTAATATAAATGAAACCGTAATCTTCTCCATCTCCCGCTCCTTCTTATCTGTTCTTCAGCCGCTCCAGGGCCTTCTGGGCCATTCTCGGCACAAAGGTTTCAATCATCTCTCTCCGGTACCATGCCTTTCCCCTGAGACTGTCCCGGGGGGAGGCTTCCTCCCCGGCGATTTTACCCGCTTCCTCCAGGACATCTTCGGACACCATCTTACCCGTCAGGAAATCTTCCGCCCTTTTGGCTCTGATGGGGGTCGGGGCCGCCACGCTCAAGGCAATCCGGGCGTCTTCAATTTTGCCGTCCGTGACCTTCAGGGAAACAGCCACCCCCAGGATGGGAAGGTCCATGGCCTTACGCCTGGAATGCTTGTGATAGGCGCTGCCGTACTCACCCATCACCGCCGGGACACGAAACTCCACCAGGACCTCGTCTAACTCCTTCACCGTTTGAGAGGGGCCGGTAAAAAACTCAGAGAGAGGCACGTTACGCTCTCCCCGAGGCCCCTTCAGCACGGCCACGGCATCCAGCGCTAAGAGGGGCCCGGCGGTATCCGCCGACGGGGCCGCGTTGCAGATATTCCCACCCACGGTTGCCACGTTCCGTATCTGGACAGAACCCACCTGGGACGCCCCGTCATACAAGGCGGAAAGCTCGCTTCTTATCAAAGGGTGGGTTTCCAGCATCCTGTGCGTGGTCAGAGCGCCGATACGATAGGCGTCGTTATCCTTTTCAATATAGGCAAGGTCTTCCAGCCCACGGAGGGAAATCAGGGCCTCCGGCGCGAATTTTCCGTTACGAATCCCCACCATTACATCCGTCCCGCCAGCAATCAGCATGGCCCTTTCACCGTAGCTTTCAAGAAGCGACAAAGCCTCTTCCAGACTCTTGGGTTTCAAATACTGATAATCGATCATGGCTACTCCCTTCATTCCTGTTCTCGATTGTCAAACACACGTTTACTCTTTCGCTCCGTTCTTGGCAGAGAACCATAGTCCACGATTTCCACGTTGGCACTCACCAGAATCTCTCGCTTGATCCGGTCGCGGATTCTGGCGGCAAGTTCCTTATCGCCCCCGGGGGACCGCGCGGGGTCCCGCTCTACCCGAATCGTCATGTAATCTTTTCCGTCCTCTTTCCGGTAAAGAATCACCTGGTACTCGCTTCCCACCCCCTCCGTGTAAGAAAGGATGTGATCAATCTGTCCCGGATAAATATTCACGGCTCGAAAGATAAACATGTCATCACTCCGCCCCATGATGCGATCGTGCATGGGAAAGACGTTTCCGCAGGAACAGGGATGGGTAATCAGGCGTGTCAGGTCCCTCGTCCGATACCGGACAAGTGGCGCAGCTTCCTTTTTGAGGGTGGTCACCACCATCTCGCCAATCTCCCCTTCCGGAACCGGTTGCAGGGTTTCAGGGTCGATAATCTCCAGGATATAATAATCCGCCCAGTAATGAATTCCTTCATGTTTTGGGCAATCCAGGCCCGTTCCCGGCCCGTAAAGCTCCGTAAGCCCCGGGATATCAAAGGTATGCTCAACTTTGAGCATCTCGCGGATACGCTTACGCATGGCGTCACTGCTTCGTTCCGCGCCAAAGATAACCTTTTTGAGTGCCAGCTCATCACGCAGCCCTCTTTTCTCCACCTCTTCCGCCAGCAGCAGCGCCATGGATGCCGTGCAGCACAAGACGGTGGTTTTCAGGTCCACCAGCATCTGCAACTGGATATCGATATTGCCCGGACCTACCGGCACGGCCATGGCTCCAAACCGCTCCACACCGGCCTGAAACCCGGCACCCGCCGTCCACAGGCCATATCCCACGGCAATCTGAACACGGTCCTCGGCGGTGCAGCCGGCGATTTCAAAACACCGGGCGAACATATTGGCCCAGTCGTCAATGTCCTTCTGTGTGTAACTCAGGACCTTTCGTTTCCCTGTGGTGCCTGAAGAGGCGTGGATCCGCACAATCTTTTCGAACGGCACGGATCTCAAGGGAAACGGGTATCCCGCGCGCAGGTCATCCGTCACCGTAAACGGAAGTTTCGTGATATCATCCAGCGACCGGATATCCTCCGGCTTGACCCCGTGCTCGTCAAAGCGTGACCGGTAGAACTCCGAATTTTCATACACGTGCTTCACGGTCCATTGGAGACCTTCAAGCTGCGCCTTTCTAATCTCATCCACGGATTTGAAAGGCGGAAAAAATGAATTGGCCATTTTATCCTCCTAAGCATTCACGATATTTAAAACCATTCCATCGGCTTCACGCGTTCGGAACACACGCCTTCAGCGCGTCATCCGCCTGCTCCTCAAACTTTTTGAAATTTTCCTGGAACCGTTTTGCCAGTTCCCGTGCCTTGATGTCATAATCCTCCGGATTCTTCCAGGTCTTTTTCGGGTCAAGGATGTCATCCGGAACACCTTTACAATGAACCGGAACATCCAGCTTGAAAATAGGGTCATGACGGGTCTCCACCCCCGCAAGGTCTCCCCGAAGGGCGGCCTTGACCATGGCACGCGTGTAAGGCAGATGAATCCGTTCCCCCACGCCATAGGGACCTCCGCTCCAACCGGTATTAATCAGCCAGCAATCCACCTGATGTCTTCTGATCTTTTCTCCGAGCAGGCGCGCGTACACCGTGGGGTGCAGCGCCATGAAGGGCGCACCAAAACAGGCGCTGAAAGTCGCCTGTGGCTCCGTGATTCCCCGCTCCGTTCCGGCAACCTTGGCCGTGTATCCCGACAGGAAATGGAACATGGCCTGCTCAGGTGTCAGCCTGGATACAGGCGGCAATACGCCAAAAGCGTCGGCCGTCAGCATGATGATGTTTCGGGGGTGCCCTCCTCTCCCCTCACGCAGGGCGTTGGGGATGTGCGGAATGGGATACGCCGCTCGCGTGTTCTCCGTCAAAGTCGCGTCGTTCAGATCTATCCGGCGGGTATTGATATCAAACGCCACGTTCTCCAGGATAGTGCCAAACTTTCGGGTGCATTCATAGATCTCGGGCTCATGCTCTTTGGACAGGCGAATCACCTTCGCGTAGCAGCCCCCTTCGAAATTAAAAACACCATCATCGCCCCATCCGTGCTCATCGTCACCAATCAGCCGCCGTTCCGGGTCCGCGGAAAGCGTCGTTTTCCCTGTTCCGGACAGGCCAAAAAAGATAGCGACGTCTCCCTCAGGGCCCACGTTGGCGGAACAGTGCATGGAGAGGACCTCTTCCTGTGGGAGAAGAAAATTCAGGATGGTGAAGACTGACTTCTTGATTTCTCCCGCGTAGCTTGTCCCCCCGACCAAAATCAGTTTCTTGCCAAAATTGACCAGGACAAACGCCTCTGAATGGGTGCCATCCAGCTCGGGAACCGCACGGAAATTAGGGACATTGACCACGATAAATTCGGGCCTGTGATCCATGAGCTGACTGCGGTCTTTTATCTGGATAAACATATTCCGCGAGAAAAGGTTGTGCCACGCCGTCTCCGTAATCACCCGGATGGGAACCTGATGATCCGGATGGGCTCCGGCATAACAGTCCTGGACAAAGATATCCTTGCCCTGAAGATAGGCCTGAAGACGGTAATACAGTAAATCAAATTTTTGGGGTTCGAAGGGGCGGTTGACATCCCCCCACCAGATCTTTTTTTCACTGCTTGGTTCTTTTACGATAAACTTGTCATCCGGTGATCGCCCTGTGTAATGGCCTGTCCGGACACACACGGGCCCCAAATGGACAATCATTCCCTCGCGCCTCCTGACAATTTCCTCGTAAAGGGCCGGCGTGGAAAGGTTCCAGTGAATATGGCTGACATTCTTAAAGCCATAAGATTCAAGGTCCTTCCTGATCTTTGATTCCATGAGAAATCTCCCTGCGAAATGGATTAAAATATTATTATATTTTTACCAACATAGGGGGGAACTGTCAAGAATTTACGAGCCATTTGCTTTGTTTGTGTTTTTGAGTCTAAGAGAGAGCAAAGGAGTTTTGTGGGAAGAGATTTCTTCTTCCCGATGAGGGCTTCCTGTTGTCCTTGCCTCCAAAAGAGGCATTTGGGTCTTATATCCCCTTTTTTACGATACACCTCCCCCTTTTGCTTGCTTATTTGCGTTGCGTTTGTTGTTCTCTTTTTCCTTCTTTCCTTCTTTTCCCTTCAGACCGCCTTTTTGCGCCTGA
>WGDA01000149.1 GCA_015493505.1 Pseudomonadota bacterium | reverse complement strand
CCACACAGCGTTACCCATATCTGAATTTTACAGCGCCCGAACAGCAGTTGCTCAATACCCCTCTGAATTACACTTTCGACAGCACATACGCGTATTATTACAAAAAGAAAGCGGAACGCCTTCAATACGTAAATTTCTATCCCACCCTTGCCTACCCGATGGAACTTTTCAAGGTTCTGGAATTGAAACCCAAGGCTGGGTTCCATGAGACCATGGTGTGGCCTTCCAACACGGACGGCTACGGTCCCAGCGACTATGAATCACGAAGTATTCCCGATTTCAGCTTCAACGCTTATACCGTAGTCCAACGGATATTTGACTCTAACCAGCCAACCGCTTTCAAAAACACCATTAAACCTGAAGTGACGTATGTGTATATCCCCGATATCAGCCAGCCAGATCTTTACTGGTTGCGTCCCATAGAAAAGAAGAGTATCGTAACATACGGTTTGACCAGCTTTCTGATTCGGAAGCATACGGATAAGAATGGGGAATCTTCCTATCGGGACCTCATGCGGTTCAAGGTTTTTCAGAGTTACAATTTTTATGCAAAGGAGCATCGGGACGATTTTTCTTCCATTTCCACCCAGTTGGATCTATGGCCAACCGAAAGAATATCTTCCAGGACTGTGGCTACGTATGACCACAGAACCTCGGATTTCCCGCATTTGTATGAAACCCTGACGGTGTCGGATAAACGGGGAGACAGCGCGTCTATCAAATACAACTATGACAGATCCAGCACGCAGCAACTGGATGTCAATACCTGGCTTGTTCTGACTGATAAGCTCGATCTGGTTTACGCCACGAAATATGATTTCAGGGTTGATGATTTTCTGGAAAGTACCTACGGGCTTGTTTACCATCCACAGTGCTGGCGGCTTGATTTTCAGGTCCACGATATCAAACGTTCTGAAGACGGGACAATCCCCAGCGAAACCCAGGTTCGTGTCATGATTACCCTGGAAGGTTTGGGGAGCTTTGGCACCAAATAGGCGATGAAGGGTGTTATTTTAGCGGGTGGAACGGGATCCCGGCTTTTCCCTCTCACCAAGATCACCAATAAACACCTCCTGCCGGTCTTTGACAAACCCATGATTTATTATCCTCTGGAATGCCTGATCAAAGCGGGGATCCTGGACATTCTCATTGTGACGGGGGGGCGCCACGCGGGGGATTTTCTGAAACTCCTGGGTAACGGGAAGGAATTCGGCCTGAAGCATATCAACTATACCTATCAGGAAGGAGAGGGGGGTATTGCAGAAGCCCTTTCCCTCGCGGAATATTTCGCGGCCGGGGAGAAAATTTGTGTCGTGTTGGGAGATAATCTTGTTGAAAAGAATATCCGAAAAGCGGCGAGAGAATTTGATGCACAGCCGACTGGTGCAAAAATTTTGCTGAAAAAGGTCCCCGATCCGGAAAGATTTGGCGTTCCTGTTTTCGACGGTGACCGGATCGTGAAGATTGAGGAGAAGCCGAAACACCCTAAGTCTCCCTACGCGGTCACGGGGATCTACTTCTACGACCCCCAGGTTTTTGAGATTATCAAGACTCTGAAGCCTTCTGAGCGGGGGGAGCTCGAAATCACCGACGTGAACAACTGGTACATTAAGCGAGGCGAAATGACTTGGAGCGAGTTGGATGGATGGTGGACAGACGCGGGGACATTTGAATCACTGCTGAAGGCTTCAAACCTCGTGGCACGAACAGGCGCGAACAATTCCTGAGGGGATATGGGATGATAGAGGGCGTGGAGATTAAAAGGCTGAAGGTGATTCCGGACGAGCGCGGGCGCCTGATGGAAATTCTGAGGGCGGATGACGCGATTTTTTCGAAGTTTGGGCAGGTTTACATGACCACTACTTATCCGCAGGTCGTAAAAGCGTGGCATACCCACCAGTTTCAGGATGACCATGTCACCGCCGTTTCAGGGATGATCAAGCTGGTTCTGTACGATGATCGGGAAGGCTCTCCCACGCGCGGGGAGATCAACGAGTTTTTTATCGGCATTCATCAACCGCTGCTGGTTAAAATTCCCCGGGAGGTGATGCACGGCTGGAAGTGTATCAGCGAAACGGAAGCCCTGATTGTCAATGTGGTGACGGAACCCTATAACTACGAGAATCCCGACGAGATCAGACTGGATCCCCATCACAATCACATCCCGTATCGATGGGATAGAAAAGACGGGTAAATTTCCGTGAAAACGGGGGCGGCGTGCGAATTCTTGTAACGGGTGGCTGTGGCTTTATCGGGAGCAATTTCATCCGGTTCTTTCTCTCCAGGTATCCGGATCATTCCATTATAAACCTTGACAAACTGACCTATGCCGGCAACCCTCAAAACTTGAGGGATCTGTCCGGTAATTCCCGTTATCGGTTCGTCAAGGGGGACATCGCGGATCCTGATACGCTTGAGGCGCTTTCGCCTGAGAGGATCGATGGCATTATCCATTTCGCGGCGGAATCCCATGTGGATCGCAGCATTGATGACGCCGAGGCGTTTATCCACACGAACGTCCTGGGCACCTACCAGCTCCTCAGCTTCGCCAGGCGGCACCACGTGCCCCGTTTCCTTCATGTTTCCACTGACGAGGTTTACGGCGAACTGGGGGATCAGGGCGCCTTCACGGAAGATTCCCCCATCCGACCCAACAGCCCGTACGCGGCCAGCAAGGCCTCATCTGACCTGATGGTCAGGTCTTTTTTCAGGACTTACCGCCTTCCCGTGCTCATCACCCGCTGCTCCAATAATTACGGCCCCTACCAGTTCCCGGAAAAACTGATTCCCCTGATGATCACGAACGCGATGCGCGACAAACCCCTCCCTGTTTATGGGAACGGGCTGAATGTCCGTGACTGGATCTATGTCACGGATCACTGCGAAGCGGTTGCCAGGATCTTTTTCGAGGGGAAAGAGGGGGAGGTGTACAACATCGGCGGGGATGGGGAACGCACCAACCTGGAGGTGGTTCAGGTGATTCTGGATTACATGGAAAAGCCGAGATCCCTCATTACCTTTGTCAAGGATCGTCCCGGGCACGATTATCGATACGCCATGGACTATTCCAAACTGAAAGAAAGCCTTGGATGGGAACCGACCGTCTCGTTTGACGAAGGGATTAAATTGACCGTGGACTGGTATCGTTCTCACCGTCCCTGGTGGGAAGCCATTCTGAACGGAACCTACCAGGAACCCTGATTCCGGGAACCCTTTGAACGATGTGGCTTATTTTGGGAGGATCCGGATTTCTTGGAACGGCGTTACGCCATCGCCTGAAAAGGCGCGGCATCCCCTTTGACGCCCCCGCCTCTGCCGATTGCAATCTCCTGCACCCGGGAGACGTGGAGGCATGGATCCGCGAAACAGCCCCCAAAGGTGTCATCAACTGTGTGGCTATGACCCAGGTGGACCTTTGTGAAACTCACCAAACGCGCGCGTGGGCGTTGAACGCGCGGGCGCCCGCGAAAATCGCGGCAGCCTGTCGTGACCGCGGCATCTCTTTTGTCCATTTCAGCACGGATTACGTCTTTTCCGGGACAAAGAAGGCGCCTTATTTAGAATCGGATCTGACTGATCCTATCAACGTGTATGGATGGACAAAGCGGCTGGGTGAAGAGGCGATACAGGCCATTTATCCGGGTGGGAGCCTGATCCTTCGCACCGCGTGGCTCTTTGCCGAGCGCGGCAAGGGATTTTTTGCCTATCTGGCAACTGCCCTTCGGGAATCTCGCCCGAAACTGGAGCTTCCCCGCCAGGTGGGCTCCCCTACGTATCTCGATGACCTTGCGGAAACCACCTTGAACCTGATAGAAGAGGGACGCGCCGGGCTTTACCACGTGGTGAACGCCGGAGCTGCCACTTGGGAGGATCTGGCGCTGTTTTTCGCTTCTCGGGCGCCGGGTGGCGAAAAGCTGGAAATTTCTGAGTCACCAGGATATCGGCGTCCTGCGCGGCGGCCGACGTACAGCGTCCTGGAGACCAAAAAGCTGCGTGAAACCGCGGGGATCATCATGCGGCCCTGGCAGGAAGCGGCGGCGATGTGTATAAAAAAAATGACAGATAATTGTGGAGAGAACTGATGAGAATTTGCATGATTGGGACAGGATACGTGGGATTGGTAACGGGGTGTGGCCTTGCCGAGTTCGGCATGAAGGTCACCTGTGTGGATAAGGTGGCGGAAAAGATTGAAATGCTGCAAAGGGGCGAGCTTCCCATCTATGAACCAGGCCTGAAAGACCTGCTTGAAAAGAATGTTAAAGAAGGGAGGCTAACCTTTTCAACCCATATCTCGGAAGCGATTCGCAACAGCCTCGTTGTTTTCCTGGCCGTAGGAACCCCGTCTGACGGGGAAGGAGGGGCGGACTTGAGCTACCTCTTCAGCGCCGTTGACCAGATAGCGGAAAATCTCGACGGGTATAAGGTAATAGCCATTAAAAGCACCGTGCCGGTAGGAACGGCGCGCCGGGTCATTGAGCGGATTTCTGAAAAGGTCAAGGGGGTTGCCTTCGATGTCGTGTCCAATCCAGAGTTTCTCAGGGAGGGATCCGCGGTGGAGGATTTTCTGCACCCGGACCGGGTCGTGATTGGAACGGAAAGTGACCAGGCCGCCGCGATTATGAAGGATATATACAGTCCTCTCTACCTCATTGAAACGCCCTTTGTCCTGACCGACAACGAGACAGCCGAAATGATTAAATACGCCTCCAATACCTTTCTCGCTGCGAAGATTTCCTACATCAACGAGGTGGCCAACATCTGTGAGCTGGTAGGGGCGGATGTCCACGTGGTTGCCCGCGCCATGGGGCTGGATGGGCGGATCAGCCGGAAATTCCTCCATCCAGGCCCGGGATTCGGCGGATCCTGCTTTCCCAAGGACACCCGTGCCCTGTATCATTTGGCCAGAGAAAAGGGGTATGATCCCGCCCTGATCGGATCTGTGATCCAGGTGAATGAAAACCAAAAGATGCGGATGGTGGAAAAGGTCAGGCGTCGCGTGGGCGGAGATCTGAAGGGAAAGGTCATCGGGGTCTTGGGTGTTTCCTTCAAGCCAAACACGGATGACGTCCGGGAATCTCCTGCGATCTTTGTCATTCAAAAACTGCTTGATGCCGGGGCGTCTGTGCAGGCCTTTGATCCGGCGGCCCTGGGTGAAGCGAGAAAGATCTTCGGCGAGACGATCCGCTACGCGGCGAACGCCTACGACGTGGCGGAAGGCGCCGACGCGCTTGTCCTGATGACGGAGTGGAACCAGTTCCGGAGCCTCGACCTGCAGGAGTTGAAAAAGAGGATGCGGGCCCCGGTCTTTGTGGACACCCGCAATGTGTACGACGCCCAAAAAATGGCGCGGGCGGGGTTTGAATATGAAGGGGTGGGCCGTTGAGGCATTGCCTTTTCTTGGGGGACGCGCACATCCGCCCGAACGAAAAGGCCTTTCAGGAACGGCTTTCCAGGTTTCTCGATTCCCTGTCCGGGAAATTCGATCACCTGTTTATCATGGGGGACCTGTTCGAATTCTGGTTTGGGTTCAGGGGATTTTCCTATCGGAACGAGTATGGCCCGATTCTCGAATCCTTGGGAAACCTGGTTCGTAAAGGAACCCAAATCATCTATTTCGAAGGCAACCATGATCTTAACATGGGTGCCGTTTTTTCACAGAACCTGCATGCTTGGGTCTATCCCGACGCCACGTGGTTTATCGTTGGTGGAAAGCGCTGGTTCGTTACACACGGAGACCTCGCGTCGGCGCGGGGGATTCGTTATGGAACCTATCGAAAGCTTATCCGGAACCGGGCAACCTACGCTCTGATCCACCTGCTTGGCCCCAGGCTCATGCTGGGGATGGCGGACCGCCTGGCCGCGTTGAGTCACCACGTCTATCATGTGCCGGAGGCCTTCAACGCCCGGCGGTACCGGGAGTATGTCCAGGATCAATGCAAGCGCGGATACGATGTGGTGATCATGGGGCACACACACCGCGCGGAGATCCGTCGCGAGGGCGAGGGCTGTCTGTACGTGAACTGCGGGGACCTCAAACAGGAAGAAACCTACGCCACGTATCACGAGGGAGAAGGGTTCCGGTTAGGGCGCGGCCTGGAACCCATCGATTCTTCCGCGTGAATCAGAGAGTGAATCTCACGCCATAATTCCGCCTTGCCCGCTCCCGTTCGAGCGGAGTAGGGAATAAGCCTGACCTCTCTTCCGTCCTGGAGCCCGGTTTTCAAATCCTTTCTGATCTGGTCGAGCTGTTTGGTAAGCTCCCGTTTTTTGAGCTTGTCAATCTTGTTGGCAACCAATAGCGTGGGGATTTTGTGTATCTTGAGCCAGTCGATGAAAAGAATCTCTTCGCGCTGGAGGCCCCGGCGGATATCGATAATCAGGACCATCCCCTTCAGGTTGGGATTGTTCAGGAGAAACGCCTCCACCAGGTCTTTCCAGTTCTTCTGCATGTCCTTAGGTACCCTGGCGTAGCCGAATCCGGGAAGGTCCACAAAATGAATGGACTCGTTTACCCTGAAAAGGTTGACCATTTGGGTTTTTCCGGGCGTCGAGCTGGTTTTCGCCAGGTTTTTCCGATTGAGGAGCGAATTGAGGATGGAGGATTTCCCCACGTTGGAACGGCCGGCAAACGCGACCTGATTGGGGTATGTGAGTTTTAGGTGTCCTTTTTCCGCGAATGATTTGACGAAGACTGCCTGGGTAACCTTCATTTCGTCAGACTAAAAGAAATCTTTGACGGCCGCCACAACGGTTTCCGCCTCGGCCACCGTCAGTTCCGGATACAGGGGAAGGGTGAGCACCCTTTTCGCGAATCGTTCCGCGTTGGGGAAGGCCCCTTCGTGGTGCCCGAGAGATTTGAAGGCCGGCTGCAGATGAATGGGGGTGGGGTAATGGATGGCCGTTTCAACACCTTGCCTCGCCAGGTGGACACTCAGGGCATCCCGCTCCGGGGACTGGACGACGTAAAGGTGATAGACGGCGTGTGTCCCTTCAGGTTCCTCCGGGGGAAGCCCGAGGGGGACGTCGGCGAACTGTTCATTGTAATAGGCGGCAATCTCACGCCGCCGCAGGTTGAAGCTGTCCAGGTGGGGCAGTTTGACCCTGAGGCAGGCCGCCTGAATCTCGTCAAGCCGGTTGTTCCCCGCCACGACAAAGTGCCGGTGCCGTTCATTTTTCTGGCCATAATTTCTCAGCATCCCGAGCCGTTCGGCGAGGGCCGGATCGCCGGTTACCACCATTCCCCCATCACCGAACGCCCCCAGATTTTTGGTGGGATAGAAGCTGAAACACCCAATTTTTCCCGCGGTTCCCGCCATCACCTTTTGATTCTTCACGGTCATCCACGCCCCGTGGGCCTGGCAGGCGTCTTCGATAACCGGAAGTCCGAACTCATCGGAAACCTGAAGGATGTGTTCCATATCCTCGGTAAATCCGTACAGATGAACCGGAACGATGGCCTTGTATCGGCGCAGCGTTCCCTGTCGTTTGGCGTTGCTGAGGCGTTCCCGAAGCATGTTCAGGTCCATCCGGCCGTTTTCCGGGTTGATGTCGACGAATTCCGGGATCCCCCCCAGCGTCGCGGCCGCCATGGCGGTGGCGATGTAGGTGGTGGGAACCGTGACAATCCGATCTCCGGGTTCCAGCCCAATGGCTTGATAGGCGATCTGAAGAGCCCCGGTGCCCGATCCCGTGCTGATGGCATAAGGGCATCCCAGGAAGTCGCTGAACTCTGATTCAAACGCGCCGACGTTGGGTCCCAGGATAAACTGGCCGGTGGCAAAGGCCGCGCGCAGGGCCTCTTCAAGGTCGTCCTTCAGGGTCTGAACCTGTCGGGTGAGGTCGAAAAGCCTTATCTTTTCCAATAGTGCTCCCGGTATTTCCGATAGTAACGGATGGTTTTATCGATCCCCTCGTCAAGTGAAGTTGTGGGGGTCCACCTTGTGGCGTTTTGAATCTTTTTGATATCCGCCACGTAGTCTCCTGGTTCGACTTCCTTGCGTTCCCGGGTGAAAGGGACGAAATCGACACGCCCCGTGCCCGCGATGGCCACGATTTTCTCGGCCAGGTCTTTGAAAGAGATCCCCGTTCCACTCCCCACATTGTAAACATCTCCATAGGCGGAGTGTGTGGTGGCGCACAGGAGAAGGGCGTCAAGCAGGTCCTCGACGAAGAGAAAATCCCTCAGGATGGAACCGTCACCGAAGACCGGAATGGCCTCATCGTCCAGGGCCTTGCGGATGAACCAGTTCAGGACGCCATATTCGTCGTGCATCATCTGATGGCGCGGGCCATACGTGTTGGTGATTCTCAGGCAGATGCCCTGAAGTCCCTTCACGTTGTGATAGACCAGAACCATCTTCTCGGCCGTGAGGTTCGTGATGGCATAGATGCCGACGGGGTTGGTCGGATGCTCTTCATCCACCGGAATGTGCACGCTCTTCCCATATTCTCCCCGTGTGCCGGCGAAAATAACCCGGGCCTCTGGGTTGTGACGCTGGCATGCCTCCAGGAGCACGAGGGTCCCTTTGCAATTGATGTCCAGGTCCTTGATGGGATTCCGCATGCTGTCCACGTGGTTCACCTGTCCGGCGAGATGGAAGATATAGTCCTTCCCCTGAACCAGGTAGTTCATGGAAAGCTCATTCCGGATGTCGCTGAAGTTGACGTGTACCTGGTCCTTGATCGGTTCGATGTTGAAGAGGTTTCCCCCCTGCCGGGGCAGCATGTTGTCTACCAGGGTCACGCGGGCGCCCAAAGCCACCAGGCGGATGGCCAGGTTGCTGCCGATGAATCCCAACCCGCCGGTGATCAGGACATTGGCGTTTTCAAAGCTGTTTTTCACGATTGCCTGCTCCTTCCCCCCCCTTTTTTTAGCTCCCACAATTTAGCATACTTCGTCAGGACATAGAAGGCGCTGGCCGACGCGATGTAGAACCCTGGAAAGCCATCCAGAAAGCCTCTTTTCAGGATATATTCCTTGAAAAAGCGGAAAAAGGCGCGGGAAAAGGCGCCGATGGGGCCCACCCGGCGGCCGTTCTTCAGCATGTCTTGCGCGGCGGTCTCCGAGTAGTTGTCGATGGTCTGGATCTGCCCTGAAATGTTTCGATAGGGAAAATGGAGGTACGGTTCGCGAAGTTCCTTCACGGGGCCCGCGACCGTGACCTTGGCGTGAAGGTCCCCTTCCCATCGCCCCTTGTCCCGTTGGTACAGCCGGATTTCCTTGTCGGGGACCCAGCCACCGTGGCGGATCCAGCGTCCCATATAGTAGTTGCGGCGATTAATGACATATCCGCAGATCCGTTCATCGTTTTTTGTCAGGGCGCGCGAGATTTCATCCCAGAGGGCTTCGGGAACCATCTCATCCGCGTCCACGAACATGATCCAGTGATTTTTTGTCAGGTCCGCTGCCTTCTGATATTGACGTCGGAAACCCGCCCAGGCCTGATGGTAAATTTTCACGGGAAATTCTTTGCAGATGGTTAGTGTTTCGTCGGTGCTCCCGGAGTCCAGGATCACGACCTCATCGGCGTGGGGGGTAACACTTTCCAGGCAGGCCCGGATGGTTCGCTCATTGTTGAAGGTCAGGATGTAAACCGATATGGGGGGCACGAGTTTATCCATGGGACTTTTCTTTCATTACTTTGGTGTAAAGCGCGAGCACCAAGTCAATGTGGCCTTCCAGGCCGATGGAGGTGACTCGCTTGGGCGCGGTTTCCAATGCTCGTTCCCGGGCTTTGTCCGGAAAGTAGACATGCATGGCTTGGGCGATTTCAGTTGGGTTATCATTATCGTCCAATATCATACCGGTTGCCGGGGTGTCTATGAGATGAGCGTTCCCGCACCATTGGGAAGTAATTACGGGAAGGCCCGACGCCAGGGCTTCCAGGACCACCAGGCCTGCTGAATCGTAGAAGGTGGGAAGGACAAAGATATCGGCGGCCGCATAGAGCCGTTCCATTTCCCGAACGTTACCCAAAAAGGTTACGAGTTTTTCCACGCCTTCTTTTGCCGCTTGCCTTTTCCACCGGCGCGCCGCTTCGTTTCCCACCACCAGCAGATGGAAAGGGCGTCCTTTTTTATTGAGCTGTCCCAGCACGGTAAGGCTTTTTAGAAGAGGGCGGAGCCCTTTAAGTCGAAAGTTGTTCCCAACGAAGAGAAGGACAATTTCGTTACAATGTAGGCGTAGCCGTTTACGCTCCCCCTCCCTGAACCGCTCACGATTCTTTGGGGTGAAACGAGTGAGCTCAGCGGGATCAAGGATCAAAGCGATCTTTTTCATCGGTATCTCGGGATAATAGGCGCGAATATGCTCCTGAATCATAGGAGATATGGCAAGGATCCGCCGTGTTTGTGGGGAGAGGTATTGCCGCCTCTGGAGAGAGAGGAAGGCGCGTTCTTTCAGGGAAAGGAATCGTTGCGCCCGTTTGAGGGCCCTGTGAAGTGGGTTGTCGTAAGAGGCGAAGTATCTGCTCAGCCAGACCTGTTCCACACCACCGTGGGGATTGAAAACATCGGCGCCGATCATGTGTCCCACATCGTGAATGATGTCAAACCGGTTGTGGTGTTTTGTCTCTTTTTCACAGCGGGACGCGAAAAGCCAAACGCGGAGAAAAGCGGGCCGCGAAGGGACATCCAGGCGTCGGTAATGAATGGATGGTGCTGGCGGGCGTGTGTCTGGGAACGCCCGCGCGAAGATGGTTACCTCATGCCCCCTGCGCGCCAATCCCCTGGCGAGCAGATCCACGTACCGTTCACCCCCACCTTTCTGGGGAAGAAACCGGTCAATAACGAGGGCAATATTCATTTATGTCGTCTTTTCAATCTCTGTTGTATTTTCACGCGAAATCGTAAAGCGCGCAAAGAAGAACCAAATCTCATAGGTTAGAAATAATTGGCGTTCTTGGCGCCTTTGCGTGAGGAATTTAGATTGTTAGCATGAAATTGGAAGATGGGATGTCTTTTCATTGGTTCTCCAGAATCAGTTCAATCACTTTTTTTAAAGCCGTTATCGACCTTATCGATAGTCTCCCCTTATCCATTTGTCATTGGTCTCCAAGGCATATTGCCCAAAATCCTTCCTGAACGGGTCCACATTTTCATGATATACTAAGAAGATATCGAGAATCAAGGTAGCAATCGGCATAAGGCATCAGCATAAAGGACAAGGGATTCAAAGTTGACGGCTTCGTAAAAAGCTAATTTATGCCGTTTTTCGGCAGTCTATCAGCAACGAAGTCCGCTGACATTGAACGTTTCTTGTTGTTTGGGTGAATGTGTAACAATATTATCACCTTATGTCAGTTTCGCCAAAATGACTTCCTTGGAAGTC
>WGDA01000148.1 GCA_015493505.1 Pseudomonadota bacterium | reverse complement strand
TTGGTATTGCGTATCATATGCGAACGCCAGGTGTCAAGAATCACTCGTCGTTGTACAGCGTTTACGAGATTCAACTATTTATAATTATTTTGATATTGCGTTTGTGGTATTCCAGAAAAGGGTTTGGGTTAGGAGTATCAGGAGAAGTTAGAACGTTGGTTGTGTCCATTTGAAAAAGTCGAAAGAGCCGATCAGGGCCCCAAGGACGATGGCGGCCATCCCGGCGGCGCTGGGCGGTGACAGATGAAAGCCGCCGACTTTGACCAGGATAAGGGTGGAAAAGAGGGGCGTCAAATAGGTCAGCGCGCCAATAACCCGGGGGTCCCCCCGTTTCAGGGCGGCATCCCAGGAGAAAAAGGCCAGCCCGAGGGGCCCCAGGCCCAGATAAGTCAGGTTTTTCCAGTCACTGGCGTGAAGCTGTCCCAGGGTTGGGAGGAGTTTCCCCTGGAGGGTGATCAGGGTGAGAGCCAAAATGCCCGAGGCGAAGCAGAAAGCACCGACAGCCGCGGACGGGAAGGGGGGAAGGCGTTTGGTCCACAATGAATAGCAGGCCCAGGTGACAGCCGCCAAAAGGGCGAAGAGGTATCCGATCCAGTAGGATGTGGAAAAGGACAAGTGACCCTGCGTTATGACCAGCGCCGCGCCGGTAAATCCCAGAAACGCGCCTGTGAGATGGTGAGGCCGCAGCTTCCTATTTCGGAAGAAAAGAGGGGTTCCCAGGACGATGAGAAGGGGCCACAAATAGTTGATCAGGTTCGCTTCCACCGCCGGCGCGTGGCTCAGGGCGGCGAAATAGAAGGCGTGATACCCGAAGATGCCTCCCACGCCAACGAGGAAGGTCCTGAAGGGGATTTTCCATTTCTTGACCCGAAAAAGGCTGAGAAGGCCGCTGAGGGTGAGGGCGGCGCCGGCGACGAAGAGCGGGGGAAAGGCGTTTAACCTGGCACCAAGAAGGGCCAGAAAGCTCCACAAGGCGATGCTGGTAAACGCCAGAGGGATATAAAACCGGTTCACGGTTCCGCCAGCAGGCCGACGGGGATCAGGTTTGCCCGGCGAAAAGCTTGTTGAAGATCTCGATGACCCTGGCAACATCTCCGTCGGTGATGCCCAGATGCGTCACGAGGCGGATTTCCCTGGGGCCAAACGGGACGCACAGGACGCCTTCATTTTGGAGTTTGCTGACCACCTCCGCGGGGGTGGTTTCTGGGTCATGGATGGGCAGCACGATAATGTTGGTTTCGACGGACGAGGGAGTGAATTCAAAGAGAGGGATCTGGCTGAGGGCGTTGGCGAGCTGTTTCGCGCGCCTGTGGTCCTCGGCGAGCTGGTCGATATGATGATCCAGGGCGTAAAGCCCGGCCGCGGCGAGGATGCCTGCCTGACGCATGCCGCCGCCCAGACGCTTTCGGAACCGGCGCGCCTCCTTGACCCAGTCGGCCGGCCCGGCGATCACAGAGCCGACGGGGCATCCCAGGCCCTTGGAGAGACAGACGGAGACCGAATCGAACGGGGCGCAATAATCCGCGGGAGGGATCCCCGTTGCCACGGTGGCGTTGAAGAGGCGGGCGCCATCCATGTGCATAACAAGGTGGTGCTGTTCCGCGAGTGCCCGGATGCGTTCGATCTTCTCTAAGGGATAGACCTTGCCGCCACCCCGATTGTGTGTGTTTTCCAGGCAGATGAGGCGGGTAGGGGAGTGATGCCCGTCGTCAGGCCGGATGGCGGGGGCGACGTCTTCCGCGTCAAGAATTCCGTGATTCCCCGGAACGGGAAAAAACTGGACGCCCCCAAAGGCGGCGGCCCCGGCAAACTCATAGTGGAACGGGTGGGATTGCGCTTCCAGAATCACCTCGTCACCGGGACGGGTGTGGGTGAGGATGGACACGAGGTTGCCCATGGTTCCCGAGGCGACAAAGAGGGCCTGTTCCTTCCCGAGAAGACCGGCCATTCTTTCCTGAAGACGGTTGACGGACGGGTCTTCCCCGAAGACGTCGTCACCCACCTCGGCAGCGGCCATAGCCTTCCGCATGTCATCCGTCGGCTGGGTTACCGTGTCACTTCGAAGGTCAATTTTTTTCATAATCCGGGCCTCCCTGTGCGGTGATCATGTGAATCTTTTAACATTTTTCATTGACAAAAGCCATGACTCTTTATATAAGGAATAAAACACCATTTAAGGAAAGACAATGGCGACAAAGAAGAAAATTACCCGCAAGGAACTGAAAAAACCGGATGAATTTGTCAGCAAAACCACGGAACTTTTCCGTTATATGCAGGATAACTGGAAGTTTTTTGTTTCGGGCCTGCTGGTGGTTTTTATAGCGGCCGGAGTGGGGTTTTTGTGGCACAGGCACGCTGTCAAACGGGAAACTGCAGCTTTTACCCTGTATCACAATATCCTGTTGAAAACCCGGACGAACGGGGCGGCGGCGCGGAAAGCGAAAGTTTGCGCGGACTGGACGCTCCTCGAGAAGCAATATCCGGGGACGCCCGCGGCCGTTTACGGGCTGCTTCAGGAGGCGTCCTGTTTCCTCAACCATCATGAGTATCAGAAATGCGAGGCGACCATCCGGCAGCTTTCTAAAGATTCCAAGACACCGGGGATCGTGTCGTTTCTCTCTCGCGTTCTGGAAGGATACGCGCTCGAGGAAAAGAAGCAGTATGCCGGGGCCGAAAAGGTTTTCAGTGGGCTCATGGGCGACCCGAACAATTTTCTGAAGGATACCGTCCGGTATCACCTTTTCCTTTGCCAGTTGCGTCAGGGAAAGAAGGAAGCGGCGAAAAAGACACTCGCGGGCCTGAAGATTCAGCCGAAAACGGATTTCGCCCTCCCGGTAATTCTGGTGAAGATTCAGAAAGCCAGGCTCGGGATTCAGGAATAGGGTCGCTCGGGAGCTGAGATTTAATAATAAAAGAGGCAGGTTTCACTGAAAGGGAGGATATGATGAAGAAATTGCTGTCAGGAAATGAGGCTATCGCGCGGGGCGCCTATGAAGCGGGTGTGACCTTCGCGTCCGCCTATCCGGGTACGCCAAGCACGGAGATTCTCGAAACCGTTGCCAGGGAGTATCCGGAGATCTACGCGGAATGGTCACCCAACGAAAAAGTCGCCCTGGAAGTGGCCATGGGAGCCGCCTTTACCGGCGCGCGCGCCATGGCGTCCATGAAGCATGTGGGGGTCAACGTGGCTGCGGATCCCCTGATGACCCTGAGCTATACGGGGATTTGCGGGGGGCTGGTGCTGATTACGGCGGATGACCCTCAGCTTTACAGCTCCCAGAACGAACAGGACAATCGCAATTACGCAAAATTCGCGAAGATTCCCATGCTGGAACCAAGCGACAGCCAGGAGGCGAAGGATTTCGTGGTTCGCGGTTTTGACATCAGTGAGCAGTTTGACACGCCGGTGATGGTGCGGAGCGTCACCCGCGTTTCCCACGCGCGGACCCCCGTTGAACTGAAGGAGCGAAAAGCGGCTCCCATGGAAGTACAGATCCGAAAAGACCCCCCAAAATATGTGATGTTGCCCGTTTACGGGCGGAAACGCCACGTGGTGGTTGAGGAGCGGTTCCTTAAACTGAAGGAATTCGCGGAGACCTTTGAGTTGAATCGAATGGAAATGAACGACCCGGAGATCGGGATTATCACCTCGGGGATTTCATACCAGTACGCCAAGGAGGTTTTTCCCAACGCCTCGTATCTCAAGCTGGGGATGGTCTGGCCGCTGCCGGACAAGATGCTGCGGGAGTTCCGGTCAAAGGTCAAAAAGCTTTACGTGATCGAGGAACTGGACCCGTTCATCGAGGAATATCTGAAGATCCTCGGGATTCAGGTGGATCTGGGGAAGGATGTGTTGCCCAGGTGCGGCGAACTGACCCCCTCCATCGTGAAGGAAAAGGTCACGGGCGAGCCGGAAAAGCTGTTTTTGAGCAATCCGGAGAACATCCCGCCGCGTCCGCCCAATATGTGTCCCGGCTGCCCGCACCGCGGCATGTTCTACACGATTAAGAAGCTGAAACTCTACGCGGCCGGGGATATCGGGTGTTATACCCTCGGCGCATTGCCACCGCTGACATCCCTGGATACCTGCGTCTGCATGGGAGCCAGTATCGGCCACGCCATGGGCATGTCCAAGGCCCTGGGAGACGAAGGGCGCGGAAAGTTTGTCGCCGTGATTGGCGATTCCACTTTCATGCACAGCGGGATGACAGGGCTGGCGGATGTGGCCTATAACAAATCGTATGCCACGGTCATCATCGCGGACAACCGGATTACCGCCATGACGGGGGCGCAGGAGCACCCGGCCACGGGGTACACCGTGCGGGGCGAGCCGACCCACGCGGTTGATTTTGCCGAATTGGGAAAGGCCCTGGGATTCAAGAACATCGTCAAGGCGAACCCCTATGACCTGGAGGCGTATGAGAAGATTCTGAAGGAAGAGGTGGAAAAGGACGAGCCTTCCCTGATCGTGAACCAAGGGCCGTGCGCGTTGCTGAAACGTGCCCTCCCCAAACCAAAAAAACCCTATTTCGTAGATACGGATACCTGCATCGGGTGCAAGAAATGCGTTGGCCTGGGGTGCCCGGCCATTTCCTGGAACGCCGAGGTGGGCACCACTGCGGAAGGGAAGAAGCGGAAGGGATACGCGACCATTGAACCCACGCTTTGCAACGGGTGCGGTCTCTGTTACCAGGTTTGCAGCGTTGAAGCCATAAAAACGGAAGACAAGGTCTTTTTCGGCCTGGTCGAGAACCTGTAATTGAAGAGGGGATACGGAAAAATGGAAAAGACGACAAGCGTTTTGATGGCAGGTGTTGGCGGCCAGGGAATTATTCTCGCCAGTGATATCCTGTCCGAGGTCATGCTCGACGCCGGTTACGAGGTCAAAAAGAGCGAGATCCACGGGATGGCCCAGCGGGGTGGCAGCGTGTCGAGCCACATCAGGGTTGGAAAGAAGGTTTATTCCCCCACCATCCCGAAGGGAAGCGCCGATTACCTTATCTGTTTTGAGAAACTGGAGCTATTACGCTGGCTGGATTTCTGTAACGGGGAAACGCGGGTTATCGTGAACGATCTTGAGATCAACCCTCCCGCCGTCAACCTGGGGCAGGCGGCCTACCCGCGGGAACTTTTTGAGGAAACCGCCAGGAAATTCAAGAATTTCAAGCTGGTCCCCGCGAGCAAGACGGCCCTGGAGCTTGGGAATATCCGGGCAGCCAACACGGTCATGATAGGGGTGTTTTCCAATTATTTCGACGTGGAGGAAACCCTCTGGCTGGATAAAATCCTTGGAAAACTACCGGAAAAGCTGCATGACCTGAACCGGAAGGCCTTCAGCGCGGGGCGTAAACTCGGGTAGGGAAAAGGGCAACCTGAAAAGCGAATAGGTGTTGACAAAGTTCCGGGGTTGGTTTACGAAGGTTGTCAAACATATATCGTATTGAACGGGGCGGGAAATGTCTGATGTGAAAGAAAGCTTTGAACCGAAGATTATCGCGTTTTGTTGCAACTGGTGTTCCTATGCCGGGGCGGACCTGGCGGGGAGCATGCGCCTGAAATATCCCCCCAATGTGTTGCCGATCCGTGTCATGTGCAGCGGGAGAATTTCCCCCCATTTTATTCTGAAGGCCTTTCAGAAGGGGGCGGATGGCGTGCTGGTGACCGGGTGCCACTACGGGGACTGCCACTACATCAAGGGCAACTATATCACCAAGCGGCGTGTCACAATCATGAAGGACCTGCTGAAGTTCATCGGTATCGATTCCAGGCGTCTCAAGGCGGACTGGGTGGCTGGTTCCGAGGGAGACAAGTGGGCGCGCGTCGCGACGGAATTCACGGAGGAGATCCGTGCGCTGGGCCCGTCGCCCCTGAGAGGATAAACGATGGACAAATTAAGAAATTACGTTAAGGAACTTTTAGAATCTGGTGAAATCACAGGGTTTCTTGGCCTTATCGATGATGGAGGGCATCCCATTCCCCATCTCTTTACCAAGGAGCATATCGATCGGCTGAATGACCTGGTCGTGCCCGATTTCCGGTATCCCATGACGGACATTCTCCTGAAGATCGTTCGGAAATACCCGGAATCGACCATTGGCGTCATGGTGCGGGGGTGTGACGACCGTGCCCTGATCGAGCTGGCGAAAAACCAGAAAATCATGTCTGACCTCATTCGTCCCGTCGGGGTTGCCTGCTCGAAGGAGATGGCGGAGTCCTGCCGGTGCAGCCAGCCCTATCCCCGTGAAATTCATTACGGAGAGAAGGTGGAAGGCGTTCAGGACCGCTCGGATCTGGAAGAGGTTGAGTCCATGGACCTTTCGGGGCGTCTCGATTACTGGATGGGGCAGTTTTCCAAATGCATCAAATGCTACGGGTGCCGTAACATCTGCTCCATGTGTTTTTGCGATCAGTGCACCCTGGAGGACGAGACGCTGGTGATGACGGGGCAGACGCCGCCGGAGATCCCCATTTTTCACCTGATCCGCGCCTTTCACATGGCGGGGCGCTGTATCGATTGTGGCCTGTGTGAAGAGGCGTGCCCGGCCCATATTCCCTTGCGTTCCCTCTACCGGAAGGTCCGGGAAGATATGGCCAACTACCTGGGATACGTCACCGGCAAGGACGAATACGAGAAAGATCCCCTCGAATTCCTTGGGAGCGAGGGGTACGAAGTTCCATCCAAGATTGATGAGACATAGCGGAGAGTTTGAATGGAATATCAAACGGTAAGGACAACCTGCACGTACTGTGGAACGGGATGTGGCGTGCTCTTGGAGGTGCTGGACGGGGAAGTGGTCGGAACGCTTCCCCAGAAGGATCACCCCATCAATGAAGGAAAGCTCTGCATCAAGGGGTGGAGCGCCCATGAGTTCATCTACGCGGATGGGCGGCTCACGAAACCCCTTGTCCGCAAAGGCGATAAACTGGAGGAGGCCTCCTGGGATGAGGCCCTCGACTTTGTCGCCAAGCGCCTGCTGGAACTGAAGAAAAAGAACGGCCCTGACAGTTTGGGGTGTTTCAGCTCTGCCAAGTGCACGAACGAGGAAAACTATCTCCTGCAGAAAATCTTCCGCGCGGTGATCGGGACGAACAACGTCGATCACTGCGCCCGCCTCTGACACTCCTCCACGGTGGCCGGTCTGGCCGCCGCATTCGGAAGTGGCGCGATGACCAACAGCGTCCCGGAATTTGAGGATGCGGATTGTATTCTCATTACGGGGTCCAACACGACCTCTTCCCACCCCCTGATAGCCTCGCGCGTGATGAAGGCGAAGGAGAAGGGGGCGAAAATCATTGTCATCGATCCCCGCAAAAATCACATCGCCAGCCTCGCGGATATCCATGTCAAGCAGAACCTGGGCAGCGATGTGGCGTGGATCAACGGGCTGATGCACATCATCCTGAAGGAAGGATGGCAGAATCAGACCTTCATCGACGAACGGACGGAGGGGTTCGAGGATCTGAAAAAGGCGGTGGAGGCCTATACCCCGGAAAAGGCGGAGGAGATATCGGGCATTCCAAAAGAGACCCTGCGTGAAATTGCGGAGCTTTACGCCAAATCCGAGAAATCCTCCATCATTTACTGCATGGGAATTACCCAGCATATCACGGGCACGGACAACGTGAAATCCCTGGCGAACCTGGCCATGCTGACGGGTCAGATCGGGCGCCCGTCCACGGGCGTGAACCCGCTGCGAGGCCAGAACAATGTCCAGGGATCCACCGATATGGCGGCCATCCCGAACAAGTATCCCGGTTACCAGGATGTCACGAACGACGAGATTCGCGAGAAATTTGAAAAGGCGTGGGGCGGACCGCTGTCCCCCAAGGTGGGGCTGACCGTCGTGGAAATGATCAACGCCATCGAGGAGGGAAAGCTGAAAGGGCTTTACATCCTGGGTGAGAACCCCATGATCAGCGACCCCGATTCCACCCACGTGGAAAAGGCTCTCGACGATGTGGAATTTCTGGTGGTCCAGGACATCTTCCTGACAGAGACGGCGAAAAAGGCTGACGTGGTGTTGCCGGGCGCCAGTTTCGCGGAGAAAGACGGCACCTATACGGGCACGGACCGCCGGGTTCAAAAGATACGCAAGGCGATCGACCCCCTCGGAGAGGCGAAACCCGACTGGGAAATCCTCTGTCTGGTGGGCAAGGCCCTGGGGGGCAAGGGTTTTGATTTTCAGTCACCCCGTGAAGTCTTCGACGAGCTGGCCGAGCTGACGCCCATCTATCACGGCATCGATTACGACCGGATTGAGAAAGAAATTATTCACTGGCCGTGCCGTGAGAAGGACGACCCGGGCAGCCCGTATCTGCACAAGGATGGATTCGCCCGTGGCAAGGGGCTCTTTACGCCTATCGAGTATAAGCCACCCGCGGAGCTACCGGACGACGAATACCCGTATCAGTTGACGACCGGGCGTCTGCCGTTCCATTATCACACGGGGACCATGACGCGGGTGTCCCCCTCGCTGACCCATGAAATCAACGAGGCGTACATCGAGCTGCATCCGCAGGACGCCAAGGCGCTTGGGGTGAAACATGGTGAAAGGGTCCGTGTCTCGTCGCGCAGGGGCGCGATCGAAGTGAAGGTGCTGGTAACCTCCGGCATCAAACAGGGTGTCGCCTTCATTCCTTTTCATTTCGCGGAGGCGGCGGCTAATCGCTTGACCAACTCGGCGGCCTTGGATCCCATCGCCAAGATTCCGGAGTACAAGGTTTGCGCCATTAAAATTGAAAAAATTAACGGGAGAGAAGGGTAGAAATGGCCAGAACTGGGGTATTTATCTGTCACTGCGGCACGAATATCGCGTCCGTGGTTGACGTGAAATCGGTTGCCGAAAAGGCGAAGTCCCTTCCGGGTGTGGCGTTTGCCACGGACCTGAAATACAGTTGTTCAGACTTGGGGCAGAAGTCAATCCGGGACGCCATCAAGGAACACAACCTCGACCGTGTGGTTGTGGCTTCGTGTTCGCCGCGCATGCACGAAAAGACCTTTCAGAAATGCATCGAGGCGGCGGGGTTGAACCGCTACATGTTTGAAATGGCCAATATCCGCGAACAGTGCTCCTGGGTCCATGAAGACAAGGCCAAGGCGACGGAAAAATCGATGGAAGTCGTGAAGATGACCGTGGCGAAGGCCAACCGTCTTGAGCCGCTGCAGCCGCTCAAGTCCCCCGTGGAGAAACGGGCCCTGGTCATCGGCGGGGG
>WGDA01000147.1 GCA_015493505.1 Pseudomonadota bacterium | reverse complement strand
CAACCAACGTTCTGACTTCTTCTGCCACTTGTAAACCCATACCTACTGCCAAGAATACAATTAACATAATATGTTAATAATTATAAACAGATGAATATCTCATCACACGCGAGGCAACAAATAAATGATTCTTGACACCCACGAGCGCGTGTGTTACGTAAAATCAAACAGCCAAATAAGAAAGGGGGGATAGGTCAGGCCGCTTGTTTTATGGGTTGAGGGATTTCAGGTGATGGCAACCATCAAACGCTTACACCAGGAAGAAGAAGGAGGAGGAAGTTTATGAGACATTCGAGAATCACGCGGATTGTATTCGTCGGGTTGATTGCTTTCATGTTTATCGTCGGAGGGGCAATCTCAAAACCAACCTTTGCGGCGGAAAAGAAACTCAAGGTTGCGGCGGTCTTCGAAACCCCCATCGAGGAACCCTGGGTTCACCAGATTCACGTAGCCCTGTTGAAGGCCAAGAAACAACTGGGAATTGAATACACCTGGTCTGAAAGCGTTAAACCGGCGGATTTCGATCGTGTCCTGCGTGAATACGCCGAAAAAGGTTATCAACTCATCATGGGCGATGCCTTCGGCGCGGAACGCATCACCCGCCGGGTGGCTAAGGCGTACCCGAAAATTGCCTTTGTCTTTGGATCCGCCCTGGGACCCGCCGAACCGAACTTTGGCGTTTTCGACAACTGGATTCAGGAAGCGGCGTACCTCTCCGGTATGATCGCGGGAAAGATGACCAAGACAAACAAGGTCGGTGTGGTGGCCGGGATGGCGATTCCAGAGATCAACCGACTCGTCAACGCTTTCATTGCGGGGGCGAAAGACGTAAACAAAAAGGTCAAATGCAAGGTTTCCTTCATCGGCTCCTTCTTCGATCCTCCCAAGGCGAAAGAGGCTGCCCTGGCCCAGATCGAGGACGGCGTGGATGTCATCTACGCCGAACGTTTTGGGGTCATTGAAGCGGCCAAGGATAAACATATTCTCGCTATTTCCAACATGTCCGACCAGTCCAAGCTGGCGCCCGACACCGTGATTACGGGGCCCGTCTGGGATATGTGGCCCACGGTGAAATACGTGGTAGGCCTGGTGAAAGCGGGGGTCTTTACCGCTCAGGACTTCGGATCCTTTTCCTACATGTCCAAAGGTGGCTGTTACCTGGCGCCTTATCACAAATGGGCGAAAAAACTTCCCCCGGAGGTCAAGCAACTGGTTGAAAAACGCAAGCAGGAGATTCTGGCGGGGACCTTCCGGGTTAAAATCGACGAAGCCACACCAAAATCTGATTATTAATTCAGTTTTTCTGACTGTGCGGGAGCCTGTCGTGTTCCCGCACAGTTCTTTTTTTTCGCAGATAGAAAAGGAGTGCGTATGCCAGCTCCACTCTTGGAAATGGTAGGGATTTCTAAGACCTTCGGTTCCGTCAAGGCCAACGACAATGTCAGCCTGTCCCTCTACCCCGGAGATATCCTGGGGCTCCTGGGTGAAAACGGTGCGGGGAAAACCACCTTGATGAACGTTCTCTTCGGCGTTTATACCCCGGACACCGGCATCATCCGCATCAATGGCAAACAAGTCAAAATACAGAATTCAGCAGATGCCCTCCGCCACGGCGTGGGAATGGTGCATCAGCACTTTCATCTCGTGCCCTGCCACACGGTCCTGGAGAACCTCATGGTGGGCCAAAAGGGCCGCGGAGGGAAACTGGATCGCAAGTCCACACTGGAGGCCATGCGCGTGGTAAAGGATCGCTTCGGCCTCTACGTCGAGCCTGAAACTCTTGTCAGCGACCTGACGGTAGGGGAACAGCAGCGGCTTGAAATCATCAAGGCCCTGGTACGGGGCGCGCGCGCCCTCATCCTGGACGAACCCACCTCAACCCTTACGCCCCAGGAGACGGAGGGGCTTTTCGAGGCTATGCGATCCATGGCTTCGGAGGGAATGGGGGTTATCTTCATTTCCCACAAACTTCAGGAAGTCCAGGAAATCACAAACCGGGTTGTTATCATGCGCAAGGGGAAGGTCACCGCTGAGCTGGATAACATAGAACATGTCAGCCGCCAGGAACTGGCGGAGCTGATGTGTGGGCATGAAATCACCCCGCCCGTCAAGGAACCGGTCACACCCAAAGAGGTCCTCCTGGAGTTCAAGGACGTCAGCACGCCGGGATTCGCGCGGTCCCGCCTGAAAGGGATCAGTTTCCAGCTCAGGGCGGGCGAGATCCTGGGTATCGCCGGTGTTTCCGGGAACGGCCAGCGGGAGCTGGCGGAAATCATCTCAGGAATGCTCGCCCCCTTTTCCGGTTCCGTTGAGATTCGGGGAAAGGTCATGAACCGCTTGTCCCCCAGGGATGTGCAGAAGCTGGGGGTGGGGCGTATCCCTGAGGACCGGATGGAGATCGGCCTGATTATCTCACTGCCCTTAAAAGACAATATGATTCTGCCCCGCGTTCATGAACCCCGCTTTAACCGGAAGGGAGTTCTCCTGAGGCGTGCCATCGACGCGTTCGTTCGGGAACAGATCGAGGTCTTCGACATTCGGACTCCCAGCCCGGATATCCGCACGGGGGCCCTGTCAGGCGGGAACCTGCAGAAGGCCCTTCTGGCACGGGAACTCGCCTGGGACCCATATATCCTCCTGGCCGACCAGCCGACACGTGGACTGGACGTGGGCGCCGCCCAGTTCGTGCATGAAAAATTTCTGGAACTGAGAAAAAACGGCCGGGGAGTGATCCTCATCAGTGAGGATCTGGAAGAACTCTTCGCGCTGTCCGACCGGATCGCCGTTATGTATGAGGGAAAAATCAATGGCATCATGCCTATTTCGGAAGCAACCGTGCAACGTGTCGGCCTGCTGATGGCCGGTATGGAAGAGGAGGTGGCGGCATGATCACCTTTCGACTGGAACCCAGGGAGCACACGCCCCTCTGGCTGAACGCGCTGCTGCCGCTGGCTGCAGTACTTGCCACGCTGATCATCTGCAGCGGCCTGATAAAACTGGCGGGCGCCTCGGTTATTTCGGCTTACGTCATCATGTTCAAAAGCGCCCTGTTCACCAAATTCGATTTCGCGGAAACCCTCGTCAAGGCAACGCCGCTGGTATTGACAGGCCTGGCGGTGGTCGTGGCCTTCCGCGCGAAGTTCTGGAATATCGGCGCCGAAGGGCAGCTCCTCGCCGGCGCCATGGCGGCGGCATATCTGGGGGCGCTGAAGGGCGTCCCCGCCTGGAGCCTGATTCCTCTCATGATTGTGGGGGGCGCCGTGGCAGGCGCCATCTGGGCGGCCATCCCCGCCATCCTGAAAACGCGGTACAAGGTTGACGACGTGGTCACGACCCTGCTTCTCAACTTCGTCATCGACTATGGCATGATGGCCCTGCTCAATGGTCCCTGGAAAGATCCCCTGAGCGGTTATCCCGATTCCCCGGATATCCTGCCGGCGGCCCAGTTCCCCATTCTGCTGAAACACACGCGCCTGCATCTCGGCGTTCTCGTCGCGGCAGTAGCCACCTTCATCATCTGGTTTCTTATCCGCCGAACGACCCTCGGCTTTTCCATTACGGCTGTGGGAGAAAATCCCAAGGCGTCCAGTTTTGCCGGCATGAGCGTCTCGAAAATCATCTTTCTGGCGGCGGCCATCTCCGGAGCCCTGGCCGGACTGGCGGGCGTCGGGGAAGTTGGGGGCATCCAGTTTCAGGTCATGCAGGGTATTTCTCCCGGATACGGCTACACGGGAATAATTATCGCCATGCTCGCGCGCCTCAACCCCCTTGGGGTCATCCCCGCGGCCTTCTTTTTTGCCGTGGTCATCACGGGCGCGGAGGCCATGTCCCGGGCCACGGGGGTCCCGGTCTTCCTGGCGGATGTCATCCAAGGAACCGCCCTTGTGACCATGCTGGTCGCCCTCATGTTCAACCAGTACAGAGTGAAATTCAAAAAGGTGCGCCATGAGTGAGATCCTTTCGCAGATTTTTCAGATCGGTTTTTTCGCGGCCCTCATCCGGATTGCCACACCCCTCATCTTTGGAACCATCGGGGAAATGTACGCGGAGCGTGCCGGTGTTCTGAACCTTGGCATCGAGGGCATGATGATGCTGACAGCCATGGCGGGGTTTTCCACAACCTACTTTACACACAACCTGTGGCTGGGGGTGCTGGCGGCCATGGCCACGGGGGTCCTGGCGGGGCTCCTCATGGGGCTGCTGACGGTGAGTCTGGGGCTCAGCCAGCATGTATCCGGCATCGGGATTACACTGCTCTGCTCGGGGTTATCTTTCTTCTTTTACCGGCTTATCTTCGGTCAGCCCGCCTCCTTGCCGAAGATTAAGCCGTTTCATACCGTCGCCATCCCTGTGCTTTCAAAAATCCCCATTATCGGCCCCATTGTGTTCAACCAGTTCGCCCTGGTCTATATCGCCCTGATCTTCGTTCCCGTCTCGGCCTGGCTTCTTTATTCCACCCCCTGGGGCCTGAATCTCCGGACCGTGGGAGAAAATCCGAAAGCGGCCTACTCCGCCGGTGTGAGCGTGTCCGCATACCGTTATCAGGGATTGATTATCGCGGGGGCGCTGTCGGGCCTGGCAGGGGCCTTTCTGGCCATGGCGCAGTACAACGCCTATACCTTTGGTGTCGTATCCGGACGCGGATGGGTCTGCATCGCTCTGATCGTTTTTGGGCAGTGGGACCCCTACAAGAGCGCGGCGGGCGCCTTCCTCTTCGCCTTCATCGACGCCCTGCAGTTACGCCTCCAGGCGAGCGGTGTCATCCACGTTCCCTATCAGGTTTTCCTGATGATGCCATTCGTGTTTACCATCGTGGGAATGGCCCTCGTCTCACGGAACGCCCGAGTACCCGCGGCCCTGCTGAAACCCTTCAGGAAGGAGGAACGGTAATGCTGGATTGCCTGGTTCGAAACGCCAATCTCCCCGACGGGCGAAAAGGGATAGATATCGCCATCCAGGATGGCCGGATTGTGGAAATAGCCCCCGCCATCCAGGCGGAAGCCAGACGGGAAATCGACGCGGCGAATTGCCTCGCCACGCCGCCTTTCGTGGACAGCCACTTTCACATGGATGCCACGCTGACCTACGGGCAACCCAGGGTCAACGAAAGCGGCACACTCCTCGAGGGGATCGCCCTGTGGGGAGAGCTCAAACCCCACCTGACTGTTGAAACCATCAAGGAACGGGCCCGGAAGCTCTGCCACTGGGCCATCGCGAAGGGCACGCTGGCCATTCGGAGCCACGTGGATATCAGCGACAGCCGGCTGCTGGCCGTCCAAGCTCTGCTGGAAATTCGGGAAGAATTCAAGAAATTTATTGACCTTCAACTCGTGGCCTTTCCCCAGGACGGCTACCTGCGCTCCCCTGGCAGCGTGGAAAACTTGACACGCGCCCTGGACATGGGCGTGAACGTGGTGGGAGGTATTCCCCACTTCGAGCGGACCATGAAAGAAGGCGCTCAATCCATCAAGCTGCTGTGTGAGCTGGCGGCCGAAAGGGGACTGCCCGTGGACATGCACTGCGATGAAAGCGACGACCCCCTCTCACGGCACGTGGAAACGCTGGCCTACCACACGCAACGATTGAAGCTTCAGGGACGCGTCACGGGATCACACCTCAGCTCCATGCATTCCATGGACAATTACTATGTCAGCAAACTGATGCCCCTGATGAAGGAAGCGGAGTTGAACGCCGTGGCTAACCCGCTCATCAACATCACGCTTCAGGGGCGGCACGACACCTATCCGAAGCGCCGGGGCATGACGCGCGTAAAGGAACTCATGGCAATGGGCATCAACGTCTCTTTCGGTCATGACTGCGTCATGGACCCGTGGTACAGCTTTGGCTCTCACGACATGCTGGAGGTGGCGCACATGGGGCTGCACGTGGCCCAAATGACTGGCGTCACGGAGATGAAACGGATGTTCGACGCGGTCACCATCAACGGGGCCAGAACCCTGTGCCTGGAAGGTTATGGCCTGGAACCGGGGTGCTTCGGAGACGTTGTAATCCTCCAGGCAGGAGACATCCATGAGGCGCTGCGGCTGCGCTCCGTTCGCCTCTACGTGATCCGCAGGGGACAGGTCATCAGCCAGACACCCCCCACCGAAGCCCGGATTACCCTGGGAGGCGAAGAACTTACCGTGGACTTCCGCCACGGGACGTAACTATTCCCGTAACCCTCGATTCGCCTTCATACGTTTCGCTCGTCGCCCCACCCGGAGACAGGGGGCACCACCTTACGCTGCTTCTACCAAAAGAGCGCGCCGGCTCGTTTCCCCGCGAGGCCGAAAATGACGCTGCCGGTCGTCCAGGTATCTTTCCGCCGGGTAGAACCGCTCATCCGACACAGTTTTTCCCCTACCCGTCGTAAACCTTTTCCTCCACGTATTCGGCGCCCGCGGCGTCCTCTTCCATGTCCCGTCCCGGTAGAGGATTTTTCAGAAACTCCCGGTAAAATTCATGCTGGATGACCAGGTCCATGATCTCGTTGGTCCCGGTCCAGATGGTGATCAGGCGGGTATCGCGGAGGAGCCGCTCCACGGGATAGATGTTGGTGTATCCGATACCCCCCAGAATCTGCATGGCGTGGTTGACGACGGTCCAGGCGGCGTCGGTGGCAAACTTTTTCGCCTCGGAGACGAGGCGCCGCACCTTCCCGCCGGAGGTCTGATGGGTGTCCACCGCATGGCCAGCAGCGTGATTGAGGGCCCGCGCGGCGTCGAGCAGGGTCAGGCTCTCGCTGACCTTGAAGCTGACGCCCTCGTAATCCCGGATCCTACGGCCGAAGGCCGTGCGCTTGTCCGCGTAACGGGCCGCGATCTCGAGCGCCGCCCTTGCCATACCCACCGCCGCCCCCGCAGAGGTGAGCCGTTCGGGAATCATCATCTGGTGAAAAACACGGGTGCCGTTGCCGATCCCCGCCTCGCCTCCCAGCACATTTTCCACGGGAACGACAGCGTCACGGAAGACCAGCCGCCCCGTGCCGCCCCCCCGGGTTCCCATCAGGCCATAGAGATGCTCCACGCTCACTCCCGGCCCCCGCTCCACGAGAAAGGCCGTCATGGCCTTCTTGGGGTCGTCGATGCCGTCCACCTTCGCGTAGATCGAAAGCACGTCCGCCCCTTCCGCCCCGACGATGAAGCGCTTCTGCCCATTCAGAACGAAGACGTCGCCCTCCCGCCGGGCCACGGTCGTGGCGCCGAAGAAATCGGACCCACCCCGCGGCTCCGTAAGGCCCTCCGCGGAACCGATCTTCCCCTCGATCATCGGTTTCAGATATTTCTCTTTCTGCGCGTCCGTACCGAACACATGAATCGCCTCCCCCACGATAGACACCAGCGCGTAGAGGCACCCCAGGGCTGTTCCCAAAACCCCCACCTCTTCCAGGGCTATCATCTCTGACGTCCAGGGCAGGCCCCGTCCCCCCCATTTGGGGTCGAAACGCAGTCCGAGCAGGTTTCTCCGACCCGCCTCCTTTATGAATTCCTTGGGGTATCGAACTTTGTCCTCGTCCATGTCCAACAGGAGCTGCCGGGGCACCCACTTCACGAATGCCCGGATCTCCTCCCGCAGGGTCTTGTCGGTCTCCGATATCAATGCGTCCGTCGCCATGATTTCCTCCTATTTGGTATATTGCTCTCTCAAAAGTTTCTTATTCAGCTTCCCCGCGCTGGTTAAAGGAATCTCCTCGACGAAGACAAACCGGTCGGGAATCCAGAATTTCGCGATCTTCCCTTCCGACACCTTCTCGAGGAGAAAGGCCCTCAGGTCGTCTTCAGTGACTTCACCGCGGGGTTTCACCACGGCCAGGGGGCGCTGTCCCCACCGCTCGTCCTTGACAGGGATCACAGCCACAAGGGCCACGGCGGGATTGTCGGACAGAACCGCCTCAAGTGTGCCGGTGGGAATCCATTCCCCGCCACTTTTGACCGCGTCACCCTCCCGGTCGGCCACGTAGAGCAGCCCGTTGGGGTAGAACATCCCGATATCCCCGGTCTTGAACCAGCCATCTTTGTAAGCCTCCTTCGTTTTCTCGGGCCTTTTATAATATCCCTCCGGCAGCCAGGGGCTCTGGACCCAGACTTCACCGAGACTCTGGCCATCACGGGGCACCTCGTTTCCGTCTCTGTCGCGAAGGGAAACCCGGACCATGGGCAGGGGACGCATCCCCACACGCAACCATTCCCAGGCCTCGTCGCTCTCCCTGGATACATCCTCCGGAACAACTGATATGGCTGTTCCCAACTGGTCCGATCCGCCATAAATCAGGCTATACGTCACACCCGCCTCCCGGGCGCGTTTCGCCAGGCCGGAAAGGAACGGGCTGCCACCCGTCAAGATTTTCACGTTGCCAAATTTCCCCGTCTCCAGAAGCATGTGGAGCTGGGTCGGCACCATGTTTAACCAGGTCACCCCTTCCCTTTCGATAAGCTGGACCTGCCGTTCCGGCGTCGCCGCCCCCGCCAGGACCAGTTTCGCCCCGAGATATAGGGGAAAGAAAGCCATCCCCCACGCGTGGATATGGAAGAATGGAATCAGCGGCATGTAAACATCGGAACTGCTGACCCGCGCGCCGCCTTCATGCAGGGCGAGGTGATGAAAAAGCTGGAGGGTCCCGATCGTGATTTCCTTGTGCCGATAGCGAATTCCCTTCGGTTTCCCCGTGGTTCCCGTCGTATAGAAGATGGAAAAGACATCCGCCTCCCGGACATTCCCCGCCTCGGGAGGGACGTCCTCCCGGCCCGTTTCGATAATCGCCTCGTAGTTGTAGGCGTTCATCGCCTCAGGCGAGGAAAGGTCTTCAATGTCTGACATGACTACCCAGTTTTCAAACTTTCCGGCGATTGGCTCCGCTACCTTGAGGAAAGTATCCGAGACAAAGACCCACGCGTCCTCCGCGTCGACCATGGAATAGACAAGCTGTTCCGGTGCCAGGCGGAAATTGATGGTATGAATTACCACGCCCAGCATGGAAAGGGCGTAATGAAGCTCCAGAAACCGATGGGTATTGACGTCCAGAACCCCCGCGACCATCCCTTTTCGCAGCCCCAGCTTCTTCAGCCCCTGAGCAAGCCTCAAAACCCGTCCGTAAAATGCCTCCAGGGTATATCGTTTGGCGGGTGCCACGATTTCCTGGCCCGGATGCGTAACCAGGGTTCGGTCCAAAAGCTGGTGAACAACGTATGATTTCATATCTGTCCCCCCTTAATTTTGTTCTATGGTTCCTCCACGTTTGAAAACCGCCGCCGTCAGGCGCGCGAGTCGTCGAACATGCTGGCGGATTTGCGCCCGGTCTCTTCCGGGATAATCGTGAAAAGTAATGAGAATGCCGTTCAAGGCGGAAAAGAAGCTGTGGATCAGAACGCGTGGAGGCACGGCGATCCCCTCCCGCGTCAGGACCGTTTCAAACCGGTTCATCAATGAACGAGCGATAGTGTTAATTTTATCATAAAGCGGTGGCGCCACCTCACCTTCCAGCATGAAGTTCGACATCATCTTGAAATAGTGATCATTGTCGAAGAGAAATAACACGAAGGCCTCGGCAACCGCCTCGAGCAGATCTTCCCGGCCCTGTTCCATGATCCGGTCAATCACTCGCACGATCTCCTGAACGCCTCGCAGAAACGCTTCCACGAACAGGGTCTGCTGGTCGGGGAAATAGCGGTAGATCGTAGCATGCGAGATCCCAGCCTCCCGCGCGATCTCCCGCATGCTGGCCTTCCTGAATGAGGTCCGGGCAAACACCCGCTCCGCAGCCTTCAGAATGATTTCACGTTTCGCCTCGTATTGCTTTTCCTTGAGCGTATCGAATGTCTCATCCGCCGCCAGTACCGCCATACTCCCCATTCGCACTCCTTTTTTAAAGAATTATTACCAATGGTAACTTTATATACCATTGGTAATATTACATTTAAACCCCCATGTCAAGCCCCCCTGAATCACTCGCGAGAAGGCACATATTCCTTCGAGCTGGATTCCAACCACATAAGTTGCGCTCCTATCAAAAAAACTCTTGACAAATCCAAAATTTGTGTTCTATGATTCTATATAAAGAATATTATTCTATATACAGAACTTTTTGGTGATGAAAATGGTGAATACATCCTCAGGAAGGCAACCAGAAAAAGAGGGCAACAAAAGCGCTGCCTTGGTTCCCGCCGTGGAGCAGGCCGCCCGGATTCTCCTCTACTTCACCCGAAACGAAAGCGGCACGGCGAACTTGACGGAGATCTGCCAGGCGCTGGGGATCTACAAGAGCCGAGGGCACGCGATCCTGAAAACCCTTGCCGCCTACGGGCTCATTGAACGTAACGAGGCCACCAAGCGATACAGCCTGGGGCCTACACTTATCACCTTATCCCACCATCTTTTACGTCACCTCGATATCCGGGAAAAGGCCCTGCCCTACCTGGAAGCCCTCGCCGCGGAAACCCGGGGGACCGCCCTGCTGGGTATCATTGCGGGGGATTACCTCATCGTTGCCGCTAAAAAGGACGTCAACTCTCATCTGGGCATAACTATCGCGTTCGGCCACCGCTTCCGCCTGACTGCCGGGGCCCACGGCAAGGCGATAGTCGCCTTTCTCCCGGAAGAGGAGCGCGCCCGGATTCTCAAGAGGAAGAAACTCTACTTTCACGGGAGCCCGGAACGCCTCGATCGGCACCGTTTAAACGAAGAGATAGCCATCTGCCTTGAAAAAGGGTACGCCCTGGACATGGGAGACCTACAGCCAGGGATTCACGCCGCAGCCTCCCCCGTCTTTGGTGGAAACGGCCAAATCGTGGGGGCTTTAATCGCCGTGGGGACTTTTCCCGAGGAGGAAGCACGTGCCATCGGTGAGAAAACCCGCTCTGCAGCGATGGCCCTCTCCCGTGCCATGGGCGCGCCCATTACCATCGGAGGCACCAGCGCTTAAAATGCTCGTAAATCCTGTTTCTATTTTCTTGCTTGATTTAATATCTCGTAATCTTAAGCATTTCTGCCTTTCTTTGCGCCTTCGAGCGAACCACTTTTTGCACTTTTTTGCCTTTTTCTTCAACTTAACACTTAACCACCTAAAACTTAAAACTTTTTACCTTTTACGGAGTAAACCATGATCCAGTATAAACATTCCAACGTTGAAAGAGAGATGGAGGCCTACGGTTATGACACCGTGGTCAAGAGCCACTGCCGCCTCTGCCATGGGGGATGCGGCGTGCTCATCTATCTCAAAGAGGGAAAAATCGAAAAGATTGCCGGGGACCCCGACTGTCCCATCAACCACGGCACCCTCTGCAGCAAGGGACTGGCCGCCGCGCAGCTCGCTTACCACCCGGACCGCCTCACGTATCCCGTGAAACGGGTCGGTCCCAAGATGAGTGGAAAATGGGAACAGATCACGTGGGACGAAGCGCTGGACACCATCGCGGAGCGCATCCTCACCTACAAGAAGGAATACGGGGCAGAATCGATCGTCATGGGCTACGGCACGGGCCGGGACAACGAGAGCGTCATCTACCGGTTCGCCAACCTCCTCGGCACGCCCAACGTCCTGACAGCGGGCCACTTCTGCTACGGACCCCGCATCGCCACCAGCATCCTCACCTGCGGCACCAATGTTGTCGTGGATTACGCCAACAACCCCAAATGTATCATGATGTGGGGCAACAACATCGTCATCAGCAACCCGGATGAATACAAGGGGGAGAATTTCACCGTCGCATTCAACAAGGGCGCGAAACTCATTGTGGTCGACCCACGGTTAACGCGGGCGGCAGCCCGCGCGGACATCTGGCTCCAGCTTCGCCCCGGGACGGACACGGCCCTGGCCCTCGGCATGGCCAACGTGATTATCGAAGAGAAACTCTACGACAAGGAATTCGTGGAAAACTACACCCACGGATGGGAGGCCTTCAAGAAACGGGCGGCAGAGTATCCCCAGGAGCGGGTGGAACAGATCACCTGGGTCCCCAAGGAGAAGATCGCCGCCGCCGCGCGGCTCTACGCCACCACCAAGCCGGCGGGGATTCAGTGGGGCGTGGCCATCGAACAGCAGGTCACCTGCGCCGATAACGACCGGGCCCTCATGGCCCTGATGGGGATCACGGGAAACATAGACATCCCCGGGGGGCAGGTCCTGTTCAAGCCTCCGAAGATCCGAAGCGTCAGCGACTTCGGCGCCCACAAGCGTCTTCCGAAGGAACAGGCGGCCAAACGCCTCGGAGGGGACCGCTTCCGCCTGGCGGGCAATTTCGCCATCATCAACCCCAAGTGCGTGTGGGACGCCATCCTTGAGGAAGAGCCCTACCCCGTCAAGATGCTCTTTCTCATCAGCTCCAACCCCCTGCTGACACGCGCCAACGCCCGGGAGGTCTATCACGCCCTGGAAAAGGTTGAATTCATGGCCGTTGCCGACTTCTTCCTCACCCCCACGGCGGAGATGGCGGACATCGTCCTTCCCGCCGCCACGTGGCTGGAGATGGACTACATCGGAGATTTCTGGAAACGACACGGCTACATCCTGCCCCGGCGGAAGGCAATCCAGGTGGGGGAATGCCGCTCCGATCACGAGATGCTCAACGACCTGGCCCACCGGGTTGGCCAGGGAGACGACTGGTGGGAGACCTTCGAGGGCGGCCTCGACTACATCCTGGAACCCCTCGGCATCACCTGGCAGGAATTCAAACAGATGGATTACATCAAGGGAGAGACGGCCTATCGTAAGTATAAAACCAAGGGGTTTTCCACCCCGACCCGGAAATTCGAGCTGGCCTCCACGCTGCTGGAAAAGTGGGGCTACGACCCCCTGCCCCAGTTCCAGGAACCGCCGGAGAGTCCCGTCAGCACGCCGGAACTAACCAAGGACTACCCCTACATCCTCATCACGGGGATGCGCCTGCCAGGATTCTTCCACACGGAGAACCGCCAGGTTCCCTGGCTGCGGGAACTCCATCCCGATCCCACGGTGGAAATTCATCCCGACACGGCGAAAAAGGAGGGCATCCAAAACGGGGACTGGGTCATCATCGAATCCCCGCGCGGCAAGGTCCGCCAGCGGGCCAAACTGACGCCGAGAATCCACCCCAACGTCGTGGGCGCGCAACACGCCTGGTGGTTCCCGGAACGGAAAGAGCCGGACCACGGCTGGGAGGAATCAAACATCAATCTCCTCACGGACAACGCCTACGAGGCCTGCGATCCCGCCATGGGCGCCACGAGCGTTCGGGTCCTGCTGTGCAAAATCTATCCTGAAAGCAAGGGGGACGAGGAATCATGAAAACTTACAGACTCTGGATCGACGATGCGGTCTGCTGGGGCTGCCAGACCTGCGAGGTCGCCTGCAAACAGGAAAACGACATCCCCATCGGCCTCAAGATTATCAAGGTAAAAGAGGTGGAACCCGCCGACCTGGACGCGCACCGGGGTGATTACACCTTCCACGTGGCCTTCTGCCAGCACTGCGAGGACGCCCCCTGCGCGACGGCCTGCCCGGTTGAGGCGATCGAGAGGCGCCCTGACGGCATAGTCATTCTCGACTCGGAAAAATGCACCGGGTGCCAGGCCTGTATCGAGGCCTGCCCCTATGACGCCATCACCTTCGACGCGGAGAAAAACATCGCCATGAAATGCAATCTGTGTGTCCACCGGATCGAACAGGGGCTGGTCCCCGCCTGCGCGGATAACATCTGTCCCGCGCATTGTATATATTTTGAATTAGGTTGAAGGAGGAAGGTTTACCCTGTGAAGTTGGCGAAGCCACAGCGTAAGCGGATTTCACTGGGGTGAAAAGCGAAAAGGAAAGTTCTACGTTCTACGTTCTACGTTCAAGGTTGAGCAGTGATGAGTGATCCGTAATCTGTGATGTGTGGAAAATCGAAAACGACGTTGGCGGTTAGCGGTTGGCTGCTGGCGGAAAAATCTTTCGATAAATACCTCACGTGATAAAACTCAAAGAAGTCAAGCCTGACCCATTTCTACCCACCATTTCTACCATTTCTTCTATTGACTTATGTATTGCATAGATATATACATCCAATATGGATAAAATATACAAGGAACTGTTTTATGCCTGCGCGGGCTTCGATTGGGACGACGGCAATATTGAAAAAAACTGGAGAAAACACAAAGTCAGCCCAGCAGAATGTGAACAGGTATTTTGTAACCGTCCCTTGGTAGTTCAGGATGACGCGAGTCATTCAAAAACAGAGAAAAGGTTTTACGCTCTTGGGAAAACAGATTTGGACCGAAAACTTTTTCTCGTGTTCACGATTCGAAACAATCTTATCCGCGTCATCTCAGCGCGGGACATGAGCCGTAAGGAAAGGAGGATTTATAACCATGAAGAAACGATTGCCTGAATTCAAAAATGAAGACCAGGAAAGGGAATTCTGGGCTTCGCATGATTCAACGGAATATATCAACTGGAAGGAAGCGGAACGGATCACTTTTGCCAATCTCAAACCCTCCGTGAAAAAGATATCGCTCCGTTTGCCGGAATCCATGCTTGAAGAGCTCAAGCTCCTGGCGAACAAGAGGGATGTCCCCTATCAGTCTCTTATGAAAATATTTTTAGCAGAGCGGATTAAAAAGGAACTTGAGAGCTTGTGAAATATGATAGACTTTTTAACTCAGTCCTCAGCACTCATCACCCAGTCCCTTATGCTTCTTCACTAAAAGGCGCCTGCCCTGGACATGCAATGCATGAAAAAAGATAAATTCCTGAATAGATCCTAACTGTATAGAAGGTAATTGATTTGAAAAGTTTTTTACCAAACTTTTCAATCTATCAACTTATTAAATTATTTACGTCCCCTCTTCATCCCTCTTCATCCCGTATTTCTCTGTAGCTAAAATTCTTTTAGCCTCCTTTATGTCAATTTTTGCATGATAATTGTGCTTCTTAAGCAAATACAATAGATTTTGTCCATTCAACAATGTGAGAGGTTTATCTTTCGCAAAATTATATGCATCAGCGCCATAATCTGATGTTGTCACCAGAATACCCTTTGTTGCCCCTTCGTTTAAAACAGTACCATATAAATCTCTTACAGCGGACACCCCAACGATGTTGGTATATCTTTTTGCCTGAATAATTATTTTTCCCCCTCGAATAGGGTCGGGATCGAATGCTATCGCATCCACACCGCCATCTCTACTCGCTTGGGTTACTTTTACCTCTCCACCATCTTTTTGGAATTCCTTTTCAAATAATTCCCTAATAAGATGCTCAAAATCTTCCCAATCCATTGCTGCAAGATTTGTTGATTCATCCATTGAATCTGCAACATCATAGCTTTGAACAAATCTTTTGTCGCTTTTATTAATTTGAAGAATGGGTTTGACGGCAACAAGATTATACAAATTTCCACCTGAAATACCTTTTAAGCCTTTAAAACAATCCTTCGGATCAACATTCGGGAGATCAATATCTAAAAAAGTCTTTTTATCGATCTGAATCGTTAAGATACAATTTGTCATTTTCTTTCCAGTTGCTTTATCAACAGTTTCTACCCATCCATTGAAGGTAATCATATCTATCGAATTATTTTCATCCGCAATAAATAGTTCCTCCAAAATACGCAATACTATTTTGTACAGTGTCTCATTGAACATTTTTTTCTTCTGAGTTTCGGAGATATAATATTTTCTGAACTCCCCCTTAACATATTTGACCTCTTTAACTGAAGGAAAACTTTCAATTGATGGCAATTGATATTCAAGTATAAGCATTTTATTTTTAACATTATAT
>WGDA01000146.1 GCA_015493505.1 Pseudomonadota bacterium | reverse complement strand
TGGGAAGGCGTCAGGGCGTTGCTGAACGGCGAGGCGGAAGCCGCCTTCAATCCTCTGGGCGGGTTTCATCACGCCCACCGTTCCCGCGCCGAGGGGTTCTGTTACATCAATGACCTTGTGATTGCCATTCGGGAGGCACTGGCCGATGGGGCACGGGTCACGTATGTCGATATCGACGCCCACCACGGAGATGGTGTTCAGGAGGCCTTTTACGAGGAAGAGCGGGTTCAGTGTGTCTCCCTGCACGAATCGGGAAAGTATCTTTTCCCCCACACGGGATTCGTGGAGGAAACAGGAAAGGGCCGTGGAGAGGGCTTCACGGTCAACATTCCCCTGCCGCTCAAAACGGACGACGAACTCTTCCTGCAGGCCTTTTATGAGGCGGCGCTTCCCCTCGTCAGGCGGTTCGAGCCGGACATCCTCGTCGCCCAGTTGGGGGCGGACGCCATGATTTCCGACCCTTTGACCGACCTGATGCTGACCAACAATGCCTACATCAAGGTGATCAGCGAGCTGAAAGGGGTTTGCGAAAGGATTCTTGCCACCGGCGGCGGCGGATACGACATCTACCGGACCGCCCGGTGCTGGACCCTGGCGTGGGCCGTGTTGAGCGGGACAGATCCGCGGGACGAGTTCGCGGGACTCGTGGGAGGGATGATGTTTGGCCCCGAGATGGAGGTAGGCAGCCTGTATGACTATCCCTTTTCAGTGAAGGGGCCGGACAAGGAGAGGGCGCGCCGTGAGTTGGAGGAGACCCTCACGCAGCTCTCACGGCTGTTTCACCTGTAAGGCGTGCCGCCAGGCGTGAAAAACGAACGCAGGGCAAACAGCCTCCATACGAGGTCATGGCAGATTTCTTTCAGGCCGGGGGCCAGGTTGCTTCCCGGCGTTTCGGGGAACAGCTCGAAAAACCGGTTATCCACCCTTGAAACGGATGCCCGGAAAGAAACCCGCAGGGTGTATCCTTTGACGGCCACGCGCACCGGCTCGCGGGGCGGGGTGAACAGGTATTGGGTGACAACCCGGGTCACCACGCCTGGCCGTTCCGTTCCCGTCTCCATGCCGGAAGAGACCATCACGTCCCGTGTCTCCGACGCGTAGGACGCCATGGCGTTGTCCATGGCCGCCCGTTTCACCGCGGCCCTTTCGGCGGGAAGGGTAAGGGGGGTCGCGCCCTTCAGCCACACGGTTCTGAACGAGAGATTTCCGAATCCCCGTGTGTCACGCAGCGTGAAGATTTCAGCCCGCCCTGAAGAGGTTACCCCGTTCCGGACGGTCACCGTTTTCCTGACCAGGTAGTAACGAAGCGGTGGCTGGCATTTGCCCTCGGGGGGGAAAAGGGAAAAAAACAGCGTGGCAAGAATCGGGAGAAGGAAGCTGCTCGCCGGCCTAAAAGTCTTCATGCGCGTTTTTGGCGATGCGGACGACCATATCCACCTCAGTCAGTCCGTCGGGATAGTGCCGGATATCCACGATCTGCGTAGCGCGAAGGAGCGCTTCCGTCTGTGTGTGAATCACATCTTCCGTTACTTTCCCGTCTTGCGTGGTCTGAAAAGTCGTCACGAGGATACCCCGCAGCTTTTCCGCCAGAAGGCGATACGCGTCGGCCTCCGCGGCGCGCTCGGAAAGAATTTTTGCCTGGGCGGGGCTGCTGACACCCTCCGGGGCGACACCCTTACCCGTCACGCGAATCGTGATATAGGAGCCGGGGTTGTTCTGGCCTTCGTAAATCCCCGGGATCTCTTCCGCGCTGGATAAAACGCTGGATGATTGGGGGCGCGTCGCGCACCCCGCGGCAATGAACGCGCATGCTACCAGGCATAAGAAGACACGATATTTCATGAATCGCTCCCTTTTTTATCTTCTATATCGGCTGTCCGGTGAAAAACATGAGCGGTGATGGAGGCGAAGGGGTGGAGATGCCAGGTCATTATTGCGCAAAATATAGTTTGGAAATTCTTGACATTTACCCCCTTGTGCCATAGGGTAAGAGGGTAATTTTCGAACTTCGAGATTAGGATAAAGGAGGGTTGCATGGATTTTCGCTTGACGAAAGATCAGCAGTTTTTCAAAGACAATGTGGCGAAACTTGTGGACAAGAAGATTAAGCCCCGCGCCGAGGAAATCGATGTCCGGGACGAGATTACCACGGACATCATTCAGGAGATGGGCCGGCTGGGGTATCTGGGGATACGCTATCCGGAATCCGTGGGGGGAATGGGCGCCGACATGATGACCTACACCCTGTTTATCGAAGAGATCGCCCGGGGTTCTCTCAGCGTGGGCGCGAATATCGCCATGCAGACCCTCATGGGAACGGACTTCATCTTCCGGTTTGGCTCCGACGCGATTAAGGAACGGTGCTTTTTCCCGGCCCTGAGAGGCGAGAAGCTGGGAACCATCGCCTTTACCGAGCCCAACGCCGGCTCGGACCTGGCGAACATCCATACCACCGCCCGCAAGGAGGGGGATTATTATATCGTCAACGGGCAAAAGACATGGATTACCAACGCGACGGTGGCGGATTTCGCGACGGTGGTGGCTTCCACGGATCGGTCCAAGGGGCTGAAAGGGCTGGGGTTTTTCTTGATTGAGCGGGACACGCCGGGCTACAACGTGGGGAAGAAGATTCACAAGCTGGGAACCCGGGGGTCGGAAAACACGGAACTCACCTTCGACGATTGCAAGATTCCCGCGGAGAACCTCCTGGGAGAGGAGGGGAAGGGCGTGGTTTACCTGGGGCAGATTCTCGCGGAAATCAGGATTATGACGGGAGCCCTCGCCCTGGGGTTGGCCAAAACGGCCTTTGAAGACGGGTTGCAGTATTCCAAGGAACGTACCGCCTTCGGACGCCCCATCGCCAAATTCCAGCTCATCGCCGCAAAGCTGACCGAGATGTACATGAACTATGAGGCGGCACGCCTGATGGTGTACAAGGCGGCGTGGCTGAAGGACAACGACCTGCCGCACACGAAGGAGGCGGCGAGCGCCAAGATGTTCGCCGTGGAGATGGCGTGCAAGGTGGTGGACGAGGTCACGCGGATCTATGGCGCCTACGGGTTTGCCATGGAGTATCCGGCGCAGCGCTATTTCAGGGACGCCCGGTTTCTGCTGTACGGGGGCGGGACCCACGAGATCTTGAAGACGGTCATCGCCCGTGAGCTGACGGGGCGACTGTAAGAGATAGAAAGGACCTAACATACGATGGAGATGAAAGATGGGAGAAAGTGAAAAAAGGACGATTCGTGTTCTTGTGGCGAAACCCGGTCTGGACGGACATGACAGGGGAGCCAAAGTGGTCGCCCAGGCGTTGAAAGAGGCCGGCATGGAAGTGATTTACACGGGGTTGCACCAGACGATTGACCAGATCGTCCAGACGGCGCTTCAGGAAGACGTGGATGTCATCGGGCTGAGCATCCTCTCCGGGGCGCACCTGCCTATCTGCGAGGAACTTATCAAGAAGATGCGGGAAAAGGGGATGCGGGACGTGAAGGTGGCCGTCGGGGGCGTCATCCCGAAGCGGGACGTGGAAAAGCTGAAAGCGCTGGGTGTGAACGCTGTGTTCCCCGGGGGAACCCCCTTTGACACGATTGTCGAGGGGATCCGCGAAATCGCCGCAACATAGGGGAATTCCCGTTGACTGGCGCCGCCTCCGCGGCGGCTGCCCGTGACGGTTAATCAGTTACTTCTGGAGGGAAACATGGGTGTCGCGTATTATACCAAGGATGAAAAAGACAGGGTGCTGGATGTCACCCTGCAGTCCGGGTTGAAGGTCAAGCCGGTTTACACGCCGGAAGATCTGAAGGAAATAGGATTCGATTATGAAAAGGACCTGGGAGACCCCGGGCAGTACCCCTATACCCGTGGGATTCACCCCCAGGGGTACCGGACCCGTGCCTGGACGACCCGCCAGTACACGGGGTTCGGAACGCCCGTCGAGACGAATGAACGGTTCAAGCTGATGATTTCCCACGGGCAGACGGGGCTGAATGTCGCTTTCGACCTGCCCACCCAGATGGGGTACGATTCAGACGACCCGCGGGTCGCCGGTGAAGTGGGGCGGGTCGGGATGGCCGTGGATACCCTGCGGGATTTCGAGATCGCCTTCAAAGATATCCCCCTGGACCGGATCGGGGTCGGGTTGACCATCAACGCGGTGGCCTCCATCATGCTGGCCATGTTCCAGGCGACCGCGGAAAAATACGGCTACAAAAAGGATCAGATCAGCGCCACGCCCCAAAACGATATCCTGAAGGAGATTATCGGGCGCGGGACCTGGATCTTCCCGGTCAAACCGTCCATCCGGCTGATCGGAGATACCATCGAGTATTCCATGAACGAGCTGCCCCGGTGTAATCCCGTGAGCATCTGCGGGTATCACATCCGGGAATCCGGGGCGACCCCGGCGCAGGAGATCGGGTTCGCCATCCAGATCGCCAACACGTATATCGACAACGTCCTGGCGCGGGGTTACCACGTGGATGACTTCGTTCGAAGGTTCTCGTTCAATTTCAATGTGTTTGGAAATTTGTGGGAGCAGGTGGCCAAGTTTCGGGCGGGCCGGAAGCTGTGGGCGAAAAACCTGAAGGAAAAATATGGCGCGAAGAATCCCAAGAGCCTTTTCCTGCGGGGCCTGTTTGGCGGGGGAGGCTATGGTCTGACAAAGAAAGAGCCGGAGAACAACATCGTGCGCGGCGCCTTCTACGCGCTGGCCGCGGCCCTGAGCGGGGCGCAGACCATCGCCCTGTGTTCCTACGATGAGGCCTACACGATTCCGACGCCCCATTCGGCGCTGCTGTCCCTGCGGACGCTTCAGATTGTCATGGAAGAGGTGGGCCTGCGGGATACGGTGGACCCCCTGGCGGGCTCCTACTTCATCGAAACCCTGACCAAGCAGATGGAAGAGAAGATCGTCGAGGAGATGGAGCGGCTCGAGAAGATGGGTGGCATGGCCGAGGCGGTGGAGCAGGGATTTGTCCAGAAACTGGTGGCGCAGCAGGCCTACCAGTTCGAGAAGGACCTCCAGACCGGAAAGCTGAAGAAGGTGGGCGTCAACCTCTATGCGGATGAATCGAAGGAAGAGGAAGACGTGGCGCTCCACGAATACGACCCGAGCGTGGTGGACCAGCAGATCGAGCGCCTGAAAGAAGTGAAACGGGAACGGGACGACAAGGAAGTCGCCAGGACCCTCAGGGAATTGAGGAAGGCGGCGGAAGACGGGAAAAATGTCATGCCCTTCCTGGTGGATGCCGTCAAGGCCTACGCGACGGTCGGTGAAATGACGAATGTGTTTCGCGAGGTCTTCGGCGAATTCAACGAGCCGAGGATCGTGTAATGGCCTTTGAACTGACCGGGCGTGTCGCCTGGGTGACCGGGGGCGCGCGGGGCATTGGCGCGGCGGTTAGCCGGGCCTTCGTGAAGGCAGGCGCGCGGGTGGCCGTGATGGACATCGATGCAGGCGCCCTGTCGGATTTCGAGAAGACGTTTCCAGACCTGGTTTCATCGACGGAGACATATCAGGGGGATATCACGGACCCCACCTCCGTGCGGCGCGTGGCGGACGCCATAGAGTCCCGCCTGGGTCCCATCGATATCCTTGTCAACAACGCGGGCATCATTCGCGACAGGATGTTCCGCAACCTTTCGGCCGAGGATTGGCTGAGGGTCCTCGAGGTGAACCTGACGGGCACCTTCAACTGTATCCGTGCCGTGATCGATGGGATGGCCGAGCGAGGGTTCGGACGGGTGATTAACACCTCTTCCATCAGTTCCCTTGGCAATCCGGGGCAGGCAAACTACGCGGCGGCAAAGGCCGGTGTGATCGGCCTGACACGAACCCTGGCGCTGGAATACGCGCCCCATGGGGTGACGGTGAACTGTGTCGCGCCGGGAGCGACAAAAACGGAGATGACCCGATCCCTGCCACCCGAGGCTGTCGAAAGGTTCATCAGGAAAATCCCCATGGGACGCATGGCGGATCCGGAGGAAATCGCGGCGGCGCATCTCTTTCTTGCCAGCGATGAGGCGCGCTACATGACAGGACAGGTGGTGTTTATCGATGGAGGCGTCAGTGTGGGTTTTTAATCTTAACGAGTTGTGTGGGAGGTTACCATGAAATATAAGATTGGCATCGATGTTGGAGGGACCTTTACCGATTTTCTTCTGACCATGGAAGACGGAAGCTCGCAAATTTACAAGGTCCTGAACGCCCCGGACGATCCTTCCCGCTCCACGATGCAGGGACTTCAGGAGATGGCGGATGACCGGAACATCAGCCTGGAAGAGTTTCTGAAGGATGTCACGGTCATCGTGCACGGAACGACGGTCACGACCAATGCCGTCATAACGTATTCGGGAGCAAAGACGGGATTGTTGACGACAAAGGGGGTCAGGGACGCCCTTCAGATGCGTCGCGGCATTCGTGAGGAACAGTATAACAACCGGTATCAGAACGTGGAGCCGCTGATTCAGCGTTATCTTCGCCTCCCTGTGGATGAGCGGATTGATTACAAGGGAGACGTGATCAAGCCCATCGAGGAGACGGACGTCCTCAACCAGGTGGCGTTTTTCAAGAAGGAAGGGGTCAAGGCGGTCGCCGTCTGTTTCATGAACTCCTTCGCCAACCCGGATCATGAAATAAAGGCGGGTGAAGTCGTCCGGAAGGAGATGCCGGATGCCTACCTGAGCCTTTCGGAGGAGATTCTTCCTTCCATCCGCTTTTACGACCGGGTCAGCACCACGGTCCTGAACGCCTACGTGGGACCCATCCTCGGGCGGTACTTGAATGCCCTCCTGAAAAAATTGCAGGATGTCCATTACGAAGGGGTCCTGCTGATCATGCAGTCCAACGGCGGTGTGGTGGCGCCGGAGATTGCCATGGAGCGGGCCGCCGTGACACTTCTGTCCGGACCGGCCGGGGGGCCCGTCGCGGGGATCATGTACACCGACGCGCAGGGATATGATGATTGTATCACCATGGATATGGGGGGGACGAGTTTTGACGTCGCCCTCATCAAAGACAAAACCCCTATGGTGACGACCATGGGAGAGATTAACCGGCTTCGCATCGCCTTTCCCATGCTGAACGTGGTCACCATCGGGGCCGGTGGCGGGAGTATTGGCTGGATCGACGAAGGCGGGCTGTTGCGCATGGGTCCACAGAGCGCCGGGGCCAATCCGGGTCCCGCCTGTTACAACCTGGGAGGCGAGGAACCGACCTGCACCGACGCGGACCTTGTTCTGGGGTACCTGGACAAGGACTATTTCGCTGGCGGGAAGATTCCGCTCGACCTTGGTAAGGCGGAACGGGCCATCGAGGAAAAGATTGCGAAAAAACTGGGGATGGACCTCTACGAGGCTGCCCACGGAATGTATGATGTGATCAACGTCAACATGGCGTCCGCCGTGCGCGAGGCGTCGGTCAAACAGGGACAGGACCCCCGGGACTTTCCCCTGGTGACGGCGGGGGGCGCGGGACCGAACCACGCCTGCATGATCGCCCTGGAGCTGGAGATTCCAGTCATCCTCGTGCCGCGCGAATCCTCCATCTTTTGCGCCGCCGGGATGCTGATGTCGGATCTGAAACATGACTTCGTCCAGACATACGCCGTCAGGATGGAGGACGTGGATACCCAGCGTTTCAAGGGGTATTTCGAGACCATGAAGCAGGAGGGAATCAAGCGCCTGCGGGAAGAGGGAATTTCCGAGGACCGCGTGGAGTTCGTCTATTCCCTGGACCTCCGGTATGTCAAGCAGTACCACGAGGTCAATGTGCAGATACCCGAAGATGTCGCGATGAAGGTGGATGTGGATGCCATGGTGGAGCGGTTCCACCCGCAGCACAACAAGCTTTATGGTTACGACCTGGAGGAGGAGGGCACCCCCGTAGAGTTGATTAACATGCGCCTGACCTGTATCGGCAAGACGGACAAGCCCAAGTTTTCACCTCAGGAATATGACGGGGAGGACCCGTCCAAGGCCTTCAAGAAGCGGCGGAAGGTCTTTATCCCAACCTGGAAACGGTTCGAGGAGGTGGATGTCTTCGACAGCTTCAAGCTGCGGTATGGGAACAGGATTGAGGGGCCGGCCATCCTGGAGCAGGTCAATACCACGGCCTTTGTGACGCCGGAATTTTCCGTCCTGGTGGACCGTTTTGGCAGCTACACCCTCTATCTCAAATCACTGGAAGACGAGGTGAAAGGGAGGATTTTAAAATGAGCGACGTGAAGATTGACAAGATTCTGGTATCCATCCTTCAGCGCAGGCTGAAATCGATTACGGAAGAGATGAGTATCGCCCTTATGATGACGACCCGGTCCCCCATCTTGTGCGAGGCGAAGGATTTCGTGACGGGGCTGTACGACCGGAACGGGAAGATGCTGGAACAGACCGAGAACCTGCCGATTCTTTCTTTCTCCTTGGGACCGGTGTGCGAATATATCATCAACTATTTCGGGGATGACATCCATCCGGGCGACGTGATTTTTCA
>WGDA01000145.1 GCA_015493505.1 Pseudomonadota bacterium | reverse complement strand
GCGGCGGGCGGCGCGGTTTTTCTCCTTCCTGAATCCCGAGACGGAGCGGTTTCCCCTGAAACCTGAACAGCTTGACGGGGAGTGCCGCGAAACCGGAGAACAGATCCGGGAAGACCTGGGACATCTCCTCCTGAAGGTCCGGGAACGGCAGGTAAAAGAGCCTTCAGAGGAGGGAGAGGCCTTCCTCAAAAGGCTGGCGGAGATCAAGGACCACCTCGAGATTTTTCTGGGACCTCCGGACCCGGATTTCGTCTACTGGGGAGAAAAAAGGAAAAAAGGGGCGGTCCTTCACGCCTCTCCAATCGAGGTGGGCGAGATAATGCGGAACGCCCTTTTTTCGCAGGTTCGTTTTACCATCTTTACCTCCGCCACGCTCTCCGCGGCGGGCAGTTTTTCCTTTATTCAGGATCGGCTGGGCGCCACCGATTCGGCGCGTACCCTGGCCCTTCCGTCTCCCTTTGATTATGAAACCCGTGTTCGGATATTCATCCCAAAATCCATGCCGATACCCGGCACGAAGGAGTATGACGCGGCATTGCCTGGCCTGGTGCGGGATATCATTATTCTGAATGGGGGTCGGACCCTGGCGCTCTTTACCAGTTACAGGCAGATGCGGCGGGTCTATGAGCGGATACGGAAGACGCTGCCCATGTCTGTTTTTCTCCAGGGAGATCAACCAAGGTCCGAGCTTTTGAAGGCCTTTAAATCGGATGAGCAGAGCGTGCTTTTCGCCACGGCGAGCTTCTGGGAAGGGGTGGACGTGCCGGGGAGCTCCCTGACAGCGGTGATTATCGACAAACTCCCGTTCTTTGCCCCGGATGACCCGCTGGAAATGGCCCGCATGAAGGCGATGGAAGAGCGGGGAGAAAACCCCTTCTTTCACTACCAGATCCCCCGCGCCGTCATCTCTCTCAAGCAGGGGTTGGGCCGCCTGATGCGCCACAAGCAGGACCGGGGGATTCTCGCCATCCTGGACAGCCGGATATATAAGCGTTCCTACGGAAAGCTCTTCCTGAAGAGCCTCCCCCCCGCCAGGATCCTGCATTCTCTCGAAGAGTTAAAGGGATTTGTTGAAACGGCTGTCTGACTTCTCCACAAAGGCGTAGGCGCTGTGGTTATGGATGCTCTCGAAGTTTTCCGCCTCTACCGTGAACCAGGTGATGTTGTCATCCCGTTCAAGCTTTGAAGCGATTTCCCGCACAATGTCTTCCACGAACATGGGGTTGTCATAGGCCTTTTCCGTAACGAATTTCTCATCCGGGCGCTTCAGGATGGAGTAAACGTCACAACTGGCCGATTTTTCCACGAGGTCGATCACATCCTCGATCCAGAAGAATTTCCTGAATCGAAGGTTGACGGTCACGATGCTGCGCTGGTTGTGGGCCCCCCGATCGGAAATCTCCCGGGAACAGGGGCAGAGGGTGGTTACGGGAACGACGATTCCCACGTAGAAATCCTCGACCTCGTTGCTGGAGCCGCAGAAGCGGCAGATGTATTCCATCAGTCCCCTGGAATGGGTAACGGGGGCTTCCTTTTCGATGAAGTAGGGGAACTCAATCTCCAGGTGGGCGCTCTTGGCGTCCAGGGTTTTCTTCATGTCGTCAAGGATTCTGGAGAAGTTCCTGATCGCGATATCCCCCCGGTAGGTATTCAGGATTTCCACGAAGCGGCTCATGTGCGTTCCCTTGAAGTGCTGGGGGAGGTCCACGTACATGTTCACGCTCGCGACCGTATGCTGGATGCCGTTTTTCTTGTCTCTTACGGTAATGGGGTAACGAATGTTCTTGACGCCGACCTTCTTGATGCGAATATTCCTGTCATCCGGAAGGTTCTGGATGTCCACCAACCCTTTCTGGAGGATGTTTCCCTCGGATGGAGTCCGGTTCATTTCATGTACCCCGCGCAGGAGTCCCGTGATTCCCACGCGTTGACGCGATAAACGGTAACGGGCTCCCCTTCGAGGCGTTCTTCCAAGGCGTGAAAAATGTACCGGGCGATGGTTTCCGATGAGGGGTTCTGGTCCTGAAAAGCGGGAAGCGCGTTCAGGTTTTTGTGGTCCAGGGTGTCCAGGACCTCGTCGGTGAGTCGTTTCAGCCTGGAAAAGTCGAAGGCCATGTTGCCTTCACCGAGGTCTTCCCGGCGCACCATCACCTCCACCTTCCAGTTATGCCCGTGAAGCGCCTCGCATTTTCCGTTGTAATCCTTCAGAAAATGCGCCGCTGAGAAGAAACGGACTATTTTTATTTCATACATGAAGTATTTTCTCCCGTAAGCTTGTTACATCAGACGTGGTTTATGATTTTTTGCAGAGAATGATCTGAATATCCATCACGTTGGTTCCTGTTGGACCCGTTTTAATCAGGTAACCCAGGCGTTCGAGGAAGGGATAGGCATTGTTTTGCGTGAGGTGTTTCCGCGCGTCGAGGTGGTTCTTTCGTGCCAGGGCCATCATGTTCCCATCCGTGAAACCACCCGCGGCATCCGTGGGGCCATCCGTGCCGTCCGTTCCCACGCTGGCGATGACCAGGTCCTCGATCCTCTCGATCTCAAACCCGGCCGCGAGGGCGAATTCCTGGTTTCTGCCTCCCTTTCCGTTTCCCCTTAACGTCACCGTCGGCTCTCCCCCCGAGAGGATACAGGCGGGTGGCGTGATGGGCTGTTCAGAGGAAACCAGTTGCTTGGCAATTGCCGCGAAATATTTGGCAATCTCGCGCGCCTCCCCGCAGGCGCCATGGGTGAGGATCAGGGGCTGATATCCCAACTCCCTTGCCTTGCCCGCGGCGGCGTCCAGGGCGATCTGGTTCGAACCGATAAAGCGGTAGAAGACTTTGTCGAACAGGGGATCCTGGCTGGCCGGTGTTTCTTCAAGCTGTCCCTCAGCTCCTTTCCGAAGGTGCGTCAGGACGTCCGGCGGCACCTGATCTGTCAGATCGTAAGAGGAAAGAATATCCAGGGCGTCTTGATAAGAGGTGTCATCCGGGGCGGTCGGCCCGGAGGCGATGGAAGAAAGGTCGTCGCCGATGACGTCTGAAAGGATCAGGGTGACCACGCGGGCGGGTGCGGCCATCTTTGCCAGGCGTCCCCCCTTGATTCTGGACAGGTGTTTTCTGACCGCGTTCATTTCCTGGATGGTGGCCCCGGAAGAGAGGAGAAGGCTGGTGACCTTCTGTTTGTCTTCCAGAGAAAGCCCTTCAGCGGGCGAGACAAGCAGGGCGGATCCACCTCCGGAAATCAGGACCAGCACGAGATCGTCGGGGCCGGATTCCCGCAGCAGGGTTTCGATCTCTTTCGCGCCTTCAAGTCCCTGCTGATCCGGCACCGGGTGTCCCGCCTCAATCTGGCGGATCTTCTTCAATGGGGCAGTGTACCCGTATTTGGTGACGATAACCCCTTCCGTTATGGTCTCTCCAAAGATTTCTTCCGTGGCGAGGGCCATTTTTGACGCCGCCTTTCCGGCGCCTACGACAAAGAGTGCTCCCTTTGAGAAATCGTGTGTAAGGGCTTGATATTTACCTGGATAGAGGGCCTGAAAGACCCCTTTCCTGATTGTGAGCGTCGCTCCGTCGAATGTCATCGCCGTTTTAACCGCCCGGTAAGGGTCAACGGCGCGAATGGCCGCCGTGAATATCTCTTTCAGATCCCCGTACAGTGGATGCATATTTTTCTTGTCCCGTTCCCTTCGATTTCCTTTTCCGCCCCTGCCTATCACTCCGGGGGGATGGATGTCAAGGCATAGGCACCCATGGTGGCCTGAGACGCGGGGTTGGGCTTTTCCCCTTGACAAACTTGATTGGTTTGTATATTGTCGACAATATACAATTACATGGAAGGGAACATGATGCGGCTGCTTGAATATAAGTCCAAGGAGATCCTGGTTAAAAATGGCATTCCCATTCCTTCAAGCGTTCTCGTCTCTGACTTGAGCCATGCCTCTTTCCCGCTTCCAGCCGTTTTAAAGGCGCAGGTTCCCATCGGGGGCCGGCAGAAGGCGGGAGGGGTCGTCGAGGTCCAGACACGACAGGAAGCGGAGGCACACCTTCAGCGCCTGCTAAGCAGTGAGGTCCGCGGGCATCCCGTTGAGAGCGTGCTAATCGAGGAACGCGTGGAAACCACGCGGGAATTCTATCTGGGGATCACGGTTGACACGGTGGCCAAGAAACCCATCGCCATCTTTTCCACGGAAGGCGGGATAGAAGTCGAAGAAACATCGAAAAAAAACCCGAACGCGGTCCTCAAAAGACACTTCCCGGCCTCAACCGGCTTGCCGGAATTTAGGGCGCGGGAGATGATTTCCCAGTGCGGGATACGCGGAAGGCTTCTGCTCAGGCTCTCTGCCACCCTTTCCCGTCTAACCGCTATTTTCACGCGATACGATGCCACGATTGCCGAAATCAACCCGCTGGCACAGACGGCGGACGGAAAGGTCATCGCCCTGGATTGCCACATGGAACTGGACGATGACGCCCTCTTCAGGCATGCCACTCTTGCCAGCCTGTCCCAAAAGTCGAAACAGCAAAAGGGGCACTCCGAAAAGGGGGATTTTGAAAAAAAGGCGGCGGAGATTGACCGGCTTGATCAGCGCGGAGTCGCGGGCAGGCTTATCGCTTTCGATGGGGACCTGGGGCTTATCATCGGGGGCGGTGGCGCGTCCCTGACCGCGTTTGACGCCGTGCTGCGGCATGAGGGGCGGCCCGCCAACTACTGTGAGATTGGCGGCAATCCTTCCGTCCTGAAAACCAAGGAACTGACCAAGCTAATCCTTTCAAAACCGGGGGTGGAGAAACTCGCCGTGATCATGAATATCGTCAGCAATACCCGGGTGGACCTCATGGCCCGTGGCGTCATCAAGGGTATTCTGGAATCGGGAAGAGTTCCCTCCGAGACCCTGGCCGTCTTCAGAATTCCGGGCGCCTGGGAGGAGGAAGGTTTCAAGATTCTCAGGAAATACGGTGTGGAATATTGTGACAGAACCGTATCAATCGACGAGGCGGCGCGGATTGCCGTCGAAAAAACACGGGGAAATCTGTGAGGGCAGCCTTATGGCCATTTTAGCCGACGCGAACACGAAAATCATTGTCCAGGGAATTACCGGCAGGGAGGCCGTAGCGTTTACGCGCGACATGATAGATTATGGATCGAAGGTGGTCGCCGGGGTGACCCCGGGTAAGGGAGGCCAGAGCGTTTATGGCGTTCCCGTTTACGACACGGTACTTGAGGCCGTAACAAAACACGGCGCGGATGCCAGCGTTATTTCAGTGCCTCCCACCAGGGTTCGGGACGCGGCCATTGAGGCCCTGAGCCACGGGATTCGGCTACTGGTCCTCGTGGCGGAACGCGTGCCGCGCCGGGACACCCTGGAAATCCTGGAATTTGCCAGAGAGAAAGACGCCCGCGTCATCGGCCCCAACACCCTCGGCATGATCAATCCCCATGTCGTCAAGATCGGCATGGCAGGCGGGCCCGTCGCGAATGTCAAAAGCGCCTACACCCCCGGGACCGTCGCCATCGCGTCCCGAAGCGGCGGAATGACCACGGAAATCGCCAATCTCCTGACCCTGAACGGCATCGGGCAAAGCACCTGTATCAGTGTGGGGGGTGACCCCGTGGTCGGGTTAAATTTTCTCGATCTCATTCCGTTATTCGAGGAAGACCCCGGCACCGAGGCGGTCGTGCTCTTTTGCGAGCCGGGAGGCGTGATAGAGGAGACACTCGCCGAGATGGTCGCCACCCGTGGCATTCAAACCCCCATCGTCGCGTTTGTCGCCGGTCGCTTCGTCGACAAGATGCCGGGCATCCGGTTCGGGCACGCCGCGACCATCGTGGAAGGAAACAAGGGAACCACCTCCGGCAAGATTGCCCGCTTCAGGGAGGCGGGGATCCATGTGGCCGAGCGCCTGGATGACATCGTGACTATCCTGAAAGGGATACTGTAGGAGGCACCCGTGGCACTCTGGATACGAACCGCCCTTTTCGTCCCGGCCAACCGCCCTGACCGCGTGGAAAAGGCCCTGCGATCCGAGGCGGACGCCATTATCATCGATCTGGAGGATTCGGTCCCTCCCCCCGAAAAGGCGAAAGCTAGGGCAACGATTCGGCAAAAAGCCCCCCTTTTTGAAGACCGAACGGTTATCATTCGCGTCAACCCCCTCCCCTCCCCCTTTTTTCAGGGAGACATTATGGAAACAGCCCTTAGGGAGGTGAGAGGGTTTATGCTTCCCAAGGTTGAAAAGGGGGCGGACCTGGAGCAGTTCAACCAGGTTCTGCTTGAAGTGGAAAGGGGAAAAGGGCTGCCGGAAGGGCACTTTCTGGTCCTTCCCCTCATCGAGTCAGCGGCGTCGGTCCAGTGTGCCGATGAAATCCTCTCCATCCACACAACGCCGGACAGGTGTTACACGGCCGCCTTTGGCGCCGCGGACTATACCCTGGACCTGGGAATCGAAATGACCCGGGAGGGCGCTGAACTCCTGTACCCGCGTTCACGGATTGCCATTGCGTGCAGGGCCGCCGGCCTGGCTCCCCCCATCGATACCCCTTTCATGATCGACCTTTTCGACGAAGAGGCCCTGACCCGTGACGCCGCGCGGGCAAGGGGGTTGGGATTTCAGGGAAAACTTGTCGTGCATCCGCGGCAGATAGAACCGTGCAACAGAATCTTTTCTCCCTCAAGCCAGGAAGTCGCAAAGGCGAGGAAAATCGTGGACGCCTTTGAAATCATCACATCGGGCGGCGCGGGCGCGGCCCAACTGGACGGCCTCTTTATCGACCTCCCTGTGGTCACCCGCGCGAAACGGCTGCTTTCCCTGGCCGAAAAAATCGGCCTCATGAAGCCCGACAACCATGATTCAACGCATCAGGACGGAAACGTGTCATGAGTGAATTTATTCAAATCGAAATCGACCCCAATCTCTGCGCCGGGACGGAGGAATGCGGGAAATGCGTCACGGTCTGCCCGGTCAACATCTTCGAGCCCGGCAGCCCCCTCCCGGGAATTTCAGAAACCAATGAAGACGAGTGTACCCTGTGCGAGCTCTGCCTTCAAAACTGTGGCCCGCGGGCCATTCAAATCCACAAACTTTATGAGGATTGACAGATGGTTCCCCGTCCTTCCGCCGCCGAAACCCTGGCACGATACTTCAGCCCCCTCGCGTACGAGGACCTTCCGGTTTCGCTGATCACGCGCCTCAAGGCCTTTTTCCTCGACTGGCTGGGATCCGCCTTTGCCGGGTCCCAGCACCCCCCTGTTCGCATGATGGTATCCCTCGCTGAAGAGATGCCCGGTGGCGGCGCCACGATTTTTCCCGCCATGACCGGGCATTACCCCCTCATCGCCGCCCTAGTCAACGGCGCCGCGTCCCACATGGTCGAGATGGATGACCTGCACAGGCCCTCTATCCTGCATCCGGCCGCGTCAATCCTTCCCGCGGTTCTTTCCGCCTCAGAGAAGGAACACGCCTCCGGGCGGACATTGATCCTCGGAATCCTGACGGGATACGAGGTCGGGATCAGAGCGGCCCTCGCCGCCGGCAAAAGCCATTACGAATTCTGGCACACGACCGGGACTTGCGGAACCTTTGGCGCGGCCGCGGGCGCTGCGAAGGTCATGGGTCTGGGGCCGGCCCCCTTCACCTGGGCCCTCGGATCGGCAGGAACCCAAAGCGCCGGCCTCTGGGAATTCCTGACGGATGGGGCCATGAGCAAACAGCTCCACCCCGGGAAGGCTTCCATGAATGGCCTTCTGGCGGCGCTTCTCGCGCAGAAAGGCTTTACCGGCGCGCGCACCATTTTCGAAGGGGAAAAGGGTTTCCTTCGCGCCACCTCCCGAGCCCCCGACCCGGAGATTCTCACGGCCGGCCTGGGTGAAACCTTCCACGCCGCGGGGAATTCTCTCAAATTTTATGCCTCGTGCGGCCACACCCACTCCGCCATCGAATCGGCCCTGGTGGCACGAAAGAGACTCCCGGCAGGGGTGCAGGATATTCAGTCCATTGAGGTGGCTATCTACCAGGAGGCCCTCGACCTGCTGGGAGACGTGGAGGCCCGGACCCCTTATCTTGCCAAATTCAACCTGCCCTTTTGCATCGCGACGGCCGTGGCCTTCGGGCACGCGGACCTCGAGGACTTTACGGAGGAGAGGCTGTCCCATCCGGATATTCAGCGCCTTCTCCCCCGTATCCGCATCCGGGAGGATTCCGAACTGACCCGTGCCTACCCACAAAAATGGCCCTCCCGAACCCGGATCACGTTGAAAAATGGCCAGTGGGCCGAAGGATCCTGTGACTTCCCGAAGGGTGATCCGGAAAATCCGCTTTCCGAAGCGGAACTGATCACGAAATTCAAGAAACTCAGCGGCGGCGTTCTCGCGGACGACACACAGAACCATATCATCGACATTGCCATGAACCTGGAAAAAATTAATGATGTCGCCTCCGTTTTTCAGGCAATCGCGGAGAGGAGACCAGGGCGATGAACAGACCGTCCAATCCGGCGGCCCCGCCCCTGTTTTACGGGAATGACCAGGAAGCCGGCGAGGCGTTCAAACCCGTTGGCCTGGCGGATCAGATCGCCCGGCACTTGAGAGCACAGATCCTGACCGGCACGCTCAAGGGGGGAGAACAGCTCCTGGAAGAGGGGCTGAGAAGCGAATTCGGGGTCAGTAGGACCCCCCTGAGAGAGGCCTTTCGGATGCTGGAAAAGGAAGGGCTGGTGGAAATCCTGCCGAGACGGGGAACCTTTGTCCGGAAAATCACCCGGAAGGATATCGAGGAAAATTTCCCCGTCCGCGCCGTTCTGGAGGGCCTGGCCGCCAGGTTTGCCCACGCCCGCCTGTCCGCCTCGGATATCGATGAGCTGCCGGAGGCCTATTCCCTGATGGAGCGGGCCGCCCGCAAGGGGGATTTCATAGAATACGCCAAACACCATAACTATTTTCATGAGATTTTCATCACGGCGTCGGAAAACGAGATCCTGATCTCACTCCTCCGCACCTTGCGGATGCACACCCTCTGGCACCGATACACCTGCCAGTATTACAAGGAAGATTTCGAGTATTCCCTGTCGATTCACCGTCGAATCGTGACGCTTTTCAAAGACCGCTCCACCAACCCGGAAGAGATTGAACGGGTTGTGCGGGAGCACATCGAGCGGGCCCTGAAGCCTTTCCTGTCCGCCATGGAAAAACTCGAAGGGGGAAATCATCCATGACATCAGAACACTCTGAACGCCCTGTCCCACGGGCCACCGGCCGTCGCGGCCTGAATTTTCCGCCAACCCTTCCGGTCATCTCCGGTTACGCGCGGACACGGGGGTGGCGGTTCGTGCTGGCGTGGGCCCATCGTATCTCCGGGCTCATCCTGATTGCCTACCTCCTGTTTCATCTGTACATTCTTTCATTCCTTTCCGAACCCACCCGATTCACGGCCCTTTGGGTGACCCATGACCATATCATCTTCCGGTTTTTCGCGTGGTTGTTGGCAATTCCCCTGATTCTGCACACCCTGAACGGGGCGAGGCTCATCCTCTACGAAAGCTTCGGCTGGAGGGATGACCGTCAGATGTTTCACTGGGGACTGATTTTCGGGTGCGCCTACCTGTTTCTCATGGCCTTCTTTCTGGAGACCGGTGACGGGGTAACCGTTTCCCCCCTCTTCTACTGGCTGACCGTCTTCACCATGAGCGCGATCTTCTGCGTGTTTGCCTTCCTGAAGATCTGGAACACCCCCAACGCACCCCTCTGGAAGCTGCAGAGGGTCACCGCCGCCTTTCTCTTCGTCATGATTCCCGCCCACCTGTTGTACATGCACACGGGTTACGCCGTCGGCCACCAGGTTTCCCTCATTGCCAGCCGGATGCGGCATCTTCCCGCCATGCTGCTGGATGCCGTACTCGTGATTTTCGTCCTCTACCACGCCGCCTACGGGATATACGCCTTCCTTGGGGACTTCACCAGGAACCGCGTCCTCCGGGGCGGCCTCGCGCTGATTCTCGTTCTCCTTGCCATTTTTCTTGGATATATCGGCCTGAAAATTTCCTTTCACCTCGCGTAACGGAGGAAATGATGAGTAAAAAGCTGCGAATTGATGTCATTAGGCGATGCGACGCCCTCATCATCGGCGCGGGGGGTGCCGGACTGCGGACCGCGGTTGAAATCCTGTCAAGGATTCCGGACGCCTCCGTCATCGCCGTCACAAAGGTTTCCAGCCCTCAAAAGTCCCATACAACCACCGCCCAGGGGGGATTTGCCGCCGTCAACCCAGAGGATCCATACGACAAGCCCGTTTTTCACATGTTCGATACCTGGAAAGGCTCGGACTGCAGCGCGGATCAGAATGTCATTAAAAAAATCGTCGAAACCGCCTGGGAACAGACCTTGTGGCTGGACGCGCACGGCCTTCATTTCACGCGCAACGAAGAGGGCCGCCTGAGCCGGCGGACCTTTGGCGGGCACACGTTGAATTTCGGGAAGGGACCCCACGCGTTCAGGGCGGTCTTCGAGGCGGACCGCACGGGCAAGGGGATCATGGATACCGTCTGGGGGGAAAGCCTGAAGAGAAACGTCACCTTCATCAACCAGAGCATCGCGACCGAACTGATAATAGCGGGGAACCGGTGTATCGGTGCCGTCCTCCTGGAGGAACCCCAGGGGAAATTCACGGCCGTCCTCGCCAAGGTGACCATCATCAGCACGGGAGGCTTCGGGCAGGTTTACAAGATTACCACGAACTGCCGGCAGAACACGGGCGACGGGCTGGCTCTCGTGTTGCAGGAGGGATTGCCGGTTATGGACCTGGAAGCCGTGCAGTTCCATCCCACCGGAATCGTGGGGCCGGGCATCCTGGCGAGTGAGGCCCTGAGGGGAGAAGGAGGTATCCTCCTGAACAAAGACCTGGAGCCCTTCATGGAGCGGTACGCCCCAAAGGCAAAGGATCTCGCGCCCCGGGACGTGGTTTCGCGGGCGATTGAAACCGAAATCCGTGAAGGGAGAGGCGTGATCAATCCCCATTTCAACCTGCCTCATGTCTGGCTCGATATCCGGCACCTGTCCGACTACGTGCACGATGTCAAACTCCCGGAGGTCACCAGCTTTTTCACGAGGTTCACGGGAATCAATCCCAAAAAAGAATTGTGCCCCGTCCGGCCGACGGTCCACTATCAGATGGGGGGCATCCCCACCGACGAATTCGGTGAAGCGCAAAAGAACGCCACCGAGATCATCCCAGGCCTTTATGCCGTGGGAGAGGCCGCCTCTGCCAGTTTTCATGGCTTCAATCGGCTGGGCACCAACTCCCTCGTGGAGCTGTTCACCATGGGCAAGGTCGTGGGCGCCCGCGCCGCGGATGCCATCAAGGAGATCGACCTCCCCGAAAAGGCCCCGAGAGACGCGGGGGAAAAGACCTTCGCCCGGTTTTCCGGCTATCTCGAGGCAAAGGGGAAGGAAAACCTCTGGGATATCCGCACGGCGATGCGGGATGTGATGACAGAGAAAGTCGGCGTCTTCCGGAATGAAAAAGATCTCAGCGACGCCATTGAACACCTGATGGAATTTCATGAGCGGTCCCGCCACGTCTCTCTGACCCACTCCTCTCTCGTCATGAATCAGGAACTGATCGACCGCTGGGAGCTGGACAACCTCCTCATGGTAGCCATGATCATCGCCCAGGGCGCCCGCGCCAGAAAGGAGTCGCGGGGGGCCCACACCCGTGAGGACTATCCGGAGAGACGTGACGACTTCAACTACCACACCCTCGCCACCATGCGGGAGTACGGGCGCGTCGAGTTCGGCAAACGCCCCATCGACATGAGCCTGTTCAAGGAACAGGGGCCGGATGCCAAATATTTTGACTTTATCGCGAGGAAATACTGATGGAAGCGTTACACGCCATCACCCTGAAGATTCACCGGTACGACCCGGATCGCAAAAAATCCTGGGTACAGACCTATCATGTCAAGGTCGGCGGCGTCCTGAGGTTCACGGATGTCCTCAGGAAGATCAATCAGGAACAGGACCCCGGCCTGGCGTGGATGTCCTCCTGTGAACACGCCCAGTGCGGCAGTTGCAGCGTGCTCGTGAATGGCAAGCCCCTCCTGCTGTGCGAGCTGTTGGTGCAAAACGCCATCTCACAATTCGGCACGCATACGTTTACCCTGCAGCCTCTCCATATCGCCCCCGTCCTGCGCGACCTCATCGTGGACCTCTCCCGGGCCTATGAACGGGTCAATCGGGCGAAACCTTATATCATCGAACCGGCCGCCCCGCCTCCGGAAGGAGGGGAACAGAGGATTTCCCCGCGGCTGATGGAACAATACGTGGAGGCGACCCGGTGTATCAACTGCTTTTGTTGCGCGGAGGCCTGTATCAGCAGTCACCGGGGATTTCTGGGGCCAAACGCGATCTTGGCCGCGACGGTCCGCCTGTTCGACCCCCGGGAAACGGATTTTCACGAAAGGGCCGCCATCCTTTACGGGGAAGACGGACTGCCCCGGTGCCACACCTCCCAGGCGTGTTCCTTCGTATGTCCCAAGGAAATCGACGTGGCCCACTTTATCGCCCTGGCAAAGGCGTGCGCCTACGCCTCAAAACCGGAAGAAAAAAAACGGTCCGCCCGGCAAAACCGAAAGGACCCCCCCAGGCGAGGCTGAAGTGAACAAGCAGGAATTTCACGGCATTATTCCATATCTCGTTACGCCTCTCGATGCGGGGGGACATCTCAACAAAGAGGTTTTACGCACTCTGACGCGCCATCTCATCGCGCGGGGGGTGCATGGCCTGACGCCCCTCGGGAGCACCGGGGAAGGCGCGTACCTGGACTGGCCGACCAAAAAGGCGGTCATAGAAACCGTGGTCGAGGCGGCGGAGGGGCGTGTTCCCGTCATCGCGGGCGTAACCAGCCTCACGACGAAGGGAGCGATCTATGAAGCCGTCGAGACGGAACGCATCGGCGTGGATGGCATTTTAATCGTGCTCCCCACCTATTTCCCCGTGCGCGACCAGGAAGTCGTCACCCACTTTCGCGCGGTCGCCCGGGCCGTTTCCTGCCCCGTGGTCCTCTACACCAACCCCCGCTTTTCCCAATGGGATTTCACCCTTGACACCTTGCGGGAGCTCTTGCAAGAACCCAACATCCGGTACCTGAAAGACGCCTCCGGGAATATCGGCAAGCTGATGAGTATCATCACCACGCTCGGATCCCGCCTGAAGGTTTTCAGCGCGACGGCCCATGTCCCGGTTTTCGTGATGATGCTCGGCGGGGTCGGATGGATGGCAGGCCCCGCCTGTATAATCCCGGACCAGGCGATAGCCCTCTATGAACTGGCCCGGCAACGGAAATGGGAAGAGGCGCTGGCCTTACAGAAAAAGCTGTGGCCCCTCAACCTGGCCTTTCAGAAATATTCCCTCGCGGCCTGCGTGAAAGTCGGCCTGGAATGGCAGGGCTTCCCCGTAGGCCCTCCCCTTCCACCCCAACACGACCTGGATGAAGCAGGCCGCCAAGCGGTCCGACAGATCCTTACGGATTTGGACGCACTGTAATCTGTTTTCCACACCTCTGAAACAGGTTCCCGCCAACGCACTTCAAATCTCCCCCTGAAACCCTCATTAGTCATTGTTTAAACGTTCGTTAAAAAAGAGTTGGCAACTTGACACATCACTTTCCAGAACATTCCTTCTCTTTAATTATCATGATATTACATGGTATATGTTCAACCAATCCGGTCGGTAGGAATGAGAATGGATATGAGTTAAAAGAATAACTTGACAAATGATTTATTCGGAAGTATAAAACTGGAAATTTAAACCCTTTACATTTAAGGAGGTGGTTTTATGAAAGGTGGAAAAGTGAAACTTGTTCTTATCGCGTTGGTCACGGCATGCATGGTTTTTCCCTTTTCCTTTTCAGCCATGGCGGCTCTGCCAGGTAAAGTGGTGATTGGCGGCCCCATCAGTTTGTCCGGGAAGTTTGCCAAGGAAGGCCAGCAGAGCGTCTGGGGCATCAAGGCCATGGAAAAATGGGTAAACGCGACCCTTGGCGGCGTAAAAATCAAGGGCAAGAAGATTCCCGTCGCGTATAAATATTACGATGACGAATCCAAGAAAGAGGTCGTGACAAACCTGATGGAACGCCTGATCACGAAGGACAAGGTCAAATTCACGCTGGCCCCGTACAGCTCCGGCCTGACCCTGGCCGCCGCTCCGATCGTTGAAAAATACGGCGTCCTTTATAATTCTCATGGTGGTGCCAGTAACCGCATCTTCGAACAGGGCTTCAGCTTCATCGTCCAGACCCTTTCCCCCGCCAGCGAGTATCAGACGGGCCCCCTGGAAATGATTAAAAAAATTGATCCCTCCGCCAAGAGGGTGGCCTTCCTGTTCCAGGACAATGAATTCGCCCGTGCCGTCGCCAAGGGAGCGGAGGCCAAGGCAAAAAAACTGGGCTTCAAGGTGGTCTTCAACCGGACCTATCCCAAATCCGCCCGTGACCTGACACCGGTTTTGACGGAACTGAAAAACGCCAAGGCTGACATTCTCATCGGCGGCGGCCACTTCGCGGACGGACAGCTTCTGGCCAAACAGCTCGATGACATGGGAATCAATCTGAAGCTCGTGTCCATCCTGGTCGCGCCAACCCTGCCCAACTTCTACCAGGCCTTGGGAACCATGGCCGAAAGCTACATGGCGCCTGGTCAGTGGGGCATCGGAGCCAAATATTCCCCCGCGGCCGCCAAGAAGGAAGGCATTCCCTACTTCGGGCCCACCCAGAAGGAATTCATGAAGTATTTCCTGAAAGAGTCCAAAGGTGTCAAACCTGATTATCATGGCGCGGAAGCCGCCGCGGCCTTTCTCGCCTATGTCAAGGCGATCGACGCGGCCAACAGCCTGGATCCGAAGGTCGTCCGCAAGGTCATGAATAAACTGCACTTCATGACCTTCTTCGGCGACTGGAAAATCGACCCGAAGACCGGCATGCAGATCGCGCACAAGATGGTCGTGCTGCAGTGGCAGGGCAAAAAACTCCAGATTGTCTGGCCACCTGCGGCTCAGACCAGCAAACCTTTCTATCCGATGCTGACCATCAAGCAGAGAAAAGCTGGAAAACTCGCCATCGTCAAGTAACCTGACATCCCCCCAGCCCTGGCGCTGGGGGGATTTTCATCCGCCTCAAGCGATAAAAAGGGGAGGAAGTTTTTCAGCATAGCCCTTTGTAAAGTTTATGGTTAGCAATTTTATTTTTTAAGAGACCCAAAGAGGTATAAAAAGAATGGAATTTCTCAGAATGTTTTCGGGAGACCTCATCAACGGGATCATTCTCGGCGCGGTCTACGGCCTGATGACCATGGGGCTGAGCCTCATCTTTGGCGTGCTCAAAGTTGTCAACGTGGGGCATGGGGCATTCATCATGGTTGGTGCCTTCATCGCGTACTGGATGTTTACCCTTTTCGGCCTTCCGCCGCTGCTTTCCGCAATCCTGGCTCTGATTGTGGGCATCGCCCTTGGATTCTTCTTCTATTACGTGGTTATGAAATGGCTCCTGGAGGCTCCCGAACTGAGTACCCTGCTGGCCACATTTGCCATTGGAATCTTCCTCGCGGAAGTGGCCAAGGCGGTGTGGGGCCCCGATTACAGAGGATACAGCTGGAACGTCGGAAGCCTCAACCTGGGGGTGACCACCATCCCGATGGCCAAGGTTTATGCCCTCCTCTCAAGCATTGTGATCGCTGTCGCCCTCTATCTCTGGTTCAAAAAGACGCGGGCGGGAAACGCGCTTCGGGGTGTCGTGGAGGATAAGGAAGGTGCCCGGGTGTGTGGTATCAACGTGGAAGGGTATTACGCCCTGAGCTTCGCGATCGGTATCGGCCTGACCGTGATGAGCGGCGTGTTCATCACCCTGTTCGTGCCGGTGGGGATCAACCCATACATGGGTGAAGTCTACACCATCAAAGCCTTCGTCATCGCCGTCCTCGGGGGACTGGCGTCACCCTGGGGCGCCTTTTTCGGCGGTTTCATCTTCGGCCTGGTTGAGAATGGGTCCTACGCGATCCTGGGGCTGATCCCCGGCGTGGAGCCGTTCAGCCTGACCCAGTGTCTGGCGTTCGCCATTCTGCTGGTCCTCCTGTTACTGAAACCTGAAGGTCTGTTGGGGAAAAAATGAATAAAGGAAAATACTACCCACTTTTTGTTGCAATCGGCATATTCCTTGTTTTGTTCATCTTCGGCAAATTTGCCCAGGGAATGTGGGAGCCTGTCGCCCTGATCATGTTCTATGTGGCGGTTGGCGAGGCCTTCAATGTCTTCCTGGGATTCACCGGCTATGTAAATTTCGGATATGTCGTCTTCATGGGTCTGGGATCCTATGGCATGGCGCTCGTCGTTTCAAGCTCGTCCATGGCGGGGCTGGGGCCCTGGATCCTGATCCCCGGTTTCCTGTTCGCGGCTATCATGGCGGGAATCCTGGCGGCCGGTGTCGGGGCCATCGCCCTGCGGCTTCGGGGAGCCTATTTCGCCATCGCGACCATCGGTGTGAACCAGGGGGTCAAATTTTTTATCGAAGGCGCGAAGATCTGGGGAGGTTCCGAGGGCATTATTATCTCAAAGCCCCTGAAAGTCGCGCTCGGCCCCCATCTGGCCAACGCCGTAACCACCTTCTGGGCGGATTTTCTGGTCTTCATGATTGCCATCCTTGCCGCCGTTATCACCATCGTGTTCCTTCACACGCGGCTCGGTTACGGGTTGATCGCCCTTCGGGAAGACGAAGACGCGGCACGGGTGATGGGTGTCAATACGACAAAATACAAAAATATCGCGTTTCTGGTCAGCTCCATCCTTGCCGCTCTGGTCGGTGCCACAGCCTGGTGTCTTAAAACGACCTATGTCTTCCCCGATGATGTTTTCGCCCTCTCCTACACGGTGGACGCCATCGTTATCGTCATGATGGGCGGCACGGGAACCCTTCTGGGACCCGTGGTTGGCGGACTAATTTACGGTATCCTCAAATACTGGTTGGGAATCCTGCTGCCCGGGTTTCAACTGCTGATCCTGGCACCCTTCATCATCATTATCATCATTCTCTTTCCGGAAGGAATTGTTGGCGTGCTTAAAAAGCGTGTTCGGGGTAAAAAGCTGGAAAAATTCATTGCTTAGGAGTTTCCATGAGCCTTTTAGAGCTTAAAGGGGTAACCAAAAGATTTGGGGGTCTCGTGGCGGTTGACCACGTGGACCTCGTCATCAATGAGGGTGAGCGCCTCGGGATTGTCGGGACAAACGGGAGCGGCAAGACTACCCTCTACAACCTGATCAGCGGCGTTTACACGTGTGATGAGGGGAGTATTCTGCTTGAGGGGCTGGACATCACAAACATGCCCGCATACAAACGGGCGCACCTGGGCCTGGCACGTTCCTTTCAGATCCCCCGCCCCTTCGGACAAATCACGGTCCGCGAAAACGTGGCGATCGGGGCGCTGTTCGGCACTTTGATTGGTGAAATCGGTGAAGATGAGGCGTTGGAGATTGGCGAATATTACCTGGAAAAGGTCGGTTTATATCCGAAACGGAACGAGATTGCCAACGCCCTGACGCCCATCGAGAAAAAGCTGATGGAGGTGGCGCGCGCCCTGTCCATGAAGCCGCGGCTGGTCCTGCTGGACGAGGCCATGGCGGGCATGAATCCGAAGGACATTGACCGCATCGTAGAAATCATCAATAAGATTCACGAAGAAGAGAAAATCTCCATTGTTTCCATGGTTGAACACATCATGCGGGCGGTCGTGAATTTCGCGGAAAGGGTGGTGGTCATGAACCAGGGCAAGAAAATAGCGGATGCCCCGACCCAGGAAGCCCTGAACGATCAGAAAGTCATCGACGTCTATCTCGGGCGTTTCGCCCTGGAGGAACAGAATGCTTAAGATTGTCAATCTTGAAGCGGGCTATGGCCCCATGCAGGTTCTCTGGAAAATCAGCCTGAATGCGGAAGAAGGGAACGTAACCGCCCTGCTTGGCCCCAATGGCGCGGGGAAATCAACCACCCTGATGTCAACCCTTGGGTCCATCAAGCCGTGGGGCGGTGAGATCTATTTTGAAGGCAAGGATGTGACAACCTTACCTTCCCATAAAAAGGTCGAGATGGGCATGACCCTCGTCCCGGAAGGGAGGCATGTCTTTCCAAACCTGACGGTCCGGGAGAATATCCTGATGGGGGCCTATACCAAGCGGGCCTCGAAGCTGATGAAAGAGTCGCTGGATCTGATTTATACCTTGTTTCCCATCCTGAAGGAAAGACCGGGACAAAAAGCCGGAACCTTGAGCGGCGGACAACAGCAGATGCTGACCATCGCCCGTTCCCTGATGACCCGGCCAAAGTTCCTGATGCTGGATGAGCCCAGCCAGGGGCTGGCGCCCAAGCTCGTGGGAGAAGTCTTTGAAACGATTCAAAAGGTTCAGAGTGATATGGGGCTAACGGTACTGCTGGTCGAGCAGAACGTGGATATCACCCTGGAGGTGGCGAAATACGTCTATATCCTCCACGAGGGAACCATCAAGGCGGAAGGAACCTCTGACACTATCAAACACTCCGAGGATGTTCGCGTCGCCTATCTGGGCATTTAAAACTATTTGGTGTTACAAAAATGACCCCGTGGGGTGTTGCTCACGGGGTCATTTTTTTATTTATTTATGATTCAAGCGTCGACGCAACGGTTTAACTGAACGTCACGTCACCCCAGACACGCAGTCATCATCTCCAGGCTCACTCCATGAGCTTGGAAACGCTTTTCTCCTCTCCAATCATCCCCTGAGGACGGTAGATCAAGATAAACTCAAGGATAATCCCGATAATCAGGAAACGAAAATAAGGCGCCCTGGATTGCAGGTAAGGTGGGAGAAAATCGGTCATGAACTTTGTCCCCACCCAGACACCCCAGATGACAAAAGCGCCCAGAATGGCCCCCTTGTTGTTGCCACTTCCCCCGGCCATGAGCATAATCCACACGATGAACGTGCCATACAGGGGGGTAAAGACGGTGGGTGTAATGGAACGTGTGTAATGGGCGTACAACGCGCCGCCGACGCCCATCACCATGCAGCCGAAAACAAAAGACTGCATCTTGAAATTGAACACATCCTTGCCACTCATGGACGCGGACCCCTCATCCTCGCGGATAGCCCGCAGCACCCGCCCCCAGGGGGAGCGAATCGCTTTTTCAATGGCGAGGTAGATAATGGCCATGATAACTATCACGATAATGATATAGATATAGTTGTAGTTCCGCTCACTGACCAGGCTGTGAAGTGGCTGCGGCAACCCCATCAGGCCGCGGGGGCCGTTTGCCAGCCACTGTTCGTTGTTGAAGATCAGGCGAATGGTCTCGGCGATCCCCAACGTCGCAATGGCCAGGTAATCATCGCGGAGCCGCAGGGTTGGGATGCCAATGAGAAAGGCGATGATCCCCGCCGCTATGGCAGCACCCAAAAGGCCAAAGACAAATGGAAGGTTCAACCCAAAAAGCTGGTGTACGTATTTGGCATAGATCCCGGACGGCATAGGGGTGGTAATCATGGCGGAAGTATAGGCGCCGATGCAGAAAAAACCGGCGATCCCGATATTGAACAACCCGGTATACCCCCACTGGATGTTCAACCCAAGGCTCAGAACGGCATAAATGCCGGCCATGATAATCAGGGATACAATGTAGGATGACAACCCAGCGATATGCATAACGCTACTCCTTGCCGAAGATTCCCTCTGGTCGCACCAGCAGGATGATAATCATAATCATGAAGGCGACGGGGAGCTTATAGGTGGGCTCGAGAAAGGCCGTGGAAACCTCCTGAGCGATCCCGATCACAAACCCTCCAATCAGGGCCCCGTAGATATTTCCGATACTTCCCAGGATGGTCGCGGCAAAGATAGGAATCAGGAAGTTCCACCCCATCCCGGGATGCAACTGCACGTCAATCCCGTACAGGATGCCGCCCGCCGCGGTCAGCGCCCCGCCGATGGCCCATGTCCAGGAGATAATCCGTTCCGTGTCAATCCCGGTCACGAGGGCGAGATCCGGATTGTCTGAAGTCGCCCGCATGGCCTTTCCCATCTTTGTACGGTTGAGAAAGAGGTGGAGCAACACCACAAGAAATATTGCCGTGCAGACGATGAATATCTCATCCGGTCTGATCCGAATGCCCAGAGGGAGAAACAGGGCGGGCCTCAGGAGCCCCGGACGGTAGAAGACGTAATCAGAACCCCAGATAATCAGGATGAGCATCCGGATGATGAAGGCCACACCCAGGGAGGACATGGCCAGAATGACGGCGTTACTCTTCTTCTTGCGGAGCTTCTTGTAGAGAAGCTTGTCGAAAAAGATGGCGATGAAGGCGACAAACAGCATGGACACAGGAAAGGCGATGACCATGCGCCACCCGAATGAAAGGGGACCAAACCGGGTATCCGGAATCCCGACCCAGGGCAACACGATGGAGACCATCACCAAAGCGATATAGGCGCCCAGTGTCATGAAGTCGCCATGAGCGAAGTTGGCAATGCCAACGATTTTGTACACCATCGTCAGGCCAATGGCCCCGAGGGCTATGATACATCCAACAATGATTCCATAAACGATTAACGATATCATGCTTACCCACCCAAGTAGAGTTTTCCCACGTCTTCGTTGTTCAGAAGGGCGTCACTGTCATCATCCATCACGTTCCGGCCCATGGCCAGTACGTACCCGCGGTGCGACATCTTCAGGGCCTCTTTGGCGTTTTGTTCCACGATGAGGATGGAAACCCCCGTCGCGTTAATCTCCTTAATTTTCTCAAAAATGGAAGAAACGAAAATGGGCGCGAGCCCCGCTGAGGGCTCATCCAGCAACAGGATGCTCGGGTTCAGCATCAGGGCACGGCCCATGGCCACCATCTGTCGTTGCCCGCCGGAAAGGGTCCCCGCGCGGGTATTCCGGCGCTCTTTCAGAACCGGGAAAAGGGAAAATACCCCTTCCATGGTGCCACTGTAATCGTCGTCACGGATGAAGGCGCCCATCTCGAGGTTTTCCTGAATGGTCAGGGACGGGAAGATGTTATCCACCTGAGGCACATAGCTGAGGCCCTTTTTGGCAATCTTGAAAGGGGGCATCCCCGCGATATTTTCGCCCCTCAGGAGGATCTGCCCTTCCGTCGGCTTCAGCAGGCCGAAAATCGCCTTGAGAAGCGTGGACTTTCCCGCACCATTGGGGCCAATGATGGAAACGATCTCCCCTTCATTCAGCTCCAGGGTCAAGCCATGGAGAATGCTCGATTCCGGGGTGTATCCCGCCGTCACGTTGTCAACTTTAAGAATGCTCATCGATACTGTCCGCCCAAATAAGCGTCTAAGACTTCAGGGTTCTTTTTTATCTTTTCAGGACGCCCTTCCGCCAGTTTTCTCCCTTCACTCATGACGATGACCGGATTGCACAGGTTCATGACCAGGTTCATGTCGTGCTCGATCAGCAGGAAGGTGATGTTTTTTTCATCCTTCAGCATCTCGATCTTCGTGACCAGCTTCTTCATGAGTGTTTTGTTGATTCCGGCACCGGGTTCGTCAAGAAGAACCAGCTTGGGATCCGCCATCAGGCTTCTCGCCACCTCCAGCAGCTTTTTCTGCCCGCCGGATAGGGCACCCGCGTATTCGTCCTTCAGCTTGATCAGCTCCACGAACTCGAGAACATCCAGCGCCTTTTCGAGAATTTCCTTCTCCTGGCGCCTGACCGCGGAAGACCTGAACCACGTGTTCCAGATTTTCTCGCCGAGCTGCCTGTACGGCATAATCATCAGGTTTTCGAGGACAGTCATCTGGGCGAATTCCCGGGTAATCTGAAAGGTCCGGTAGATTTTTCTCGCAAAGATCTGATGGGGCTCGAGGCCGTCGATGCGTTGTCCCAAAAAGGTGATTTCACCCCTGTCGGGTTTCAGGTGCCCGGTAATGATATTGAACAGTGTCGTCTTTCCCGCCCCATTCGGGCCGATAAGCCCCGTGATGGTGCCTTCCTGAACGCTGAGCGTGCACCCATTGACTGCTTTGAGTCCCCCGAAGTGTTTCTCGACATTTTTTACTTCAAGCATTCAATCCCTCGCAGTTTACTCCGCCTCAACAAAAAAATTTCTCCTCTCATATACCTATTTATCTTCCTTGTCAATAGCTTTGAGAATGTCACCGGCAGGGGGACCCGCTTTTAACAATCCGCCATCCCTGACATCGCCGGCATTCAAAAGGAAGGCGGGTGTCAAGCCGGGTTTTTGTCGATCCAGGCCTGAATCATCTCTTCTGTCTCTCTCTTTTTCTCGTCAAAGGCCTTTTCGAGGCGAGAAAGTTGCGTCAGAATAAACTGCTTCCGCGAGGCATCCTGAAGGCTGCCCAGGTTGATCAACACGTTCATGCGCCCCCCTTCGAAAGCGACCTTGAAAAGGTAGTAAGCCACCGCCGCGTCGCTGAAGGCGTTCCGGTTTCCCCTTTCCAGCACAAAACCCGCCGCGTTGAGGAGGTCCACCACCATTTCCATCAGCGTCAGGGGAGGCGTGATAGCCCCTTCAAAGGCCTTCTGTATCTCTTCTTTTCTTCTTGTTTTTTCCTGTTCTGTATCTTTAGGAAGCCTGAAGGCACGCATAACCTGCCGATAACCCGCCGCGTCTTCTTCGGCAAGCTGAAACAGGCGCGCCTTCTTCGCGGGCAGGTCTTCGACCATGCCCGTGAACGCCTTCTCGTCGGAGGCCTCTTCCCCTCGCCCCACGGAAAGCCGGGCCACCATTTCCACGAGGGAAACCCCCATGGCTGCCGCGACACACGAGGCACTTCCTCCGCCTGGAACGGGTTTTTCCGATGCCAAATCACTGAAAAACCGATTGAGATCCATCTTACTCTCCCTCCTCTTGAGTTCCCATGGCCTCTTGCGAGGCCATCATAATTCAGGTGACTGTAACAAGTCGTTACCCCAGGTTCAAGAGGGGCGGTAGCTCCAGGGGAACAAGCGCTTGACATATCGCCGCCTTTCATATAATTAGGTATTGTTTATATGGTGGGTGTGGCTCAGTTGGTTAGAGCACTGGGTTGTGGCCCCAGAGGTCAAGGGTTCGAGTCCCTTCACTCACCCCAAGCGTTACCCTCTTCAGGAGGCAAGAGTGATCGTTCGATGCCCTTCTTGTAAAAGTCGTTTTTCCATCGATTCTTCTAAAATTAAAAGCCCCTTGTCAAAGGGGCATTGTTCCATCTGCGGTCATGTCTTTACCCTGTTGGATCACGCCATCGAAGACATGGAAACCGCCGCCCTGAGAGACAAATTCGAGCGGGAGCGGGAAGAAAAACTGCGCGCAACCATCGGAAACTTTGGAGTTTATGGCGCCGCCACGGCATCTGGTGATAAAGAGGAGGCTTCCGCAACCGAGGAAGCCATCCCGGAACCTGCCCCCCCGGCTGAGGAACCTTCGATACCTGAAGAAACCGAACCGTCCTTTCACGAGACAGAGACGGAACAAGAACTGGAACAAAAATCGGAAGCTGAAACTGAAGCCGAAACGGAAATGGCGTTCGGTTCTCCGGAGGCTGAAGAGGCGACCGCGGAGATTCCCACCCTTGAGGAAAATCCTCCGGAGGAAATACCCGCCCCGCCCGAAGAGGAAGAAGCCCCATCTCCACAAGAAGTTGAACCTGAAATGCGGGAAACTGCCCTTGAAGAACCCCCAGAGGCAGGGGTTGAAACAACTTCGGAGCCCGAGATAAGAGAAACAGAAACGGAAGCAAAAAGAGAACCCGTAGAGGGTGAGGCGGCTCCAGAGGAGACACCTTTCCAGCCGGCAGAAAAAGAAGAACCGGCTCGGGAAACGAATGAAGCTCCCGCCGCTGAGGACCAGGAAGTTCCCCCGGCAGACGAAACCCTGGAGCCTTTTGAACCTGCGAAACGATCTTCACTCCTTCCCATTCTCATCGCGATCCTCATTCTCCTGGGGATAGGCGCCGGAGGATGGTACCTGTACCAGTCGGGCACCCTGACCTCGAACAGCCTAACAGGGGGGATTATTAATAAAATCAACGAGATACGTGGTAAATCCTCTCTTGTCCTGTTCAACCTGAAGAATGAACAGGAGCCGGCGCGTGACGGAAAATTCTTCGCCGTCCGGGGAATGATTCAAAACACGGATAAAAATACTGTCCCGTTTGTCCTCCTGAAAATAAAAATTTTCGACGCCAAGGGCAAGGTGATTCTGACAGGAGAAACAACCGCCGGCAAGGTCTTAAAGCCGGAGGAAATTTCCAGGATGACCGTTCACGACGCGCTCAGGACCTACCAGACCCTGAAAGCTCGGAACAGAAAATCCGACGGACGTTTGGCTCCCAAGGGGAAACTGCCGTTCCTTTTCCTGTTTGACCTGAATAAATTCCCAAGAAGAATCGCAAAAAGCTTCCAGGTAGAAATCGTCAAGGCACCCTGAGAACCCTCTCCCTGAAAGCAGGTTGTCATTTCCCGCCATCGGCGGGGAATCTCCCGTGTGAGCCTAACCCCCTTTTCCTCGCGCGCCACGGGGAATGGCCCGGGAAGGTGTCGCGACATCCCGTGTGGAGCCCCGGATCACCATACTAATTCACGAAAAAAAAGCCCCGGAAGCGGTTCCGGGGCTGTTGTCCCTTAGAGTGCCATCAAGGCTCGATCTTTGACCCGAGAAGCTCCAGGAATTTCCGCATCCACTCCGGGTGCGCGGGCCATGCCGGGGCGCTGACAAGGTTTCCATCCACATAAGCGTTGGAAAATGTCTCATTTACGTCCGCCCACTGCCCCCCGGCACGCTCGATATCGGGCTTGACTGCCGGGTATGCCGTGCACGTCTTTCCTTGAACGGCATCCGCCGCGACCAGGATCTGCTGCCCGTGGCAGATGGAAGCAATCGGCTTATTCGCCGTGACAAAATGCCGGGTTATTTCAAGCACCCGCTCGTTCAGGCGAAGGTATTCCGGTGCCCTGCCGCCCGGGATGACCAGCCCGTCATACTCCTCAGGGTTGATCTCCTCAAACGTGGCCGTAATGGCGAAGTTATGCCCCCGTTTCTCGCTGTAGGTCTGATCCCCTTCAAAATCATGAACAGCCGTTTTGACGGTCTCTCCCGCCTTTTTTCCCGGGCAGACCGTGTCCACCTGGTGCCCCACCATGGTGAGAATCTGGTAAGGGACCATCGCCTCGTAATCCTCCACGAAATCTCCAACAAACATCAAAATCTTTTTTGCCGCCATCTCTCTGAACCTCCTTTTTTTCTGATTATAGGAACCGACCCCGGCAACTGTCAAGGAATGAACGAGTTTTTAGAGCCATTTGACAGCCATCTCCTGAAGCAGTATAGAAAACTGGAGGGACCCAACACCTACTCACGCATGGAGCCTTCGTTGAAGGTGTTACTTTTCTTACCAAAAAGCCTGGGCATCGGGTTTACTGACCTCATCCGGGCTGAACCCTTGGGGCTGGAAATGGTCGCGGCGGCCCTGACCCACCACGATGTCTCGATTGTGGACCTTCGCCTGGAAGATGCTCTGGAGTCTTTTCTGAGCCGGGAAGTACCTGACGCGTGCGGCATTGGGTGCAATTACACGATTGACCAACCCGCCGTCCTTGAACTGGCGCGGCAAATCAAACAGTTACGGCCGGGAGTATTCGTCTTCGTGGGTGGCCATCATGCCTCCATGTGCCCCTCCGATTTTACGGACAATTCCGTGGATGCCGTGGTGGTTGGTGAAGGAGAGCTGATCGTTCCGGAGCTGATCGACGCCCTGGAAAAAAGCCGTGACTTTTCAGCGATACCCGGTATCTTCCTGCCCCAAACCATGCATCCCGGAGAAATCCGAAGCCGCTCCCTGATCGATTCGCTCGACACCCTTCCCTTTCCGAAACGCGTCAGGAAAAAGGGATCCCGGGATGGCTATCACATGGGGTTTCAGCACCCCCTGGCACTCGTGGAAACCTCGAGGGGTTGCCATTTCAACTGTTCCTTCTGCAGCGTCTGGCAGTTCTACCACATGACCTATCGAGCCAAAAGCCCGGAAAGGGTGGTGGAAGAGCTGAGCCAGATCGAGGAGCCCTTTGTGCTGTTCGTGGATGACAACTTTCTGCTGCGTGTTGACAGGGCACAAAAAATTGCCCGGCTTCTTCGCGGCGAGGGCCTGATCAAACATTACACTTTCCAGGCCCGAAGCGACACAATTGTCAGGCATCCGGAGGTGATTGAGGCGTGGCGCGAGGTAGGACTCCAAGGGGTATTCATCGGGGTGGAAAAGGTTGATGACGAGGCGCTGGTGGGAGTCAATAAAAACAACAGCGCCGAAAACAACGAAAAGGCCATCGATTTTCTCCAGGGCCTGGGACTGGACATTTGGGCCTCTTTCATCGTAGACCCCTCCTTCGATCACGCTGACTTTCAGAAGTTGAAGGATTTTATCGTCAGGCATAACCTGAAGTCTCCCACCTTCTCCGTTTTGACTCCATTGCCAGGTACACGACTGTTTTCACAATTGCGTGGACAACTCACAACAACCGACAATACCCTGTATGATATTGCCCATGCCGTGCTCCCCACCCGACTGCCCCTGAAGGAATTCTATGAAGAATTCTGCTCCCTGTATGAACTCCCCTACTCCAAGATCCAGCTCGTCTGGGAAGGGTTCCAGGCCTGGGTCAGCAGGGGGCTAAGCCTCCGGCGCCTTTTCACGATGATAGGCGCGGCACGGCGCCTGGCGACTCCGGAGGCCTACCTGAAGGCGCACGAATCCCGTTCTCCATCACCCATGCAGGCTGACACCAAAACGTGATTCATTTTGACTTTACCCCTTCGCGATGCTAAATCTTAAACCCACCAGACAAAGAGAGGGGGACCTGAATGCACCTGAAAAAGGCTTTGCTGCGTCACGATAAATTCCCGACCACACGCTACTACCCCTTCAGCCTGGAGATCCTGCAGAAAACCAGGGAAATCGTCTTCAAGGCGCCGGTCACGTTCTTCATCGGCGAGAACGGCACGGGAAAATCCACCCTGCTGCGCGCCATCTCTCACCGGTGCGGAATTCACATCTGGCATGGGGTCACCCGCACGCGTTACGAAAAAAACCCGTATGAGGACAAACTGTACCGGGCCGTGGAGGTGGAATGGGCAGGAGACCCGGTTCCGGGCTCTTTCTTCGCCTCAGAAAACTTTCAGGATTTTGCGCAGCTCCTCGATGAATGGGCTGATGAAACCCCCGACATTCTCCAGTATTTCGGGGGGAAATCCCTCATGACGCAATCCCACGGGCAATCCATCCTGGCCTACTTTCGTTCCCGTTATGAACGGGAGGGACTCTACCTCATGGATGAACCGGAAACCGCGCTCTCCCCGAGAAGCCAGCTCTCCCTGGTCAATCTCCTTCGCGAGATGGGGCAGGCGGGGCATGCGCAGTTCATCATCGCCACCCACTCCCCTATCCTGCTCTCCTGCCCCGGCGCTGTGATCTACGACTTCAACCACATCCCGATTCGGGAAACAAGCTTCAAGTCCTGCGAACCCTATAGGATCTACCGGGACTTTTTCAGGTCCCTGGATCAGGATTCCGGTAACAAGCAGCCGGCTTGAACCTTGTGACAACACATTCAGTTTTTTTGGAGATTGGATATGGACAATGAAATTATCATGTTAGATGGGCTGAATCTGAAACCGGAAACGGTTCGGAAAGTCGCCGTGGAAGGCCTTCCTGTCAGGATTGACGAAGCGGCGAAAGAACGCATCCGCGCCTCCCGCGCGTGCGTGGAAAAGGCGATCCGGGACGGGAAACGCATCTACGGGATTAACACGGGATTCGGAGCGCTGTCCAACGTGGTCATCGACGCCTCCCAGATCGAGCAGCTTCAGGAAAACCTGATTCGGAGCCACTGCACCGGCGTGGGTCCTCCTTTTTCCGAGGAAGAGGTCCGGGCCATGATGGTGCTGCGTGCCAATTTCTTCGCGCGGGGGAACTCGGGCGTGCGCCCGGAACTGGTGGAGAAGCTCGTGGAGCTGTTGAACCGCCGCGTGCACCCCGTCGTGCCGCAAAAGGGGTCGGTGGGCGCCTCCGGAGACCTGGCCCCCCTGGCTCACCTGGCGTCGGTCCTGGTGGGAGAGGGTGAAGCCTTTTATGAAGGAACACGGATGCCGGGCCACGAGGCCCTGAAACGGGCCGGAATCACCCCGATTCGCCTGAAGGCGAAAGAGGGGTTGGCCATGATCAACGGGACGCAGGCCATGACGGCTGTGGGCGTCCTGGGCCTGCTGAAGGCCGAAAAGCTGGTCAAAGTGGCGGACATCGTCGGCGCCGCCACGCTCGATGCCCTGCGTGGCACGCTGACCGCCTTCGACCCGGATATTCAGGCGGTGCGCCCCCATCCGGGCCAGATGGAGGTCTCCAGAAATTTTCACCGGCTGATGGAGGGGAGTGAAATCACCCTGTCTCACAGGGATTGTCCGAGAATCCAGGACGCCTATTCCCTTCGGTGTATCCCCCAGGTGCATGGCGCCGTCCGGGACGTCCTGCGCTACGCTCGGAATGTCCTGACCATCGAGATCAACGCCGCCACGGACAACCCGCTGGTTTTTCCGGAAAAGGACAAGGTAGAATCCGGGGGCAATTTTCACGGAGAGCCCGTGGCGTTCGCGCTGGATTTCATGGGGATCGCCATGAGCGAGCTGGGCGGTATCTCGGAACGCCGGATCGAGAAGCTGCTGAATCCGGTTTTCAGCGACTTACCCCCCTTTCTGACGGACAAGGGGGGGCTGCATTCCGGCCTGATGATGATTCAGGTCTCCGCCGCCTCCCTCGCCTCGGAAAACAAGATTCTCGCCTCGCCCGCCAGCGTGGACTCGATCCCCACCTCGTCAGACAAGGAAGACCACGTGAGCATGGGCACCATCGCGGCCCGCAAGGTGCATGAAATTATTGAAAACGTGGAACATATCCTGGCCATGGAGATTCTCGCGTCCACGCAGGGACTCACTTTTCTGGAGCCCCTGAAGCCCGGAAAGGGTATTCAGGCCGCCACTCAGGTAATCCGGGAGGTGGTCCCCCCCATTACCTCGGACCGCCGCTATCACGAGGACATCCGCGCCATCCGCGGCCTCATCGAGAGCGGAAAGCTTCTCAGGACGGTGGAAGAGGCGTGCGGGAAGCTGGATTAGGCGAAAAAAAAAAAGGCCAGGAGATCTCCTGGCCTTTTTTCAATAAATAAAATTGGATCCTGGTTCAAACGAACCCGTTTTCCTTGTGTTTCTGGTAGATGGTTTCCGCCAGAGCTTCGAGGGCCTTTAAATCCTCTTCCCTGGGGAGCCCTTTGCACAGGACCGGATCGAGAATCTCCGCTTTGTTGAGGTTCGGCACCATGCCTGTAATCACGTCGACCGCCTTGGTTCCCCAGCCATACGAGCCGATGACGGAGAAAAACCGAACTTTAGGACGCAGGGCGTTGATCAGAAACGTGCCATACGCCACGTTCGGGTGCGGCCCCGTCAGAAACGTTGGGGTCCCGACCACCACGGTCGCGGGATCCACAAGCGCCATGGCCAGCTTCCCGATGTCGACAACTCCATCACTGAGATTAAATAGCTTGACCGTGACGCCTCTCGCCATCAGGGCGGCGGTGAGATAGTCCACCATCATCTTGGTGCTGCCGTGCATGGAAATGTATGGAATGACCACCTCATTCTTTGGTTCGTCATAAATCCAGTGCCGGTAGGCGTCCAGAATAAACTCTGGGCGGGGATAGAACGGCCCGTGATCAGGCGCGATAATCTCGATATTCAGATTCTCAATCTTTTTCATGTTGCGCTTGATCACGCCGGAGAACGGCATCATGATCTCAGCGAAATAACGCTTCGCCGCTTCATATACCTGACACTCATCCTCCACGTACAGCTCGCTGGACGCCAGATGTGAACCAAAGCAGTCTGCCGTAAAGAGGATCTTATCCTCCTGGAGGTACGTAAACATGGTCTCCGGCCAGTGTACCCAGGGGGCGTGAATGAACTGAATCGTTTTGTCCCCGAGGGACAAGGTCTCGCCGTCCTGGACCGTCACAAACTTTTCTTCCGGAAGATGCAGCAGGTCCATGAAGATTCCCTTCGCCTTTGGGGTCAGATAAACCTTGGCTTCGGGATACCTTTCAAGTACCTTGGGCAACGTGCCCGAGTGATCCTGCTCGCCGTGATGCGCGATGACGTAATCGATCCGGTCCACGTCCTTCAGGTACTCGAACAACACCTCGGACATGTGAAAATCGACCGTGTCCACCAGGGCCGTCTTTTCACTTCCCTTAATCAAGAACGCGTTGTAACTCGTCCCGTCCGGCAGTGGAACCAGATTGTCGAACAGACGTCTGTCCCAGTCAACAGCCCCTACGTAAAACACATTAGGCTTGACACTGATGGGGTCCATGGCTTATGACTCCTTTTCGAATTCGCTTTTACCCGCGCCGCACACCGGGCAGACCCAGTCGTCCGGAAGGTTTTCAAAAGCCGTCCCCGCGGGGATATCCGACTCGGGATCCCCCTGTTCGGGATCATACACATACCCACATACCTGACATACATACTTATCCATTTCTTTCTCCTTTCTGTTTTTTGGTTAGTTGTTGTTCTTTTCTACATTATTTCCCGTAAAAATCAAGAAATTTTTGGCGTGGCCGTCCCTTTGACAGGACCGCCACGCCACCTGTTGACCGTGAGTTAGAAAAACACCCCGTTGATGAAGGACAGGACAATCCCGAATCCCGCCACCACGATAAACCAGGCAATCATCAACGCTGTGGTCAGTTTACCAAACTTTTCCATCATGCGCCCTCCTCATTGGTTTTTCCGTAACGTCCAAGCTTCCAGGCAACCGCCAGGGGATACGCCATGACGATGATTCCCATGATAAAGGTCAGCAGGAACAACGCCGTGCTGCCCAGGTTGAGATTCAGCTTGTAGGTATAGATGGAGTAGTTGAATTTACCAAGATACACCATCCTCAGCACTTCCCGCGCCGTGGACATACCCAGAACCGCCACGAAGGCAAAAAGCGCGGACCACATGGCGTATTTTTCCGGTTCCTTTTGCGCCAGGATCAGCACAATGAGGAACACCACACCGAGCAACACACCAATAATCAGGAAGGGATTGCTCACAAAGTTCAGCTTGGACGGGACGGAAAGCAGCCACCAGACCCCGACGATCATCGCGACGACCGTGGACCAGAGCGCCAGCTTCGCGCCGGAAGAGGCCACCCAGTGAAGGTAATCCTTATCCATATCTTCGCGCTTGCTGAAAAACCATCCGTAGAGCATCATGAACACCCCTGTGATGGCAAACGAGGCGACGATATAGTGCAGATACCGGGAAATCCTGAAATCATAAATGGTGGTTCCGCTCGTGTTCATCATGGTTCCCGTCAGATACCAGGCCTTCCACTTCTCGGGTTCCAGGAACTGGACGGAAATCAGGTTCATCACGAAGGCCGCCAGGAGTAGGAGAACAAACGAGGCAACCCCGAAAAACCCAAAGCCCTTCATGGCCTCGCCCTTACGCTTCAGATAGAAGGCGTAAAGGGCCAAAAACGCCACGGTCACGAAGATGAGGAACCCGACCGCCCACCAGGCGGACAGCACGGTAGAAACATACCAGAAGGGGTCATAGATCACCTGGACAAACAGCAGGGGTGCCACACCCAGCACCACGGCCGCCGAAAGGTTGACCGTTGAAGAACGCGCCAGGAATCCCGAGAGCTTCTTGTTGTATTCCCCCTTCTTGTAGTGCTCGTAAAAGGCCATAAACGTCCCGCCTATGGCCAGGTTGACAAAAATAATGTGCAGGGCGAAGGTCAGCACCATCAACACCTGGAAAAACCAGGGATAGAATGGCACACCCATCGGATCCCGCAATCCGTTGAGTACATGTGCAAGTTCCATTGGATATCCTCCTTTAATACGCCTGAAAATTATTTACCCGCGACCACCCAGGCCGGGTCGATCTTCTGATTGGGATCAACCAGGGACGCGATATAGGCCGCCATGGCCCGCTTTTCCGTCTCCGTCCCCACAAAGGGTGGCATGTAGTCATAATCCCCAAGCGCATCAAGAAAATCATGGACCTCCGAAGGGGTTTTCGCGCCAAATCCAACCATCAGCCTGGGAATGGAGAGAAATCCGCTCGTCTCAAGCGTGTGACAACTGATACATTCCAGCTTGGTCAGAATCCGGCCCGCTGCCATGAAATTGCTTTCGTTAATCTTTTTCACGCTGTCCGGCGCGAAATAGTAGGCGGGTAAAACCCCGGTTTTGTCAAACTTCGCCACCTCGCTGGTGACCCCTTTCGCCTTCATGTCGTGATCGATCATCTGGTTACTCAACATATAATGGGGAATCAGGTAGGGACGACGCGCCATTTCACGCATCGTCTCACCAGCACAGATACCCACAAAGAGAATCAGCATGGCGATAATCGCCGTGATCGGGCTGGCGGTCCGGGCGCGTTTCAGCCCCCAGATGACAAAGTAGATGAAAAGGAGCACGCCCGCCACAATGGCGATTTTAAACATGGTCTGGGTAAACCCGAGGTCGTTGAAGATGATGGTTCTGGAAACGGCCGGAATCTTCGCGAAATACCAGATGGTGAAGACCCCGCCGACCACCAGGCCACCGAGTCCCCACTTGGCGGCAACCTTCATCGCCTTTTCCTTCACGTCGGGGTTTTTCATGAAGCTTGCCACGATCGCCGCGTAAGCGCCACCCACGACGAACATGAAGGCGGTTCTCACGAAAAGCTGCGGCCAGTAGCTGGGATTAAAGAACCCGTCGAAGAAGCCTCCCGTCTGGACCCATTTGCCCGGCGTCAGCATGAATCCGAGGATCCCCGTGATGATAACCATGCTGAACCACGCGGACATGGCGTAAATCAGGCCGATGCGCATGTGGGCCTTGGGAGAAATCTTTTCAAAGGTGTAGTAGTAGGTATAAATGGTGACAATTTCAATCAGGAAGAACACCCATTCCGTTGCCCAGCCCCACACATAGTTGTGAATCAGCCCGGAAATCGCCCTTGGGCTGATAACGGTCGCGGCATACCAGATGCCCGCGCCCGTCAGGGAGCCGGTCACGAAACAGAAAATCAGAACGAGCAGGCTGTACTTTTTCAGGAAATCGAGCATGTCCATATCATTTTCCTGATACGCCTTCCGTTCCATGAAATAGGTAATCCAGAACGCGCCTGTGGCAAGGTGGCACGGCAGAATGTGGTAGGTGGCGATAATCGCCATCAGCATCCCATTGCCGACCCCATGCCATTCAAACAATGGATACATAGTTTCATCCCTCCCTTTCAGGGTTTAAGGATCCCCCCAGCCCGATATCCGCGCCGGAGGGCCCTCACTGTTCACCGTTATCCGGCACACATCTCACAAATAACCTTTCCGTAATCCTGGCAGGATTTGATATTATCACCGATGGTTGCCTCTTTCAGTTTGAAAGACCCCAGGTTGGTCACGTTCATCTTGAAGACATATTCCATCGTCTCGAAGATAATCCCCGGCGCGTCCCCTGAATGGGTGTAAGAGCCGAACGCCCCGCCGGGTTTCCCTTCCAGATTCGCCTTTTCCGCAAGAAAAAGAAACGACTTCATGTTCCCCGTCATATCGCGATGATAGGTCGGACACCCAAAAAGGTAAGCGTCGTAACCCTGCAGGTCTTTCTCATTTTTAATTTCCGAAATGGGTTTTACTTCTGCTTCACATCCGGCAATACGGATACCCTCCGCGATGTAGTTTGCCATTTCCTCCGTGTGTCCGTTTCTGCTGTAATACGCAACAAGCACTTTTGCCATAATTCCTGTCTCTCCTTTACAATTTTTAGGTTTATAAGGCGGGAGACCGGCTCCCGCCCGGTATGGTTGTTTCTGTCAGGGCTTCCAAACCTTCCAGACCTTGCCGACCAGGTCCGGACCCACCTTGAGGGTCGGTTTGCCGGGCTCCCACCCGGAAGGCATGGCCTCGGCGCCCTTGGTCTCTCGGACATACTGGAAGGCCTTGATCTGCCTGATGGCTTCGTCCACCTTCCGGCCTACCGGCGGAGTCAGGACCTCCATTGCCTGAACAACACCGTCCGGATCGATGATGAACCGTCCACGCACGTCCACGCCGCCGGCTTCATCATACACGCCGTAAACCTTTCCGATATTTCCCGCGCCATCGGAAGCCATGGGGAACGGGATTCCACCATCCACCATCTTGGCCAGCTCTTCCTCATCCCATACCTTGTGGACAAACATGCTGTCCACGCTCACGGCGATGACTTCCACGCCCAGCTCCTGAAACTCACCATACCGGTCAGCGACCGCTGACAATTCGGTAGGTCACACGAACGTGAAATCACCCGGGTAAAAGCAGAGCAAAACCCATTTTCCAAGATAATCGGAAAGCTTGACACTCGTGAATTTTCCCTTGTGATAAGCGGGCGCTTCAAAATCCGGCGCCTTGGCTCCAACCTTGACTGCTACCATCTGAACCTCCTTCGATTCTTCTTGAGTTCTTTTTTTTGTCGCCGTCTCCGGCTCACCAACCACGCTGCCGGTTGGCTTTCCGCATCCGACAATTTCTTCCTCTGCCATAGACTCCCTCCTTAATTTAAAGGTTGATGGCTTCGTGAAAATCCCCTAACATTCTTGCTTTGCCTTCTAATTCTGACTTTTCGAGAGACCTGCAAGGATAAATCCCTTTATTTCAACTTCGCGGCGATTCCCTGCGCGTAGGCGCGCGCCTTTTGCGCCCCATCCCCCGCCGAAACCTTTTTAATCCGCAGAGGGGCGCTCACCATCTCCATGTTGAAGATGTTCTTCATGGTGTCGAAAATCCGCCCCGGCGCCTCACCGCTCCAGCCAAACGCGCCAAAGGCGCCTCCAACCTTGCCTTCCAGGTTGGCCTTCTCCGCGAGGAAAAGAAAGGTTTTCATGGGTCCCATCATTTCTCCATGATAAGTAGCGGCGCCAAAGACGTATCCGTCATACCCTTCCAGGTCCGTTTCCTTCTTGGTTTCGTTAATATTCTTCAATGTCACGTCAGCGCCTTCCGCTTTCAAACCCTCCGCGATCGCCTCCGCGATCTTTTTCGTCTGGCCTGTTCGCGTGGCAAATGCGACCAATACCTTCGCCATTTTTATCTCCTTGAATTCAAATTGTTCCGTTTTTCAGAAAACCCGGGAGGGCGGGAACCCCTCCCGGTCAGTTCCTCTTATTCACCCGCCGTTCCGGGAGCGTGAAACACGCGCTGTCCCAGTTCACGGTCCAGCATGAAAATCCCGTTCCCGTGGTCGCCAATAAGCTTGAGCTTCTGCACCACGGCGTCGGCCGAGGCCTCCTCCTCCACCTGCTCGCTCACGAACCACTGCAGGAAATTGTTCGTGGCGTGATCTTTCTCTTTCAGGGCAAGGTTTACCAGGTCGTTAATCATCGCGGAAACCTTGCACTCGTGTTCGTAGGCGCCTTCAAAGGCCGCCAGCGGGGAATCCCACGATTTCGGCGGGGCGTCGATAGCGCCAAGGACCACGCGTCCCCCGCGTTCATAGACAAAATCATAGAATTTTTTGGCATGGGTCAGCTCTTCCTGCGTCTGAATCGTCATCCAGTTGGCAAATCCACTTAGATTGATCGATTCGAAGTAGGCCGCCATGGCCAGATAGAGATAAGCGGAATACAGCTCCGCGTTAATCTGTTTGTTCAAGGCTTCTTCCATCTCTTTGCTCAACATCGCTTACGCCCTCCAGAGACCATGGAGGTTACAATAAGCCCGGACCGTCACCTTATCGGCGTCCAGGGCAAACGTCGCCGTGGGGGCCTCACCAGGTTTCAGGAACTGGCGATACGCCTTTCCATCAGCGATAACCTCGATCCATTCGATGTAATGTTTCTCTTCCATGGGATGATCCACGCTCCCCACTGTGACCTTAATGGTCCCGCCTGAGGCTTCCACCACGGGGACATGTTTTTCTTTCGCCGCGTCCGTCGTGTTCTCGGCGTACAGCTTCATGGGCTCCCCACAGCAGACAAGCTGGCCTTTCCCCTCATGAACCATTTCAACGATGTTGCCACACTTTTCACACTTGTAAATCTGCAGTTTTTCCGTCATTTCTGACCTCCTCTTTTGATAATTTGTTTTAGTTGGTTAACATTTTAACAGTCTTAAATCAGCTGATTAAAATTATAGCCCTCCATCCCTGAAACGTCAATTTTGGCGGCTTCGTCATTTTGCCACATTAATTTATGACCCTTTTCGAGACCACCAATTTTTGCAGCCGGATTAAAATCAGTAGTTCTCGCCCAAGAGTTCGAAATACGCCTGTGGATGGGCACATGCGGGGCACGTCTTGGGAGCCTCTTCCCCCTCGTAAATATACCCGCAATTCCGGCAACGCCAGACAACCTTACCCTCCCGCTTGAAAACCCGGCTCTTCTCGATATTTTCCGCCAGGGCGAAATAACGTTTCTCATGCTGCTTTTCCGCGACGGCAATCGCCCGGAAAACGGCCGCGATATCGTTGAATCCCTCTTTTTCCGCGACCTCAGCGAACCCCGGATACATCTCCGTGTGCTCGAAGTGCTCGCCAGCCGCCGCAGCCTTCAGATTGTCCAGGGTGCTTCCAATCACGCCGGCGGGAAACCCGGCCGTAATCTCCAGCTCTCCACCTTCGAGGAATTTAAACAGCCGTTTGGCATGTTCCTTTTCCTGGTTCGCCGTCTCCTCAAAGATCGCGGCAATTTGCTCATACCCTTCCTTTTTGGCCTGGGAGGTAAAATAGGTGTAGCGGTTTCTTGCCTGGGATTCCCCGGCGAAGGCCTTCAAGATGTTTTTTTCCGTCTCCGTTCCTTTCAATCGTCCCATTACGCATTCTCCTTTCTCATTTAATAATTATAAAT
>WGDA01000144.1 GCA_015493505.1 Pseudomonadota bacterium | reverse complement strand
CCATGCCCGGTTTCAGAATCGTTGTGTCTTTTGGGCCGATGACCGGGCGTTCGTGAATCTCCAGCCCCACGCCGTGGCCGGTCCCGTGGGTGAAGCGGTCTCCAATCCCCGCGTCCTCAAGCACGTGCCGGACGACGGCGTCAATTGAAGAGGCTTGAATCCCGGGTTTCACGGCCTCGATGGCTCGGTCGTGCGCCTCTTTGACGGCCTGGTACAGCGCGGCAAGTTCTGAGTCAGGTGGTACCGTGAAAAACGTGGCCGTTTCGTCCGAGCAGTAACCATTATAAACCACACCGTGGTCGAAGATCACGGGCCCGGCGGGCTCGAGAGGAACCGGGTCCGCCGTGGCGTGAGGGATGGCGGCGCGGGGGCCTGATGCCACGATGGGATCGAACGAAAGCGCCTCCGCTCCCAGGCGCCTCGCCCGGTATTCAAACTCCACAGCCCACTGACGTTCCGTCATGCCGGGGGAAAGCCATGCCTGGGTTTCATTCAAGGCACGGGTATGAATGTCGATGGCGCGCTCCATGAGGCTGATTTCCGTGGCGTCCTTTACCATCCGGAGTGTGTCAAGCTGGTCCTTGAGGCTTTTGGTCCCGATCCCATGAAGGTTATTGCGGATGTACCGGTAACGATCCACGGTGAGGTGAGCCGTTTCAAGCCCGACGCGCACGCCGCCCTTTTCATTCAGGTAGCGGACAGCCGCCTCTAAGGGGCGCTTGGCCTCCGTAACGGTCACGTCCTGACACTCCGCCCGCGCTCGGAGGGTGTAACGGGCGTCCACAAAGAGGGTATATTCCGGGGGTGAGGCGACGAAGACCCCTTCGCCCCCGCTGAATCGGGTGAAATAGCGGATATTGGGGGCGTGGGAGACGAGCATGGCCGTCAATCCCTTCCCGTCAAGGAATCGCTCAAGCTCCTTCCGGCGTTTCTCCTGGTTGATGTCCATGGAACGAAGGTAAAGGCACTCAACGGGATTGTCAAGAAAAATCCCCAGGGTTTGTAAGGGATTTCCCCGCGCGTTTCTTGCTTATTCATAATCCTTACGGTAGAGTATCGGAAACAGGCAAATTGACTTTGTATTCGCCATGGTTATTTTACCTGTTAGAAAAAAAGAGGAGGAATCGTTTTATGAAAAGAAGTCAAAAGGCAGTCATTTTCAGTTTCGCAATCCTGCTGGTATTGGCCTGGGCCCTGCCGGCGCACGCCCTGTTCGGGTTTGGGAAGAGCCACAAGGAGGAATCATCGTCGCCCGCCGCGGTCAAGATGATTCCGGCCAGTTTTGCCGACCTGGCGAAGAAAATCAACCCCTCCGTGGTGAACATCAGTACCACGAAGATTTTCAAGACGAAAGGATTCTTTCCCCAATTCAATGGTGAAAACGATCCCTTTCGCTTTTTCTTTGGAAATGATTTTTTCAAAAAATTCTTTGGTGGCCAGATGCCCAAGGAATTCAAACAGCGCAGCCTTGGATCCGGCTTCATCATCGACCCGGCCGGCTACATTCTGACCAACAACCATGTGGTGGCGAAGGCCGATAAGATCGTCGTGAAGCTGGAATCGGGTAAGGAATACAAGGCCAAGGTCATCGGAACTGATCCCAAGACCGATGTGGCGCTCATCAAGATCAAAGCGGACAAACCCCTCAAGGCGGTTATCCTGGGGGATTCGGACAAGATTCGCGTGGGTGACTGGGTCGTCGCGATTGGGAACCCTTTTGGCCTGTCCCACACGGTGACCGCGGGGATTATCAGCGCCAAGGGGCGCGTCATTGGCTCCGGTCCGTATGACGATTTTCTTCAGACGGACGCCTCCATCAACCCGGGCAACAGCGGCGGCCCGCTCATTGCCATGGACGGGACCGTGATCGGTATCAATACCGCCATTATCGCCACGGGACAGGGAATCGGGTTCGCGATTCCCATCAATATGGCGAAACGAATCGTGCCCCAGTTGAAGAAGCTTGGACACGTCGTCCGGGGATGGCTGGGTGTTTACATTCAGGATGTCACTCCCGAATTAGGTAAAAAGTTCGGCCTCAAGGAAGGGCAGAAGGGGGTGTTGGTCTCCAAGGTGTTTAAAGACAGCCCCGCGGAGAAAGGCGGGCTCAAACAGGGAGATGTCATTGTCAAGTACGACGGGAAACCGGTGCACTCCAGCCACGAGCTCGCCATCATGGTCAGCCAGACGGAAGTGGGTAAAAAGGTCGAGATTGAAGTCGTGCGAGACGGCAAAACCGAGACGGTGACCGTCAAGATCGGCGAACGCAAAGAGGAAAAGGTCGCGGAGGCGGAATCGGCCGAGGCGCCCGAAGAAATGGGCTTTGACGTACAGGCGCTGACGCCGGAACTGGCGAAACACCTTGGTCTCAAGGTGAAGCAGGGAATCCTGGTGGTCAGCGTGGATCCCTCCGGGCCTGCGTATGAAGCGGGGCTGCGGAAGAATGACGTAATTGTGGAGGTCAACCGCAAAAAAGTCACCACGCTCGACGCCTTCAAGGAGGCCATTTCGAAACCGTCCAAGGGCGGGTACCTGTTTCTGGTGCGCCGCGGAGAAGGAGCCCTCTATATCGTGGTGCAGCCAGAGAAAAAATAGCCTTGCCAAGGAGTCCGTTGTCCCATGGCCAAAGATTATTACAAAATCCTTGGCGTGAAGAAGACGGATTCAAAGGACACCATCAAAAAGGCCTATCGGGATGCGGTCAAGCGGCTGCATCCCGATGTCAAGGGGGGAAAATTCGACAAAAAGCGCTTCTATGAAATCCAGGAAGCGTATGAAACCCTTGGCGACGAGGAAAAACGCAGGATGTACGACAGAAACCAGGAAGAAGCAACCGCGAGGCCCCGAAGATTCTGGCGGGGAGAAAGACCCTCTCCGTTTTGGCAGGACCCTGAAACCTTTTGGAGAGACCGTGGCAGGCATGCTGTGCCCCCGCGGGCCCATCAGGCGACGTTGCGCCTGACCCCGGAAGAGGCCATGACGGGAGGGGTCCTCACGTTGCGGGTTCCTCTCGGGGATCCCTGCCCCTTTTGCGTGGGAACAGGGGTTTTTGGCCTTTTCACCTGTCCGGTCTGCGGTGGTCACGGCGCGGCGCGGCAGGTGGTTCCCGTGGAAATTTCCATTCCTTCAGGTGTGCAGGCAGGAACCGTTTTGAGGGTACCCTTTGAGGACGTGGCAGGCCATGCCCACCTGCTGTTCCTGAAGATAGAAATCGCGTGGTTCGCGTAAGATATTGGAGGAATAGCGATTAATGGATAAACGGACACATTTTTCAATCTGGTATCTTCTCTTTGCCTTTCTGGTCATGTTTTTTATCCAGTCTGTCCTGTTTGGGCCGAACGTGGAGACCATCCCGTACAGCGATTTCGTAAAGCTTGTCAAACAGGGGAAGATTCAGTCGGTTGTCCTGTCGGACAAACTCATCATGGCGACACCCACACCCAGCTACGTGGAGGAGCTGAAGGCATCGGGGAAGGTCCCCGCCTGGAAGCTGAAAAAACACCAGATTCTCACGTCCGTGCGGGTACAGGACCCCAAGATGATATCCCTTCTTTTGTCCCATAACGTGCGGGTCTCCGCGAAGCTTGAAAACAAATGGCTCACGAACTTCCTGTTCTCCTGGATTCTGCCGCTCATCCTGCTCTTTATCATCTGGAGTTACTTCTTCAACCGGATGGGCCAGGGTGGCCCGGGACTGCTCTCCATCGGGAAGAGCAGGGCGAAGATTTACGAGGAAAAGGAAACAGGTGTCACGTTCCAGGATGTGGCCGGGCAGGATGAAGCCAAAGAGGAGGTCAGGGAGATTATCGACTTCCTCAAGTATCCGGATCGATATCAGGCCATCGGAGGCCGGCTGCCCAAGGGGATTCTACTGGTGGGGCCTCCTGGAACCGGAAAGACACTTCTCGCCAAGGCCGTCGCGGGCGAGGCTCATGTCCCGTTTCTGAGCATCAGTGGCTCCGATTTTGTTGAGATGTTTGTGGGTGTCGGCGCAGCGCGCGTGCGTGACCTCTTCGCGGAAGCGGAAAAACGCGCCCCCTGCATCATCTTCATCGATGAGATTGACGCCCTGGGCAAGGCCCGCGGGATTGGAGGCGTGGCCGGGAACGATGAACGGGAGCAGACCCTGAATCAGCTCCTGGCAGAGATGGACGGATTCGATACCAAAAAGGGTGTCGTCATCCTGGCCGCGACGAACCGGCCCGAAATTCTGGACCCCGCGTTGCTGCGCGCGGGACGGTTCGACCGGCAGATTCTTGTGGACCGGCCGGATGTTCTCGGCCGGGAGGCCATTCTGAAGGTTCACGCCCGCAAGGTGAAGCTGGCGGACGATGTGGATTTGAAGGTAATCGCCAAGCGCACGCCGGGATTTGTCGGGGCTGACCTGGCAAACCTGCTCAACGAAGCGGCGCTTCTGGCGGTCCGGAAAGGAAAAGACCAGGTCGGCATGAAGGAACTGGAGGAGGCCATCGACCGGATTATCGCCGGGCTGGAAAAGAAAAAACGGGTCATGAACAAGAAGGAGAAGGAGATCGTGGCGGTTCACGAGACCGGGCATGCCCTCGTGGCGGAGGCCGTGCCTCATGGGGATCCGGTTCACCGAATCTCCATTATCCCGCGCGGGATTGGGGCTCTGGGCTATACCCTCCAGCTACCCACGGAGGATCGCTACCTCATGACCAAGGAAGAGCTGCTGGACAAGATTGCGGTGCTTCTGGGAGGCCGCGCGGCGGAGGATCTGACCTTTCATGAGATTTCCACGGGCGCGCAGAATGACCTGGAGCGCGCCACGGACATCGCCCGGCGGATGGTTATGAGCTACGGGATGAGTGAAGCGCTGGGGCTGGTAACCTTTGAAAAAACACCTCGCTCAACCCTGATGGGAGAGACCTATCCGTCTCCCGGGCAGGTGAAAGAATACAGCGAAAAGACCGCCATGCTGATCGATGAAGAGGTCAAGAAGATTATACAGACGAGTTACGACCGCGTGAAGGAAATTTTGAACGCGCATCGGGACAACCTCAAGCGGGTTTCCGAAGCGCTGATGGAAAAAGAGGTTCTCGAAGGAGATGTCTTCAGAAAAATGATTGGGAAAGAGTCCGAAGCGAATCAAAAAGAGGCGGAGGTGATGGAATCATGAGCGGGCCGGATGTCATTCTCGTGAAATGCAAAAACTGCGGGACGATGAACCGAATTCCCGCCGATAAGATAAACCTCAGGGCGCGGTGCGGCAAATGCAAGGCACCTCTGGAGCTGGGGAGCTTTTCGGGGGGAACGCCCGTGACCGTGACAGACGCTAATTTTGAGATGGAGGTACTGAAAAGCCCCGTGCCGGTTCTTCTGGACTGCTGGGCGCCGTGGTGCGGCCCCTGCCGGATGGTTTCGCCCATCGTGGACGATATCGCCCGGGACCTGGCTGGGTCTTTGAAGGTGGGCAAGCTGAACGTGGATGAGAACCCCATGACGGCTTCACGGTTTCAGATTATGAGCATTCCCACCCTCTTGCTTTTCAAGAACGGCCAGGTGGTGGATCAGATTGTGGGTGCCCTGCCCAAGGCGCAGATTCTTCAGCGGGTGAAACCGCACATCCCTTACAATTAGCGAGGATCCCATCATGGATGAGTTTGACAGATTTTATCATATGGACCGGAGGCCGAGGATTCGCGGCCTGGTGTATCGCTGGCTGGTGATTGCCCTGGCCCTGGCCGTGTCCGCCTGGATCGTGAAGGGAATCGAGATTCACGGGGTCCTTTCGCTTTTCGTGGCAGCCCTGATGATAGGGATTCTGAACGCCTTCGTGCGCCCGCTGGTACTGATCCTGACCTTGCCGCTGAACATCCTGACCATGGGGCTGTTCACCTTTGTCATCAACGCCCTGATGATTATCATGGCGGCCAAGGTGGTACGGGGATTTACCGTGACCGATTTCTGGTCGGCGCTGGTCGGCGCCATTTTTCTGTCCATCATCAGCTTTCTCATCAACCTGTTCGTGTCGGACGAAGGGAGCCTGGAGGTTATTCCCCCCAGGTGGCGCTGAAAAACAGGATTACAGGACGGTATCCAGGGTAGGAATGTCGTCCTGAATGAATTTACGAAATTTCTCGTAGATTTTCTTTTCTATCTGCCGCACGCGTTCCTTGGTAACACCGATCTTATCCCCGATGGACTGGAGCGAGGCGGGGGATTCAGACATGAT
>WGDA01000143.1 GCA_015493505.1 Pseudomonadota bacterium | reverse complement strand
AGGAGACCTTCGGCCGTTCCAGGCGAGCGGTTTCTAAAACCCGCCCGCAACCCTTTTCGCTGAAGAAACTCGCGCGGAAGGCCCTGGCGTACGTCAGTCATAAAATCAATCCGTCCCTAACTCACGAAACCCATTCCCCGGATATTTACCTCACCCTTCCCCTTTCCCCGGATGTGGTGAAATACGGGAAAAAGGTGGACATCAGGTTTAAACGGGACAACCAGATTGAGCACTTGAGAGTGACCATCCCAAAAGGGATTACTTCGGGTAAAAAACTCCGGCTTGCTGGCAAGGGACACACGGGAACCCACGGGAGGGGGGATCTCTATCTAACCGTTCAAATCAACCCATAAACAGAGAAAAAGGAGGAATATGATGGAATTGAGTAAAACCTTTCAAATGCCGGTCAAAAATAAGGACAACCTCATCCGGTACGTCATTGGTGGCATCCTGGGCATCATCCCCGTCCTGAACCTTTTGCCTATCGGTTACGCGTTCATCCTGATGCGCAAACACATCTTTGAAAACGCCTCGGAAAGCCTGCCAGAATGGGAAGGATGGGGAACCCTCTTCAAATACGGCTTCTTAACCTTCCTTATCATCCTCGGGTATATGCTTATCCCGCTGGCCATCATTGGACTGGGAGTTGCCGCGGAAGCGACCCATGTGGCCATTCTCGAATATGTCGGCGTCACGTTCGACATCATAGGGGGTCTCAGTTTTCTGGCCGCCATTTTCCTTTTCCCAATGGGGATTATTCTGTTCGCCATTGACGACGAAGTCAGCTCGGCCTTTGCGATCTTTCATGTCATAGACATGACCATCAAACACATCGGTTCCTACCTGAAGGCCTCTATCATCATCTTTGTCATGAACTTCGTCCCGGGGTTTCTCTCCCAGATCCCCTTCATCGGATGGATTATCTCGATTTTCGTCGAGGTCTATATCCTTCTCGAGTCCGCCCTTTTCTTTGGGGATGTGGGCCAGGCGATAGCGGAACGTGCCGGGAAGAAGACCCCTCAGGCGGAAGAGATGGAAGACGTCGTCCTTGAACCTGAGGTAACCTCCACAGCAAAAGCCGAAGAGCAACAAGAAGCCCAGCCGGAGGTGAAGGAAGAAACAAAAACGGAAAACAACGAAAAAGACGAAGAGAAAAAGGAAGACTAACCAGGCTCAAACGCAAGAAAAGGGCGGAAGCCACCGTGGCTTCCGCCCTTTTTTCTGGGCATCTTCCCGCGGATTTACTTTCCAATCGCCCGGGCGTAATTCTCCAGTTTCGCCTCGAAGGGAATCTCAAATCCCCCATGGTACACGATACGCGTGGCGATCTCCGTTGAGATCATGGCGATCCGGTATTTCAGAGGGAGGAATTTTACCCGATCCCGGAATTTCTTCCGCTCTTGAATCAGCTTTGGAAAATGCTGGAGCAGGATTTTCGAGTAAGGCGGACGGGAGATTTTATCCGGGTTCTGCATCAGGTACTGGTAAATCCGGTCTGTGAGGGCGTTTATCTCGTAGCTGATTTCATTACTGATCTCCGTGTAAAGTTTCTCGCCCCCGTACTGCTTGTACAGTTCAAAAATCAGGTTGGCTTCATCCACTGCCCGTTTTTCCAGAATCTTCAGGACATCCGGGACATATACCGGTTTGTTTTCCAGAAACTCCTTGTCGCTCATCAGCAATCCACCAATAATCTCGTAGGAAGAGCAGATGACGCCACACTTGTTCGCGGAGGCGTCCTTGAGGATGATGATGCCCCGTTTCTGAATCTTTTCACGGGCGCTGGGGGAGATGAAGGAGTTGGCGCCTTCCACGATGGCCCGGGCCGTGGGGTTGCCGTTTTCATCAAACAGCTTCTCCCAGTTTCCATCGTGAATGGTTTCGGGTCTGCCACCACCGGGGATGAAGACATCGGTGGTATGCGAAAAAATCAGGTTCTCAAACTCAGAGTGAAACTCGTCTGAGGTCACCCACAACTCTTCCACGCCCTTTTTGGTCTTGACTACCTTTTTGTTTTTGTCAACAAAGCCCTCTTTCTTCTTCTCCCTGGAGTAGAGGATAAATCCTCCTTCATGGAGAAACTCGGGGTTGAACTTGTCGATGTTCTCCCTGAGCAGCAGGCGTGAGAGTTCCTTTTTGTCCACCCCCTCCGGGTCATAAATAGCACCGGAACCGGCCGTAATCGAGATAATCTTGACCTGGGGGCAATGCTCGAGCAGCAGTTTCATCTCATTACCCGCCACGTCCCCGTTGGTTCCACCGGTAAGCTTGACGGTAAAGGGGCTTTTCTCGCAATCGATGCCCAGTTCCTGCAGGGCGCGCTGGACGAATTTTAGTACACCGAGAGAAGTCACGCCGTATTCCTTATGGTTGATCCCGATTTTCTTGCTCGAGATCACGCCACCCCCGAGGATATACCCGCGCTCCTTGGCCCGCGCGGCAAAGTATTCAATCATGCTGTCGTGCATGTTTTCATCGGGGCCGACCTCAATCGGTTCATCCTCCCCGTAATAATCCACGACATTCGGGTCTACGGGTTTGCCGTCTTTCGTGACAAAAATGTCCAGAAAGGCGTTGATAATTCCCCGCTGAAGGTTGTAGAGACGGTTGATCTCCCGCTGCCGGTCGTGCACATCGAAGGCCCGCATCGCGATGGCAATCTTGGACCCGCCCTGGTAGATATCTTTGTTCTTCAGCTGCTGGGTATGCGCCAAAACCATGGCTTCCTTGAAGACGGTCTCCATGGCTGCCTCAAAATCGTCTTTCGTCCTGGCGATGATGGTGCGAAACCCGCCCCGGGCGATGTCGGAAAACCCGAAATGGTAGCCGGAGCCGTAACGATGATAGAAAAAGGTTATCCTGAAGGGAAGATCCTGGGGGAGGTCCGCCGTGATCTCACTGGGAAGTTCCTCCATGTAATGGGGGTCGAGACGGAAGGAGAGTGCTTTCTTGTATTTTACGAAGAAATTCGTCTTCAGGGTATAACGAATCATCAAAAGGGCCGTCCGGTAAACCGTTTTTCTCGTTTCATCCAGAAAAGCGTGGCCCGTATTGTACTCGTCAATGGCCGCTTCAATTCTTTGGTATTCCTTTTCCAGCTCTTTCAGAGACAGGCGTTTTTGTGGATCCGGATCAAACTTTTTCTTAAAAACGTTCAGAAGGTCCTTGGTAAGCTGGAGGTGGCTAAAAAAGGCCTCTTCCGTTTCATCCCAGTCATACCTGTACGGGAACGCATGCGCCAGGTTGGTATGCGCGAAGGTGTGGATGGCGCTCAACAGGCTGCCTTCCGGTCCGGTCAGCACCCGGCCGGTCACCAGTTCATTGTACACCCGATCCCAGATATTGATGACCTTGGTATTGTACAGCTCCGCCTCGAGCGCTTTGTAGATGGACATGTCCTTATCGATCGGTTTCCCATCACGGGTGGTGATATAGGCGGTCAGCACCGTAACGTGCTGTCCATCCTCTCCCGCAATTTCTACGATATAGTTTCGATGCGTGGCGATATCGAGGCGATAAAAAATCTCGATAAGCTTAGCCAGGTACCCCTTGAACAGAGGGTTGATGACCGAAAAGACGAGACGGGATTCTTCTTTTCCCCGCTCGTCAACGGTAGGCTCAATGTCCATGAAAATCCCGCCTTCACGAATAGCGGACTGGTACAGCCACATGGCCCTGGCAACTCTCAAAGCGGGGGAAAGGACAACGTAATCCCGGTTGTTGGCCACGAAGTAATGGAATATCTTGTCGAATTCCCTGAAGTTGAAAGAGGGATACATCTCCTTCAACGTCTTGTAAATCTCACCCTTTCCCCGAACGAGAGACGACTTCTTCTCGGCTGACTGATCCGTCAGGAAGTGAAACTTGAGGATTTCGAGCTGATACTCCTTGCCAGGCAAGGGCTGATTGGAGTGAATCATCTCCTCATAGATGATGACCTTGTCCTTGATGCCCTCCAGCGTGTTGAAAAGGGTGCCCGGCTGGTTCAGGGTCGCCACGATATATTTTTCATCCGTATTCTTAAGGACAATCTGTTTGTTCTCTCCCAGGGTATGCATATTGAAACAGAGGTTTAACAGGGCATCCTTCTCCGGCGCGAACGTAATAAAGAAATAGGGGTTCATGGTTTCAAGGAGCCAGTTCAGATTTTCAAGGGCGTTTCTTTTCCCGCTCCCGATCGAACGATAAAGCTGATTGACGATCTTTTGGGGATCTACTTGCATGTTTTCCTCCTTTTTAAGGGTTTTTGATGTTTTTGATGGCAATGTCCTACCATGTGTAATCCATGAAGTCAAGGGAAAAATGGCATCGAAAATAAAAAAAAATGTATTTTGCCCAATTAGCGCTCAGTAAAACGTCGAGTAGATGCCACTAAAAAGGCACCACTTAGCCATATTTTACATGCTCAATAATTTTTCTGGCATAAACCAATTTGTGGCTTCCGTAAAATCATCAGGTGCCTTTGAAGCAAAGGATGCCCCCTTTAGTCGCGTCAACAATAACTTGATTTCTTATTTAAAATGGTTTATATGGGTGAAACAACTCAAACAATGGTATATACGGTTTTGAAGGGTTTCACATGGCGATCAATTTAGGGGAAGAATTAGTCAAATCGAACCTCCTGACCCAGGAGCAGCTTGAAAAGGCACTGCAGGCCCTGAAGCAAAACGGAGGAACCCTGCGGTCAACCCTCGTGAAACTGGATTATATAGACGAGGAAAACCTGCTGCAATTCCTCAGCGAACTTTATCACATTCCCATTATCAAACTGAACGGGGTACAAATCCCTGAAGATGTGCTGAAACTCGTGCCGGAACGCATCGCGAAAAAATACCTTGTCCTTCCTGTTGAACGAAAGGGACCCAAACTGACCATTGCTGTCGCGGACCCCAGCAACCTGATCCTCGCGGAAGAGATCGAGTTCATGACGGGGTATAACGTTTCCATGAAATTGTGTTCGGAGATAGAACTCATCCAGGCCATCAAACGCACCTATGGGGGAGGAGGGGAAATCGCCGGGAAAGGTGTGACCAACATCGACGCGAAGGACTATACCCTGGAGGATGTCGAAGAAGAATCTTCTCTTTTCGAGGAAGAAGACCAGGATGTGGTGGATGTGGAAGACTTTGACGCCCTGGTCTCCGGCGCGATCGACAACATCCAGGTCATCGATGAAGCGGGAGAAGAGGGGGGCGCGGTTGACCTGACGAATGAAATTGACGCCCCCATCATCAAGCTGGTGAATGGCATCCTCATCAAGGCGATCAAGGGAGGTGTCAGCGACATTCACTTCGAGCCTTACGAAAGACAGTTTCGGGTGCGATATAGGGTGGACGGTGTCTTAAGAAAGGCCATGGGCCTGCCGATAAAAATAAAAAACGCCATTACTTCACGGCTCAAGATTATGGCTCAATTGGATATCGCAGAGCGCCGGCTCCCCCAGGACGGGAGAATCAAGCTGCGGTTGGGACGGGCCAAGGAAGTGGATTTTCGTGTTTCGAGTATTCCCACCCTTTACGGCGAAAAAATCGTGCTCCGCCTGCTGGACAAATCCTCTCTCCAGCTTGACATGGCAAAACTCGGGTTTGAGGAAGACGACCTGAAGCTATTCCAGAACGCGATTCACCAGCCAGTGGGGATGGTGCTGGTCACAGGCCCCACCGGAAGCGGAAAAACAACGACCCTGTACTCGGCATTGATCGACCTCAATAAGGAAAGTGACAACATCATGACGGTGGAAGACCCGGTCGAATACAACTTCGCCGGGATTAATCAGGTCCAGGTGCACGAAGACATCGGCCTCACTTTTGCCTCCGCGCTGAGATCCTTCCTTCGACAGGACCCCGATATCATCATGGTAGGCGAAATCCGAGACTTTGAAACAGCGCAGATCGCAGTTCAGGCAGCCCTCACGGGGCATTTGGTCCTGTCCACGCTTCACACGAATGACGCGCCCAGCGCGATCGCCCGTTTGATCGACATGGGCATCGAGCCCTTCCTTGTTACCTCCTCCGTGAACCTGGTTCAGGCCCAGCGGCTCATGCGGAAAATCTGCGAGCACTGCAAAGAACCCGTTGAAATACCAGAACAAGCCCTTATCGAGGCAGGCGTTCCCAAAGAGAAGATCGGCACCTTTACCTGTTACAAGGGGAAAGGATGTCCCTATTGCAACAACACCGGCTATAAAGGCAGGGTGTCTGTTTTCGAAATCATGCCGTACTATGAAGAGCTCAAGGCTCTGACCCTCAAAAGGGCGTCTGGCTTTGAGCTCAAGAAAAGGGCGATCGAACTGGGGATGCGAACCCTTCGCCAGAACGCCCTGCTGAAGGTCATGAAAGGTGTTTCAACCCTGGAAGAGGCCCTGAGGGTCACGGTGGAAGACTAACAATAAGGAGAAGACTCCAGCCATGTTTGACTTGAAAGAATTGCTCATTGAAATGTTTGACAAGGGCGCGACAGACCTTCATATCACCACAGGCTCCCCCCCACAGCTCAGAATCGATGGTCAGCTTGTTCCTATGGACACCGCCCCTTTAACAGCCGCGGACACCCGCCGGCTGTGTTACAGCGTACTTACCGAATCACAACGCAAGCGTTTTGAGGAAGAGAACGAACTGGACTTTTCCTTTGGTATTAAAAATCTCAGCCGGTTCAGAGGGAATATTTTCAATCAGCGTGGAGCCGTGGCGGGGGCGTTCCGAACCATCCCCTATAAAATCATGACCTTTCAGGAGCTGGGGCTTCCGCCCGTCGTGGAAGAGATGATCCATAAACCCAAAGGGCTTATCCTCGTTACCGGTCCCACAGGAAGCGGGAAGTCGACCACGCTGGCCTCCATGATCGACCGGCTCAATGAGGAACGGCACTCCCATATCATTACCATTGAGGACCCCATTGAATACCTTCACCGTCATAAAAACTGCCTCATCAATCAACGGGAAGTCAATTCCGACACAAAAAGCTTCGCCCAGGCGCTGAAACACGTTCTCAGGCAGGATCCGGATATCATCCTCATCGGCGAAATGCGGGATCTGGAAACGATCGAATCAGCTCTCGTCATTGCTGAAACAGGCCATTTGACTTTTGCCACCCTGCACACGAATTCCGCTGTTGAAACCATCAACCGGATTATCGACGTTTTCCCCCCGCACCAGCAGCCGCAGATCCGCGCGCAGCTTTCGTTTGTCCTGGAAGGAATCATTACCCAGCAATTGATACCAAAAGCCAGCGGCAGCGGACGTTGTTTAGGGGCTGAGGTTTTAGTTCCCAATCCCGCGATTCGAAACCTCATTCGAGAAGACAAACTGCATCAGATCTATTCCCAGATGCAGATCGGCCAAACGAAGTATGGCATGCAGACCATGAACCAGTCCCTCTTTGACCTCTTTCAGAGAGGCATCATCAGTCTGAAGGAGGCCCTCTCACGAAGCCACAACGTCGATGAGCTGAAGCAGATGATGGGCATGGAGGCCAAACCGCAAAGGGGATTCAAACGCTAAGGAGGGTAACATGCCAAGGTTCAAATGGGAAGGAAAGGCGGTAGGGGGTGGCGCCCAATCCGGCACCATGGAAGCGGTCAATGAGACCGTCGTCAGGGCCCAGTTGCGTCAACAGCGCATTATCCCCACCAAGGTCAGCAAGATTCGAGAGAAAAAAAATATTGTTCTTTTTAAGCCCAAGGTCAAGGCTAAAACCCTTGCCGTTTTCACGAGACAGCTTGCTACCATGATAGACGCGGGGCTCCCTCTGGTTCAATCGCTCGATATCCTGGCAGAGCAGGAAGAGAATATCACTTTCAAAGAAATCCTCGGCAAGGTCAAGGAGGATGTCGAGTCCGGCATGACCTTCGCCGCGGCGTTGAAAAAACACCCTAAAGTTTTCAGCGACCTTTACACCAATATGGTTGTGGCCGGTGAAGAGGCCGGAACCCTGGACGTGATTCTCAACCGTCTGGCCACCTTTATCGAAAAGGCTGAAGCCCTTCGGAGAAAGATTAAATCCGCCTTGATGTATCCCGCTATTGTCACGTTTGTGGCGGTCGTGGTGGTCGCGATCCTGATGGTTTTCGTCATTCCCACCTTTGAAAAGATGTTCCGGGAGGCGGGCCAACAGCTTCCCGGCCTGACCCAACTGGTTGTGGACGCCAGTAAATTCACGCGATCCCACATCCTCTATGTCATTGGTGCCATCATCCTTCTGGCTTTCCTTTTTAAATACATTCGGCGCACGGATCAGGGCAAGATGGCCATGGACCGAATCTTCCTGAGATTGCCCATTTTCGGCATCCTTTTGCGAAAAGTCGCCGTGGCCCGATTCACGCGTACCCTCAGCACCCTTATGACAAGCGGCGTCCCTATTCTTGACGGCCTACAAATCGTGGCGAGGACATCCGGCAACAAGGTGATTGAAAAGGCGGTCATGGACGCGCGTGAAAACATCAGCTCTGGAGAAAACATCGCCGAACCTCTCGCGCGCAGCAAGGTCTTCCCTCCCATGGTGACCAGAATGATCTCCGTCGGAGAAAGTACTGGCGCCCTGGATCAAATGTTAAACAAGATTGCCGATTTTTATGAAGACGAGGTCGATACCGCCGTGGCAGGTCTAACATCAATGTTGGAACCCCTCATGATTGTGTTCCTGGGGGGCGTCGTGGGAACCATCGTCATCGCGATGTATCTGCCTATCTTTAATATGGCCAATGCCATCGGCTAAGCTTTCAGAAAGCGGCCAGAAATGAGCGGGCTATTTTCCGGATCACTCCAGAAAAGATTGTCCGTCCTCAGCTTCGGCCGCCTCTTTATCACCACCCTCATCCTTGGCAGCTCTCTTCTCATCCCGGACCATGGGAAGAATATTCTGCAGATCCCTTCCAACGACCAACTTTACGTCCTGATTTCTATCGCCTATTTTTACTCTCTCGTATGTTTGCTTCTCATCAAACCCTTTAGAAACTCTGTCTGGCTCATCTTTTCTCAGATCCTTGGAGACACAGTATTTATCACGGCGTTCGTCTATATCAGCGGGAAGGACAACAGCATATTCATTTTTCTCTACTTTTTTTCTATCATTGCGGGCGCCCTGTTTCTGGACAGGGCCCGGCTTTTCCTTCTCGTGCTACTGGCCACCCTCTTTTACACGGGGAGCATTCTGAAAACCGCCCCGTTAGATGCCCTGTGGCATGGCAACCTTACGGGTTACATCTGGACCCATCGTTTTACGTTATACAAGATGGGGCTCCATACCCTCGCCCTCTGGGGCATCGCGATTCTGACGAGTATCCTTTCCGCTGAATTACTAAAAAGGAAGGCCCAGCTCGTCGAAAAAACAAAAGCCTATCAAAATCTGGAACGTTTCAACGAAAACATTCTGCAGAGTATCGCCAGTGGCATCTTGACTGTAGACTCCCGGGGAGCCATCACATATATCAACTCGGCTGGCAAACGGATTCTTGGGATTGAAGACCGTCCCATTCTTCATAAAAATATACAGGAAATTTTTCCCGCTCTCGCCAAACACACGCACACACATACCCCTCAAGAGTCAACCCGCCATTACAGCACCCCATACCATGGCCCCAACTCAGAAAACAAACTCATTGGATACTCCATCTCAACGCTTTATGACGCGGAAAACCTGCCAACAGGTAAGATTTTCATCTTCCAGGACCTTACGCGCTACAAAGCGATGGAGCGCAGGGTCCACGAATCAGAAAAACTCGCGAGCATCGGACGTTTCGCCGCGGGACTTGCCCATGAAATCAGGAACCCCCTGACCTCCCTGAGCGGTTCCATTCAACTGCTGAAGGATTCCCTCGATCTGAAAGGGGTTGAGCAGGAACTCATGGAAATCGTTTTGAGAGAAACCAACCGCCTGAATCGTCTGGTTAGCGATTTCCTCCAGTTCTCCCAGTTTGGGAAGGAAAACTATCAACCGGTTCGCCTGCACCAGCTCATCGAAGAAATCCTCTCCATCCTCGAAAAAAAACATGATGGCAGCGCGATTCATTTCACCAATGAGCTTCCCGAGGACCTGATTCTTCACAGTGACCGGGACAGGTTGAAACAGGTCTTCTGGAACATCCTCATCAACGCGGTCCAGTCAAAAGACAAACGGGCTCTCACCGTTACCATTAAAGGTTTTTTTTCATCTTCCCAGGAAGATAGACCGTCCCAGGCAAAGAACGACCTCTACACCATTCTGATAGAGGATAACGGAAAAGGCATCCCCAAACCCATCATGAAAAAAATCTTTGAACCGTTTTTCACCACCCGGCCGGATGGCACCGGGCTGGGCCTTTCCATCGCGTATCAGATTATCACCTCCCTTGGCGGCACCATTTCTGTTTCTTCACGGGAAGGGGTTGGAACGAGCTTTAAAATTACACTACCTGTCTGAAAAAGGGAGTATCCATGGAAAAATCGCTTAGAGACAGAATCCTCGTCGTCGATGACGAAAGAGACATCCGGACCATGCTGAAAATCATGCTTGAAAAAGAAGGCTACACGGTAGAAACCGCTTCTGGAGGCCTTGAAGCCCTGGGAAAGATAAGCCAGGCGTTTTATCCCCTTGTCATTTCGGATATCAAAATGCCTGACCTGTCAGGGTTGGACCTGCTCAAGGAAATCCAGGAAAAATCCCCCCGCAGCATTGTAATTCTCATCACCGCCTATGCCTCCAATGAAACCGCGATAGAAGGCATGAAACACGGCGCATATGACTACATCACCAAGCCTTTCCAGAACGACGAAATCAAGGTAGTCATCAGAAACGCTTTGGAACATCAGTTGCTGAAAGAAGAAAACCTGGAGCTCAAGAAAAAGCTTACTTCATCCATTGAAGGCCTGGGAATCGTTGGGTCCAGTAAACCCATGCGCCAACTCATGGATCTCATCGTGCGGGTATCCAAGACCCGAACACCGATTCTCATCACCGGTGAAAGCGGCGTTGGCAAGGAAATCATCGCGAAAACCATTCATCATCTCCAAAACCCTGCCAGTCCTTTTGTCCCTGTCAATTGCGGGGGTATCCCCGAGACCCTTCTCGAAAGCGAACTGTTTGGGTACAAAAGAGGCGCCTTTACGGGTGCCACAACCGACAAAGCGGGGCTCTTTGAAACAGCTAACGGCGGGATCCTCTTTCTGGATGAGGTAGGCGAGCTTCCCATCCCCTTACAGGTCAAGCTCCTGAGAGTGCTCCAGGATCAGACCTTCAGGCGCCTCGGTGATAACCGGGATATACGCGTGGATGTGCAGATTATTTCCGCCACCAACCGTAACCTCGAGAAAGAAATCGCGGGAAAGCGTTTTCGGGAAGACCTCTTTTTTCGGCTGAATGTCTTGAGAATCCATGTTCCTCCCTTGCGGGAGCGAAAGGAAGACATTCCTCTCCTGCTTGAATATTTCATCCGAAAATTCGCCGAAAAATACCACAGTAAACCCATCAAGATCTCTTCATATATCCTGAAAGAGCTGGAAAATTATGATTTCCCCGGCAACGTGAGAGAACTGGAAAACATGGTTGAGCGCGCCGTCGCCCTTCAGGACTCCAACATCATCTTGCCGGATGTTTACAAATCACAAACCATCGAATCCATCGATACGGTGGCCCTTCCCTTCCACACTTGTGAATTCCCGGAACGAGGCGTAAACCTCCCAGCCATCCTTGAAGAGGTTGAAAAGGCTTACCTGACTGAAGCGCTCAACCGCTGCCAGGGGAAAAAAGTCGACGCGGCCAACCTGCTCAACATGTCCTTTCGATCCTTCCGTTACAAGCTTGAGAAACATGGACTGGAGTAATCTCCTTCATCAAAAATAATCACAACGCACTATAAATACCAGGCTTAAGTGGGTTCGCATTCGGTTTGACTTGAATTTGCCTGCTGTGTTAAAAGGCAAGAAACCTTCCAAGGAAACAAACAGATGGCAAGAACGATCAAGGAATTTCTGGAGAATGAAGTCACTGGCGGTATCCTCTTGATTGTCGCCACAATCCTGGCGCTTATCTTCAGCAATACTTCCCTGTCCCCGCTTTACCATTCGTTTCTCAAAATGCCCGTTATCATCCGCGTCGGGGCACTCAACCTGCACGCCCCTCTCTATCACTGGGTCAATGACGGCCTGATGGTTATTTTCTTTCTCTCTGTGGGACTGGAAATTAAGAAAGAAATCCTCGAGGGTCAGTTGTCCAGTCTAAAACAGGTGACGCTGCCGGGATTGGCCGCTGTCGCCGGCATGGCCACCCCCGCGATCATCTACTTTCTTTTCAATCACAACCACCCCGACGCGATTCACGGATGGGCCATACCGACCGCCACGGACATCGCTTTTGCCCTGGGTGTCCTTGCCCTCCTGGGCAAAAGAATCCCCGACTCCCTCAAAATTTTCCTGATGGCTTTGGCCATCATCGACGACCTGGGCGCGATTGTGGTCATCGCCCTTTTCTACACATCAAACCTTTCGATGACCGCGCTGACGGTTGCGGGGATTGCCGTTTTTTGCCTGATTTTACTGAATCTATTCGGCGTGGCCAAGAAAACCGCCTACTTTATCGTAGGAACCGTGCTGTGGCTGAGTGTCATCCGATCAGGCGTTCACGCCACCTTGGCGGGAGTGGTCCTGGCATTTACCATCCCGTTGAACGCCAAAGACAAGAATAACAACCCGGTGTCTCCCCTTAAGGAAATCGAGCATGGTCTCGCGTTCTGGATTACGGCCCTGATTCTCCCCCTCTTCGCGTTCGTGAACGCTGGCGTCAACATCACCCAAATCTCCATGAAGCAGATGATCGGAACGGTTCCGCTGGGAATCCTTCTCGGCCTGTTCATCGGTAAGCAGGCGGGGGTTTTCGGATTCAGCTGGGTCGCGATTAAGCTCAAGCTGGCCGAGCTGCCGAAGGGAAGCAGTTGGTCACAATTTTATGGCGTCTCAGTCCTTACGGGCATTGGATTCACCATGAGCCTGTTTATCGCTTCCCTGGCATTCAAGGACCCCGAGATGTTTCATCACACGGAAAAACTGGCGATTCTACTGGCATCCCTCTTTTCCGGCGTGACCGGGTACCTGATCCTGAAATTCACAAAAAAGCCTTCCAGCGCGACACATTGACAAAAGCTTTGTGGAACGTTAAGACTAAACTCACGATTATGGGCTTTTGCGCGAGCTGAAAGGAAGGTAAAATAATGGGGTTTTTTTCAAAACTATTGGGGATGGGACAATCCCCCAAGGACATTCCAAAATTAGGTAGAAATGACCCGTGCTGGTGTGGCAGCGGAAAAAAATACAAAAAATGTCACATGGAATCAGACCTGCGAAGACAGTCCAGGATCAGGGCGTCCCGTTGTTCCACGGGGTCGTGAAGCAGGTAGCCGGAAAGCCGTGCGCTTCCCCACACCCAAAAGGGTCCGTCCCCCTTTCGCGACACTTTCAGGCTTAAGAAAGGGGGAGTGAGCGTTCACGAGGAACGTTGCGCACCTCCGCTGTCGATGGCGGGACCAATTTTCTGTCCACGGTTCACGACCCGATTACCCATTCTCACCGTCACCGAGTTGCCTTACGTGGGAAAATTCGATATAGAGTAGATTCTAATAACCAATAGAGATAAGAGGGGACTGATGTTTGATTTGATAGAAAGTAAACGGGCTTTGACGGAAGAAGTCGCGAATTTCGTTCAGGAAATCGTCGTTGAAAAGGTTAAGGAGATCGAAGAAACAGATGAGTTCCCTTGGTTCATGGCGGAACATTTCTTCAAACGCGGTTACCTCACACTTCTCATCCCCAAGAAATACGGGGGGTTTGGTGGAACCATCATGGATTTCTGCACGGTGGTGGAAGAAGTCGCCAAGTATTCGGCCTCGCTGGCCCTTCTCGTCATCGTCCAGACCGTGGGGACCCTGCCAATTCTTCTCTTTGGGAATGAAAAACAGAAAAAAGCCTTCCTGGGTGATATCTGCGCCAATCACCGCCTGATAGGCTTTGCCCTGACAGAACCCAGAGCCGGTTCGGATGTCGGCTCCATCCAGATGATCGCCAAGAACAACGGTTCAACCCATATTCTCAACGGGAAAAAGGTATTCGTTACCAACGGTGGCGTTTCACATCTGTACAGCACCTTCGCCAAGACAAACCCTCGCCGGGGAAAACGGGGGCTCACCGCCTTCGTGGTCCCCGCGGACGCGGATGGGCTGATGGTGGGAAAAAAGGACGACAAGATTGGCATGCGGGGGATTCCGTCCACATCGCTGTCCCTGAAAAACGTGGAAGTCCCAAATTTCAACCTCATCGGCAAGAAGGGCGAGGGATTCCGCATCGCCATGGAAACGCTCAACCGCTCCCGGCCCGCCATCGGCGCCCAGTCAGTAGGCATCGCGGAAGCGGCGCTGGAACTGGCCACCCTCTTTGCCATGAAACGGCAGCAGTTCGGAAAACCCATTGCGAAGCTGGAAGGCATGCAGTTTATCCTGGCCGACATGGCCGCCTCGGTCGAGGCAGCCCGTAACCTCGTTTACAAGGCGGCCTATTACCTCGACCAGGGCAAGAAAACCGCCACAAAACTTTCTGCCATGGCGAAGTTTTTTTGCTCCGACATGGCCATGAAGGTAACCATTGACGCGGTTCAGGTATTTGGCGGCTATGGATGCCTGAAAAGCCGCCCCCTCGAGCGCCTCATGCGCGACGCCAAGATTACCCAGATATACGAAGGCACCAACCAGATCCAGCGGTTTGTGGTGGCGGAACAGATCATTAAAGAACATCTGGAGACCTACGACCGTTACTTTCGCAAGGAACTGGAAGAAATGGCGTGGGAGTAACGCCTTCGCCTCTCGCTTCTCACACAATCAGGGGCCGATCCAGCGACCGGTATTGGATAGCCTCCGCGATATGCGGCGGCTGTATCACATCCATTCCGTCAAGGTCCGCGATGGTGCGGGCCACCTTCAGGATACGGTGATACGCCCGCGCGCTAAAACCCAGTTGAGAGATAGCGGCCTTCAATAGGGCTTCCCCTTCAGGGCTCAAGCCGCAATACGTTCTAATATCTCGTGTCCTCATCTGCGCGTTGGTAAAAACCCTGCGGTGGCGTGAAAACCGTTTTGACTGAACCTGCCGCGCTGCCTCCACCCTCGCGCGAATCTTTGATGAAGCTTCGGCTTCCCCCTTGTACCGCAACGCCTCGTAAGGAACCGCCGGCACCTCGATCTGGATATCGATCCGGTCCAGAAGCGGTCCGGAAACCTTTCCCCGGTAACGTCTGATCTGTAATGGCGTGCAGGTGCAGGCATGGGTATCACTGGTAAAATAGCCGCAGGGACAGGGGTTCATGGCGGCCACAAGCATGAAACGTGCGGGATAAGTCAGAGAAATGGCCGCCCGCGAGATGGTAACCTTCCCATCCTCGATGGGCTGCCGTAAGACCTCGAGAACGTTCTTCCTGAACTCGGGCAATTCATCGAGAAAAAGAACCCCATTGTGCGCCAGGCTTACCTCTCCGGGGCGGGGAATGGTTCCGCCACCAATCAGGCCCGCGTCAGAAATGGTGTGATGGGGCGCCCGAAAAGGGCGAACGCGAATCAAGGGGCTTTTCTCGTTCGTCAATCCCGAGACACTGTGAATCTTGGTGGTTTCAATTGCCTCCTCAAAACTCATGGGGGGAAGAATTGTTGGGATGCGTCGTGCGAGCATGGTCTTTCCCGATCCCGGAGGGCCAATCATCAGGAGGTTATGGCCTCCAGCCGTGGCTACCTCAATGGCGCGCTTGGCGTGTTCCTGCCCCTTCACTTCAGAAAAATCGACCGCGTCTTCCTGGAAGGTGTCCTCCTGATCCGCCAGGTCTGGATCAAAAGGCGTAAGAGCCTGCTGACCGTTTAAAAAATCCACCACCTCATGCAGGCTGCGCACGCCGTACACAGGCAGGCCCTCAACCACCGCGGCCTCCCTTGCGTTTTCAGCGGGGACAATCAGTCCCTTTTTTTCCTCCCTCTGGGCCTGAATCGCCAGTGGGAGCGCTCCACGGATACGCCTGATACCGCCATCCAAAGACAGCTCTCCGGCCATCATAAACCGCTCCAACCCCTCTTCTCCAACAATGCCGGAGGCGCAGAGGATTCCGACGGCGATGGGGAGATCGAAGGACGTCCCCTCTTTCTTCACGTCTGCCGGGGACAGGTTAATCGTAATTCGTCTCGGGGGCAACTGATAACCGGAATTCTTCATGGCGCTGCGCACCCGGTCCTTGCTTTCTTTCACCGCGCCGTCGGGCAGCCCCACAATCGCGACACCGGGAAGGCCCAGGGCCACATCCACCTCCACGTCTACAGGAATCGCGTCAATCCCCACAATCACGCCGCTCTGAACCTTCGCTAACATTCTCTGTTCCTTGAAATTATCATGTTCTTGTGAGATTATACCCAATGTCATGGAAAATCAAGAAAACGAAGGGGCCCCGGCTTGGAATTTCGGCAGATTGAAACCTTCATAAAGGTCGCGGAGCTGAAAAGCTTCAGCAAGGCCGCCCAGCAAACTTTTATCACCCAGCCCACCGTCAGTGAACATATTCGCCAGCTTGAGCAAGAACTCAACGCCAGGCTCTTTCTCAGGACCAAGAAAGAGGCGCTGCTGACCCCCGCGGGAAAGGTGTTTCTGAAACATGCGAAAAAGATTCTGGATTATCGCCGGCAGGTAATTCTTGAAATGGGGCAATTCTCGGATACCGTGGAAGGAGAATTGACCATCGGGGCAAGCTCGGTTCCAGGGGAATACATCCTTCCCGGCTTCATTGGCAGTTTTCACAAGAAGTATCCGAATATCCAGATAGAACTACGCATTTCCGACTCCAAAGAGGCCATGAACTGGGTTCTGGAGCGGCAGTGTGAAATCGGATTTATTGGCTTTCACCCCAACCTCAAGCTGCTGGAGGTCCATCCCTTCTCTTCAGACGTCATCGCGCCCGTCACCCGCAAGGGACACCCTGCAGCGAGAAAGGATCCGCTGACGCTGAGAGACCTCCGGTCGATCCCCCTGGTCCTCCGGGAGCCCGGCTCTGGGACGAGGAACGCCGTGGAACGTGTTTTGGGAGAAAAAGGGCTTTCCTGGAAATCCTTTAACGTGGCACTCGTCATGGAGAGCGCCTCAGCCATTATCAACGCCCTTCTCTCTGGCCCTTTTTACTCGTTCCTTTCCCTGAGATCCATAGAAAACAGCGGATTACGGGATCAGCTCACCGTGTTGAACGTCCGTGGGCTTTCCCCTATAGAACGGAAATTTTACATGATTCGCGGTAAGAAAGATCTCCTTTCCCCCATGGCCCAGCACTTCATGCAACACATCACCGAAAATGTTGAGCCAACCCAATCCGCGTCGTGATTAAAGAAAAAAGAGGAAAACTTCAGGCTCTCATGCGCAAGGAAATGACCTTCTGGCTGGTGCTTTCCCTCCTGATCCACATGATGACCCTTACGGCGATCGACATTATCGGGCGGAGGCACTTCATCAAGATTGCCGCGCCGGGCCCCATACGCGTCACCCTGATGGAGCCCAGGCCTCACGTGAGCCAGGCGAAAAAACACCACGCGCGTCATCAGGTCAAAATCTCCAGGCACCGCATCATCAGATCCATCCCCCATTCCAAGGTCATCGTGCGCAAACAGCGTATCATCCGGCGGATCAAACATGGCGCCATCCCCACCAAAAACCCGCGTGAAGAACAGTTGAAACGGGCTATTGAAAAGATCAAGAAACAGGTTGAATCACGCGAGAAGGCCCAGACAGAAAAACCATCTCCTTCCCCGGGTGGAGGGGGCAACCTTGGAGAAAAAAATCTTTATTTCTCCGTCATCCGAAACAGAATCATGCAGGAATGGATTATTCCCGAAAACCTGATTGAAAATATCTATGACCTGAAGGCTATCGTCAACTTTACTATCTACGCCGACGGGCATATCTCCGATGTCTATCTCGAAGAGAGCTCCGGCAACAAAACCTTTGACGAATCCGCCATCCGTGCCGTTAAACAGGCCGCACCGTTTCCTCCCCTCCCCCCCAGCCTCGGAAAAAAATCGATCGAGCTTGGGATCCGTTTCCGCCCGGAAGAAAAAGAGGGATAGTTTTCAACGCACCCGGGGCAGCTCACTCCAGCAGGTGGTGTAACGGGGGGAACGATGAGAGGGCCGGCTTTGCCACTCCCGAACGATCCCAGAAGAGGCAAACCGAAGCGTTTCCCTCCCGTAGCGGGCATTGATCCCATCTACCGCCCGCATCAACCGCCCCTGGCGCGCCAGATCTTCCCGGCTCTGATGGTAGAAAAGTGAGGCCTGACGCCTCCCGGCCCGTGTCAGCCCCATCAGCAATATCCCCGCTTTCTTATACCGGTACCCCGGCTTGAAAATCCTATCCAGCCCCCGGCAGGCCGCCGCGATCAGGGAAGGGGTATAATCCGTGGGAACGGGCAGATGGCAGGTCAGGGCGTTGGCGTACCGGGGACCTTCCTGGTAAGGGCTTGTGGTCAGATACACCTGGACACAGGCCGCCAGCAAACGGCTTCCCCGAAGCTTCTCGGCCGCTCGGGTGGTATAGAGGGAAACAGCCTCCCTGAGTTCTTCCCTGGCCTCCACCCACCGTTCAAAGGTTCGGGAACAGGCGATCCCTTTTTTTGGAGAAGGGACCTCCTCCAGAGGGATGCAGGAAATCCCCCTCAGTTCCCAAGCCGTGCGGAGTCCTGTCACGGACAGGTGCCGCCGTATCCAGGAATCCGGAGCCGTTTTCAATTGATAAGCCGTATAGATCCCATGACATCGCAGGGTTTTTTCGTGACGCCTTCCAATCCCCCAGACCTTCCCCACGGGAAGCGGCTTCAGGCAGGCGTCCACCCCTGACGTGTCCCCCAGGGCAAACACCCCCCCATATTCCGGAGATGATTTGGCCACGCGGTTCGCCACCTTGGCAAGGGTTTTGGTCTGGCCTATCCCAATGGAAACGGGGATCCCCGTCCACTTCCAGACCGTCCGCCGAATGCGCCGCGCCAGGTGCTCCAGCTTTCTCAGGTCGCCGGAACGGAACGAAAGAAAGGCCTCGTCGATGGAATAAATCTCCATATCCGGCGCAAAACGTGACAACACCGCCATAACCCGGCGGGACATATCCCCGTACAATGTGTAATTGGAAGAGAATACCTGAATGCCGTGGCGTTCGATCAGCGACCGGTATTTGAAGACAGGCGCCCCCATGGGGATTCCAAGGGCCTTGACTTCGTTCGACCGCGCCACCACGCACCCGTCGTTGTTGGACAACACCATTACGGGTTTTCCCTCCAGAGAGGGGTTGAAAACCCGTTCACAGGAGACGTAAAAATTGTTGCAATCCACCAGCAAAAAGAAGGAAGGCATCGCCACCCTCAGGTCAACGCGTGGATGACATAGGTCACCACCCCCCAGACATGGAGGCTGGTATCGGGAGGCACCTCTATAGGAGAATACTTCGGGTTTTGCGCCTCGAGGAAGACCTTCCCACTTCTCCGGCGTATCCGCTTGACGGTCAACTCTCCATCAAGAGCCACCACGACCACGGACCTATCCCCGGGTTCCAGTGCGCGGTCCACCACCAGGATATCCCCCGGATAAATCCCGGCGTCCACCATCGATTCTCCCTGAACCCGTACCAGGAAGGTGGCCGCAGGATGCCGGATCAGGAAGGTATTAAGGTCGAGCGTGTCCTCGATAAAATCATCCGCCGGTGACGGAAACCCCGCCGGGACATACGCGCCGTAGAGGGGAAGCCGTCCTCCCCCGCGGGAAACCTCCTCACACCGTTCAATCACCTCACGCTCCTACACGCTGAACTTGATGATGCTCCTGACCCTTCCCACGATGGTAAGGGACGTTCCTTTTTTATAAACCTCGGGGGGATAAGTGGGGTTCAGAGAGGCCAGAACCACCTGATCCCCGGCGAAGATAACCTTTTTGATTCTGGGCTCTTCCTCACACACTACCAGTGCCATGGCGTTGGTCTCCAGACAGGGCTGCTGATCCACCAGCACAAGGTCCCCATCCGAAATGGCAGGCTCCATGGAATCACCCCGCGCGCGGACAAGAAAAGAGCGATCTGTCACGCCAAAGAGCCGCGTGGAAAGGGGAATCCGGTCAAGAATGTTCTCGTCCGCCAGAAACCCACCGGCCCCACAACTCGCCAGGCCATACAGGTTCACGTACACAATATCCTTCACCGGGTCCTTCAGTAAGGTATATTGCGAAGGATGGCTCGGGTGACGTCTCAGGTAGCCTTTCTTTTCCAATTGGCGAATGTGGTGGGACACCGTTGCCGGGGAGCGAACCCCGATCTCCCGGCCAATCTCCCGCAGGGACATCCCTTCCACGCCCCGTTTCAGTACCTCAAGAATCGCCACCTGCTTAGGATGAAGGGTCTTTTTCATGCGAACATGAATATCATACAGATGAATTTATGTCAACAAATATGTTCGATATACCAGGAGAAGCAAAAAAAGATGGTGGCGGTGCAGGGACTTGAACCCCGGACACTACGGATATGAGCCGTATGCTCTAACCAGCTGAGCTACACCGCCAAGGTGCCATACCTTTAACCGAAAAAGGCCTTGTTTGTCAAGACAAACCCATTCTCAAGGGCTCCGTGAAAAGAGGTTTTTCCCATCTTCTCAGCCTTCACCAAACAAAGACGCGCGAAATTTCCATTAAAAAGGGGGATTAGGGTTGACGCTTCCACTCGGAATGACCATATTGAAGATGTCGATTGGTTGACAAAGAAGGGAACCTAAACTATGCTTTAGATAAAAAGAGAATGTGCAACCCATAAAAGAAAAGGAGAAAGAAACATGTCCATGCTGGTTCAAGACTGGATGAAAAAAGATGTTATCACCATTGACGCGCACGCGTCCGTCATCGACGCTGTTCACCTTTTAAAAGAGAAGGGCATTCGCCGGCTTCCCGTCACGAAAAACGGCAAGCTCGTCGGCATCGTCACGGACCGAGACCTGAAAGACTTCACGCCTTCCAAGGCCACCACCCTGGATATCTATGAACTTCGGTATCTTCTGTCCAAGGCGGACGTGGAAGAGGCCATGACCCCTGATCCGATCACCGTTCCCCCCGATCTTCCGATTGAAAATGTCGCGGCTATCATGCATGACAAAAAAATCAGTGGCCTGCCGGTTGTGAATGAAAACGGGGATCTTGTTGGAATCATAACGGAGACGGACGTTTTTGAGCTGCTGGTCTCCCTCTCGGGTGTCAGGCAGGGAGGCATCAGGCTCTGCATGGTTATTGAGGACAAATCAGGCAGCGCGAAGGAAGCGGCAGATATCGTCAGAAAATATGGTGCCAAAATCGAGGCGATTCTCATCAACTATGAAAACGTGGCCCCGGGATACAGAGACCTCATTCTTCGCTTCAAGGGGGGAGACGCGCAGGCAATCCTGAAAGAAATCAAGGAAAAGTATCCCAACGTGATGGTACACGAATAAAAATACATGCCCCTTTCAGAATCATCCCTCAAGCGATTGCGAGAGGTTGTGGATCCCGACCGGTTTTCAACGGGGATCTCCAACCTCTCTCTTCACGCGAAAGACGAGTCGTTTCACCCGGCCCATCTCCCGGACGCGGTTCTCTGGCCTCGTACCACGGAAGAGGTCAGCCGGATTGTAAAAATCTGCAACGAAGAGGAAATCCCCGTCACCCCGTGGGGGGCGGGCACAAGCCTGGAAGGCAATCCTATCCCCGTTAAAGGTGGGATCGTCCTTGACCTTCAGCAGATGAACAAAATCCTGAGCATTCGGGAAAACGACCTTCAGGTGGATGTCCAGGCCGGTGTGGTCTTCAAAGACCTCAACAAGAAACTCCAGCGATACGGGCTTTTCTTTCCACCGGACCCGGGAGCGTCAGCCACCATCGGAGGCATGGTCGCCAATAACGCCAGCGGCATCCGCGCCATCAAGTACGGCGCCACTAAGGACCTGATACAGCGCCTGACCGTGGTTCTTGCCGACGGGAGCGTCATCCACCCGGGAACCCTCGCCTTCAAGACCTCCTCCGGGCTGGACCTTTGTCGCCTGTTCGCCGGATCCGAGGGTATTCTGGGGATCGTGACGGAGATCACCCTGCGCCTGGCAGGCATCCCCCCGGAATTCCTGGCTGCCGTCGTTTCCTTCCCGACCGGGGAAGCGGCCTCCTTGACAGTTTCCCAAATCATTCGCAGCGGGCTCTCCCCCGCGGCACTCGAGTTCATCGGAACGGACAGCGTTCGACTCATCAACAAGTACACCGAGACCTTCAATTTTCCGGAATCCCCCCTGATCTTCATCGAGTTTCACGGAACGAGCAAAGAGGGCCTCGCGGCCGACCTCGAGCTCGTCCGGGAGCTTTGCGAGGACAACGGCGCCACCCGCTTTGAGGCGGGAATCGGCCGTCAGGCGCGGGCGAAGCTCTGGGAGGCCAGGTATAACCTGCACGATTTCATCTTGAGGGAACATCCGGGGCTGGAACCCATGGCGATTGACACCGCCGTGCCCATTTCGAAACTGCCGGATATTGTGGCCTTCGCGGAAAAAATCACCAGGAACCGGGGAATTATCGGATACGTGTTTGGCCACGCGGGGAGCGGTAACATTCACATGCCCATGATGGGCGATCCGAATGACACAAAATCCTGGGCTGTATTGGAAGAGATTAATCACCAACTGGTTGAGTATGCCATTTCTTTAGGAGGTACAGCGACAGGCGAGCACGGTGTCGGGATCGGTAAGATACAGTTCATGGAGCTGGAGCATGGGGAAAGCCTGGAGGTCATGAGAAAAATCAAAAAACTCCTCGATCCCAAAGGAATTCTCAACCCCGGCAAAATGTTTTAATTCATGTTCCCCGCCTTTCTGACGGGGAAGACACCATCGTTTTGCATCATCCTGTGATAATCACGATGGTCAATCAAGATAAACCGCGTTGAGGTAAAATAGCCGTCACCCTTGGAAGGCCTTCTCCTAACCCTCAGGACCTCAACTGTCGCGTTGATGGTCGTCTCTTTAAACGCGATATCCAGATCCAGCAGCGTCCCTTTCCGGAGGCTCTTGTACACATAAAGCATGAGCCCACCCTCTCCCACATTGACCGTCTTTCCCATGGAATGGTCAAATGGGATGTCTTCCCCCGGATTGAAGCAGGAAAACGCTATCAGGTGTTCCGCCGGAACCCTAACAAATCTTCTCCTT
>WGDA01000142.1 GCA_015493505.1 Pseudomonadota bacterium | reverse complement strand
TTATGGGTCAGGCCATGGATGTCACCGACGAGGAGAGCGTGCGAAAGGCGTTTGAATCCATCATCCTGCGGTTCGGAGGCGTGGACATCCTGGTTCCCAACGCGGGAATCGCCTTCGTCAAGCCCCTCGATGAGCTTGAGCTGAAGGATTTCCGTAGGGTTTACCAGGTGAACGTGGAAGGAGCGCTCCTGTTTATGAAGTGGGGCATCAGTCTGCTGAAGAGCCAGGGGACAGGGGGAGACATCATCTTCATCTCGACCAAAAATGTGCCATCCCCCGGCGCGAGCTTCGGGGCCTACAGCGCCACGAAGGCCGCCGCGCACCAGCTCGCGCGGGTGGCCAGCCTCGAGCTGGCGCCTTTCGATATCCGGGTGAATAATCTGGCTCCGGATGCCGTCTTTAGGGGTGGACGCAGGCGTTCGGGCCTGTGGGAGGTCTGTGGGCCGGAAAGAATGAAAGCGCGGGGACTGGATGAAAAGGGATTGGAAGAATATTACCGAAACCGCAACCTGCTCAAGATACAGGTCAGAGCGGACCATGTGGCCAACGGTGTCCTTTTTTTCGCAACCCGTCAGACGCCGACGACCGGCGCGACACTGCCCATCGACGGCGGGTTGCCGGACGCGACACCCCGATGACCATTTCTTGAATTTTGAACCCAAGTATGGCAGGGTAAACCTGCATACTGAATAAAAGGAGGAACGAATGGACGTTATTTTGATGGAAGATATTCCTGAACTTGGCAAGATAGGCGACGTGGTCAAGGTAAAGGATGGATATGGGCGTAATTTTCTCATCCCGCAGAAGAAAGCCCTGCGTGCCACGACCCGTAACCTTAAGAAACTTCAGCATGAAAAACAGCTTGCCCAACATCGCAGCCAGCGGGCCCAGCAGAACGCCCTCACGTTACAGGAAAAGATTTCTTCTCTTACCTGCGTAATCAAAAAGGCGGCTGGCGAGACGGGAAAGCTGTTTGGGTCCGTCACGAACATGGATATCGAGGCATACCTGAAGGAACAGGGCCTGAATATCGACAAAAAACAGATTCAGTTAACGGAACCGATTAAATCGATTGGCAGTTTTGAAGTTCCCATCCGTCTGATGGAAGGAGTCACCGCCACCCTGAAGGTCGAGGTTGAATCGGAAGAAAAATGACACTTCCCCTGTCACACCCACTCTCCGAGCGCGTCCCCCCTCACAACGTCGAGGCGGAACAGGCGATCTTGGGGGGAATCATGCTGGATCCCGACGCCCTCGGGAACGTCATAGAAATCATCGAGCCTCAGGATTTCTATCATGAGGCCCATCAGGTAATCTACCAGCAGATCCTGAATCTTTTCGAACGTGGCGATCCCATCGATGTCATCGCCCTGACCGAAAGTCTGCAGACGCGGCAGTTGCTGGAGCGCTGCGGAGGGGTGTCCTACATCAATGGCCTGACCGATATTGTGGTCACCTCCGCAAACATCGCGTATTACGCGAAAATCGTCAAGGAAAAGGCAACCCTGAGAAAGCTGATTCAGGTGACGGGCGATATCTTTTCGAGGTGCTTCGAACTGGATACGGAGGTAGACGCCTTCCTGGACGAGGTCGAAAAGCAGATTTTCGACATATCGGAGAACAAGATTCACCCTGATTATTACCCCATCCGGGAGGTTGTGAAAGAAAGCTTCGAGCAGATCGAAAAGCTGACCCAGGACAAAAAGTTCGTCACAGGAGTACCCACGGGATTTGACGACCTGGACCGCTTGACGGCGGGGTTCCAGCCTTCTGATCTCATCATCGTCGCGGGCCGGCCGGGCATGGGTAAAACGGCCTTCGCCCTGAACATCGCGCAGCACTGCGCCAGCAAACACGGCATCGGCGTAGGCATCTTTTCTCTGGAAATGTCAAAAAACCAGTTGGTCACCCGTATGCTCTGCTCGGAGGCGCAGGTAGACTCGCAAAGGCTGCGCCGAGGGTATATCGAACTGCCGGAGATGCAGCGCCTCATTCAGGCGGCTGGTAAGTTGTCAGAGGTGCCGATTCTCATTGATGAAACGGCCACCACCGTCCTGGAAATCCGCGCGACCGCGAGGCGCATGATGGCGGAAAGCGGCATTGGCCTCATTATCGTGGATTACCTCCAGTTGATGAAGGGCCGCGCCGGCGCCGAGAGGAGAGAGCAGGAAATCTCCGAAATCTCGCGTTCCCTCAAGATTCTCGCGAAGGAGTTGAACGTTCCCATCATCGCCATCTCTCAGTTGAACCGGCGGGTGGAAGACAGGCGGGACCGCCGCCCCGAGCTGGCTGACTTGAGGGAATCGGGCGCCATCGAGCAGGATGCCGACCTGATTATCTTTATCTACCGAGACGAGGTGTATAATCGCGATGAAGCCAACCCCAACCGGGGCATCGCGGAGGTCATCATCGGAAAACAGAGAAACGGGCCCACGGGTACCGTCCGGCTTGCCTTCCAGAGCCAGTACACATCATTCCGGAACCTGACCATAAACCGGGATGAATCGGTCATGCAATAAACCGGAAAAAAAGGAGGTCAAACATGAAGAAACTGGCAGGCATCGCAACCACCATTGTCCTTGTGGCCATGATCTTTTCCTGCGCTCCCGTGGCGGAAGTAACAGGGGGAACGGGAGGCCCCTCCATCGGCCAGGCACAGGCGGAATACTATAACGGCCCCAAGGCCAGGATCGCAGTAGCGCGCTTCGACGTCAAGGCAGCCAAGGCCCCGGGTGAAATAGGCGACGGCCTCGCGGAGATGCTGACCACCGCGCTGTTCAACACCAACCGCTTTATCGTCCTGGAACGTCAGCAACTGCAAGATATCCTGAAGGAGCAGGACCTCGGCGCCTCCGGGCGCGTCCGTCCCGAGACCGCAGCTCCCATCGGCCAGGTGGAAGGCGCTGAAATCCTTGTTTATGGAGCCGTGACGGCCTTTGAGCCCAACTACCGGGGCGGCGGCGGTGGACTGGTCATCCCGGGACTCAACGTTGGCCTGGGGGGTGGCGCCAAGCAGGCCTACATGGCCATCGACCTGCGTCTTGTGGATACCAGGACGTCAAGGATTCTGGCGGCAACAACGGTTGAAGGAAGGTCGACGGACTACGGGGCTATCTTCGGAGCCATCATTGGCGGCGGGACAACCCGAATGCCTATCGGTTTAGGTGGATGGAAAAATACTCCCATGGAAAAGGCGATCCGCGTCTGTATCAAGAAGGCCGTGGATTTTATCGTCAGCCGGACACCACCCAACTATTTTCATTACAATGCCCAGGGTATGCCCATCAGTGGCACCCCCGCTTACGGTCAGGGAGGCGCCTATCATCATCCCGAACAGCCCCAGGCTCCCGCGGGCTCTACCCGGCCCGTTTCAGAAACGGCGCCCTCGGGAAACAGTGATTACGTGATTGTCAAGGCCTTTAAGGCCAACCTGCGCAAATCTCCCACCACTGAGAGCCCCGTCGTGGGGCACGCCAGCCAGGGAGAGGAGCTGGTCGTTCTCGAACGAAAAGCAGACTGGTATTACGTCCAGACAAAATCCGGGACCATGGGATGGATCTATAAAATTCTCACGCGCCCCAAAAGGTAACGGGAGGAATCAGCCATGAAAAAATTTCTCGTCGCCATTTGTGTCGCGGCGTTTCTCGGGGCCCTCTGGGCCCCGCCCGCCCACGCGAGAATCATCTCAAGAAAAGTCGCCAAGATTTATCAGATTCGCATCTATCAACAGGGGGCGAAAACGGGGGGGCCCCAGCCAACCTACTGGAACCTGAACGTAAACTATGTGGGGCCTGGCGACCTGAACAATCTCCTGAGCATTGAAATTTTTGTCAACAACCGAATGGAGGTTGAAGCCGTCAAGATCGTCCGAAAAACCTACGACAGAAAAGTGGTCACCTCCCTGCTGAGAAACATCACGGAGCTTTCTATTGAATATGTCCCTCCCGGATCTCCTGTGCGGGGGAAAAATCTGCCGGTCACAGTCCTCACCATGGATGAGCTGAAACTCCCGTGATTTTTTGATGAACCTCCCGAACCTCCTGACCCTCACGAGGATTCTCCTGGTTCCGTGCTTCGTGATGGCAGTGGTTTACCGGTCTTACCCCTTGGCCCTGAGTGTTTTTTTTGCCGCGGGGATAACGGATGGCCTGGACGGGCTGCTGGCCAGGTCTCTCGGACAGAAAACAAAGCTGGGCGCGATACTGGACCCCTTGGCGGACAAGCTCCTTCTGACTACCGCCTACATCACGTTGGGGGTCCTGCGCCTGATTCCTTTCTGGCTGACTCTGATTGTCGTTAGCCGGGACGTGATTATCGCCCTTGGAATCCTCGTAATCCTGATTCTTGGGTATCATTATGAAATCCGTCCAAGGATGGTCAGCAAAGCGACCACCGTTTTTCAGATTGTTACTGTTCTGGCTGTTCTTTGTGGGCAGATTATTCACATTGTCCCTCTCTTTCTCACCGTTCTCTATATACTCACCATCATCTTGACGATTGTTTCCGGATTGTATTACGTGTATCTTGGCGCGAAAATCGTGAATGTTTAGCCGCATTTTTAGGCTATCCCGCAGGGGACATCTCCTTGACAGCAATATGATTTTTTGAGAACATATTTCTGTTATATTTGAACAAAGGTGTTGTATGCAGGGAATGGATGAAAGCTCAGAACTCACGGAAAAAATAAATGAAGCGGCCTCCCCGACGTCCTACACGTTTAAGGGCCTGTTTTCGGGGATTTTCTTCGCACTGGCCGGTTACGTGATTCAATTCAACGCTTCCTCTGTCTCGTGGGGGCAACGATCATTCTGGGAAGTGATACGGTCTTTCCACATGTCCAACCCTATCCTCTATCTCCTGGACTTATCTCCCTTGATTTTCGCGATAGCTGGCGCCCTTGTTGGCAAAACGCATCAGGAAAAGATGGCCTACCTGAACAAAGTGCGGGACCTTCTGAAGGAGCAGCGAGAACAGTTAAGCTCCCTCCGATTTCGTCACGCCGAGCTGTTCGAAAAAACGGATGATTGTCTTTTCGTGACCAGGCTTGATGGCGAAGTGGTAGACATGAACCGGGCTGGAATGAAACTTCTCAGGATCGATGGTCTTTTCAACCCACCTCCCACCTCCAATGAAGAGCTTTGCCGACGGTTGAAAGAAAAAGGGATTACGGCGCAGTCGGTATACAGCCAACGAAAAGAACGCGATCGGGTTTTGGCCGCCCTTAAAGAAAAAGGTATTGTCTCAAACTTTGAGGTAAAGCTGAAACGATTTGACGGAACCGAGTTTGACGCGCTCATCACATTGACATTAAAAAAAGATTTAATCTTTGGCAGAATTATTGACCTGACGGCCATAAAACGGGTCGAAGTCCTCCTCAAAAAAGCCAATGCCGAGCTGGAGAAGAAGAACCGGGAGCTGGTCAAGGCCCTTTCTGAGCTTCAGGTTCTGAGGATTCAGGACGAGAAACACCGTCGGGAACTTGCCAGGCTGAATGAAGACCTGCGGCACGCGAACCAGCTCCTCGCGGAAATGGCCATCACGGACGGGTTGACCGAACTTTATAACTACAGGCATTTTATGCAGCTGCTCAAAAAGGAGTGGGAGCGGGCAAAGCGCAATAAGCAGGATTTTTGCGCGCTGATGATCGATATCGACCACTTCAAGGATTTCAATGACCGGTGGGGGCATCAGGCTGGTGATGAAGCCCTGAAGGTTGTCGCGCAAACTCTAAAATCGCAAACGAGAGAGTATGATATTATCGCGCGCTACGGAGGAGAAGAGTTCAGTGTGATTTTTCCGGATACTACTTTGGCAACAGGATATGCCATCGCGAAACGCATGATAGAGGCAATCGAAAATAAGACCCTGACTATGGACTCCAAGGGGCAAAAAGTACGGCTAACAATCAGTGCGGGGGTTTCGGCTTTTCTCGGAAAAGAGGAAGACCCCCGTTCGTACGCACAGGTGTTAAAAGATGCGGACGTGGCATTGTATCTGGCAAAAAACAAGGGAAGGAACCGTGTTGAAATCTATCGCAGCGACCTCTTTACCGAAACCCTGAAGGATCCCACGCTTTCCAAACCCCCCTCCCATGATGGCGATTGAACCTTTGCCCGTTCCTCACCTGCTTTCCAGCCTTTTTAGTATCATTGGAGAGGGACGGCCGTGATTCCCGGAATCCTTTTAGCTGCGGGCCGTTCGCGGCGTTTCGGCTCTCAGAAACTGCTGGCTCCCTTTGCCGGGGGGGTGACCCTGTTTGAGCACAGCCTTCAAACGCACCTGAAAGCGGAAATCGCCCCTCTGGTGGTGGTAATTTCAAAAGAGATTTTCAAGCGGTTTTTTAAGGCAGGCTCACAAGAATCCCCTCAATATCGGGTCAAATGCGATCTCCCCAGTCCCTGGATAACGGCGAAAACGCCCTGGGGAACCGTCCGCCTGATGATCAACACCACGCCTCAGGAGGGAATGTCCACCTCCCTGAAACTCGGCTTAAGAGGGCTTTGCGACGCTGAAAAAGAAGAAGGCGTCCTCATTTCCCTCTCAGACATGCCAAGGATCACGCCCGAGGTCATCCATTCCCTGATACAAACCTACCGTGAAGAATCGGCGGATATGGTAGTCCCCGTTTTCCAGGACAGGATCGGGCATCCGGTCATTTTTCGGGAACCATTTTACAGAAAGGCCGTTGAAGAGATTCAAGGAGACAAGGGGTTGAGAGACCTCATCACCTCGAAGCTCGGGAAAATCATACCCGTTCCGTGGAAAGATGATGCCGTCATCTTGGACGTGGACACCCTGTCAGATCTGAACAAAATCTTTCAAAAAGGGGAGATTTCGAATGGGCATTGAACGAGAATTCATCGCGTGGGGAAAAGAGGCCGGAGGCACCCGCCAGGTCACGGATGTTCGTATTGGCCTGGGATATACCGCCGTGGAGGTGGAAGGCGAAGACGTGGGCCTGGCCTACACCTTCCGCCAAGAGGCGGGGCACACCTGCACCGCGATGGCTCAGGCGGGAAACCTGTCTGGGCAGACGGCCAGCCAGCTCCTCGAGCTCCTGAGTGAGAAGCATGCCATCTCAGCCGCCATTGGTCTGGCAACACTAAACGCTCTGGCCCAAAAGGAAATCGGGGATTCCCTTCCCGAGGATTTCTTTCCCCTCATCAGGCTGAAACCTGACGATCACGTCGGCATGGTCGGCTATTTTGCGCCCGTGATTCCTATCATCAGAAAGGCCGGCAGCACCCTGGTGATTTTCGAGAAAAACCGCGCGAAAGGGGAAGGAGCCCTTCCTCCGGAAGAACTCCCCCAAAAGTTGCCGGACTGCTCCGTGATCATCCTTTCCGCAACCACCCTCATCAATCATACCTTTGCCAACATTGTCCCCTACTGCAAAAACGCGCGCGAGGTGGTCATACTGGGCCCCTCGACCCCCCTGATCCCGGAAATCCTGGGAAAATACGGCATCACCCTCCTGGCCGGGATGAGAACAGTCGACCCCGCCCGGGTGCTGAAAATCGTGAGCGAGGGCGGGGGAACCCAACGCCTTCGGCACGCCACCAGAAAGGTGGTTGTCTCCTGCAAAAAAACGGGGTAATATCCGCCTGAAAAAATAACGCGGCCACCTCCTGCCTCCCATGGGGTGAATCGAAAAAGAAAGTAACAGCTAAAACCTGCCGCGTAAGGAAGGTGAAAATGAAAAAACTGCCTATTGAAGAGGCTATCGGGAAACCCCTGGCGAGCGACATCACCCGCATCGTTCCGGGGAAGATCAAGGGTCCCGCCTTTAAGCGGGGACAGATTTTGAAAGAGGAAGATATTCCCCTTCTGAAGGAAATGGGAAAGGCGCATGTCTACGTGCTCGACCCGGACAAGGGCTATATTCACGAAGATGATGCCGCCATCGCGTTGGCCAACGCCTATGGCGGCGATGAATTCGAGCGCTTGGGCCCCAGCGAAGGCCGCATCAACCTGAAGGCGAATCGGCGCGGACTTCTAAAAATCAACCTGGCCCTGCTCCATGAAATTAACGAGACGGGGGACATCATCTGTTCCACCCTGCATCAACACACCCTGTGCCGAGTAGGCATGACAGTCGCCGCGACGCGCATCATTCCCGTGGCCATGGATGAAACCCGTTTCCGGGGCATCCTCGAAAGCATCGAAAACCAGGCGCCATTGTTCAGAATCCTCCCCTTTACCCGGCGAAAGATCGGCGTAATCGTCACGGGGGAAGAGGTCTATTCCGGACGAATTCCAGAC
>WGDA01000141.1 GCA_015493505.1 Pseudomonadota bacterium | reverse complement strand
TCTTTTTAGAGCCCTCGATTTTAGGTTTATTCTCAGGGCGCATCTCTTTTTTGACGGTGATGTTTTGTTTCCCTAACACCGAAGCCTTTTTAGGCGGTTTCTTTTTCCCTTTGACCGGTTTCTCCTCGATAAATTTGACGGAAATGGGTTTCTGGCTTTTTGGAGACGGAGGCTTGGGAAGCTTCGGGATGATGTAAAAAAGCAGGGCGTGAATCAGGACGGAAACAATGATGAAATAGACAATTGGCTCGACGCCTGTTTTTTTTTCTTCCTCAATCATGGCACGTTTCGGCGTATTTTTCGTCGGGGCAGGCAGGGGAATCTTTGCGTCTGAACGGAGTGTCCGGGAAAAGCTGACTTCCGCGAGCTGACGGAGAGGAGAGGTGCTCTTTGAAATTTATCGTCATGCGGAAAGGCTCCCACGTACCATGGGGCCGGACGTAAAAAAGGGCGGCAGGGCCCTTTATCGCGCGAGCTTCACGAAATCCCCAACCTTGAAGGAATCACCGAGCAGGGGCTTGGTGATGGCGGCGTTGACCCCGAAAAACTCAACGATTTGAAGCCTTCCCTTGAATTTCCCGGGTTCCCGTCCCATGAATTCACCCGTCAACTGGTTGAAAATTTCCTTTCCAGGTTTGTCGTAAACATTAAGAAGGTCTCCGATGTACAGGCCATCATCCCGGCCGCCCTGAATGATAATCATTTTTTTGGCCTTATCCACCCGAACAATGTGGGTAAACCACTCGAGTTTGCTTAGCTGTGGAAGAACCGATTGGGTTATCTCCGAGGCGGCCTGTTTCAACACCGCGTTCTCGGCTTCGGCAGGCGTCGGGTAGGGTTGGATTTCGTCCGGGAAAACGTCAATTTTCGTGGTATAGATGTCGGTTCCAGCCAGGCCATCGTAAAGTTTCAGCGAGAGCGTCACGGTTGCCTTGTAGCTTTCCTTGTTCGCGTTCAGTTGGTGGATGACTTCCAGCCGGTCCACATCGATTTTGACGAAGGCCTGCACGCCAAGCGCGGACCCCGCTCGAGCCAGAAGGTCTTCTTTGACGCTACCCTTAGCCCACCAGTCTTGCTCCTGATAAGATTTCAAAAGCATGGGGTCTTCAATAATCGCGTGTTTGGTCTTGTTCAGGCTGTTTGTAAGGGCTTGCCTGAAATAAATCTTTTCCTCCTTGCTCAGAGAATCGGTATTGTCCTGCATGGGGAGGATGACCACCCGCTTCTTCATAATCCGGTTGGCTGGAATCGCGATCCCGCCCGCGCCACCGGGTACCCCGCCGGATTTCAGCTCCCGTTCGAGACGGGCGATTTTTCTTTCGAGAAACTGCTGCTTGATCCTGACATCTTCCCCCACGATCCTCTCCCCCAAAAGGGGACGATACTGGGACTTGGGGACGTAAATATATTCCGGCTGGCCCTGCCAGACGGCGTAGAGGGGGTTCGGCACCTTCACATAGTCTTTCCCTCCCTTTGTCACGATCTCCTGTTCCTTGTTCGACGTGGTCTTTTTGCCACCGAAACACGAAAGGGTCAGCGTCATCATCCCGAAAAGCAAGAGAAAAAGGGCCAGGCGCTTATGTTTTACCATGTAGTATTCCTCCAATTTGATTGTTGAAGATTCTCATATTTTATTTGGCGTGTCAAGAAAGCGGGAGGCGAAAGAAGCGAGCTAACCCTTGCATTTTAGGAGGGCTTTATGTAGATTCACCGGGAAAGAGGGAGTGCTATGGAATTCAAAGGTTATCGGGAATCCATTCAAATTTACGACGCTCAGGGAAACCCAATTGACACGTGGGTGGAGGTAAGAGTTCATCCAATCACCGGGGAAATCGCGCGCGTGATAAACGTTCCTATTCGGAGCCTGGAGCCTCCGAACCTGGAAAAGATGGCCAGGGAAACACGGGAGGCCTGCCCCTTTTGCCCCGAGCATCTGTATAAAAAAACCCCGGCCTTTGACCCATCATGGTTGCCGGGCGGGATGCTGAAAAGGTCCAAGGCGGTGCTGATCCCCAATCGTTTCCCTTATGACCGGTATTGCGCCCTCATCATCCTCTCGGACAGGCATTACGTACCACTTGAGGCCTGGGAGGCACGGGAGATCTTTGACGGGCTGAGCCTCGCGCAGGATTTTTTGCGGCGCGTGGTGGGCCACGATCCCGCGGCCCAGGCCTTTTCCCTGAACTGGAACTACGCGCCACACGCCGGAAGCAGCATCCTGCATCCACACATGCAACTTTCCGTGGGACGATTCGCCACGAACCGGGCCCGGCGGCTTCTGATGGCTTCTCAAAACGGAATGCTGGAGGGGCAGGATCTCTTTGCTGAAATGCTGGAAGAGGAGAGGGTCATCAGGGAACGCTGGTGTGGCATGCTGGGATCGTGGCACCAGCTTTTTGCCTTTGCTCCTCGGGGAAGGTTTTTCGAATTGACCTTGATCAACGAAACACCCGGCTGTTTTTCCGAGCTTGAGGAAACACAGATACAGGCCCTTTCTGAGGGGGTTGTTCGGGGGTTGCGGTTCGTGTCAGCTATGGGATTTTCGAGTATGAACCTCTCTCTCTTTTCCCCTTTGCGGGAGGCGGGCATGTTTCACCCCATGGCCTCCATCAGCCCGCGAGCCTGCGTGGGCCCGTATCAGATGAGTGATATCAGTTTCCAGATGCTGATCGATGAATTTTTCGCACTGTTTCTGCCGGAAGAGATTGCGGCGCGCTACCGGGAGACGGTCCGTGGAAACTCCGATGCCTGAATTTATCGCCTAATACCCGGAGACACGTGTCTGAGGATTTTATGAATTTTGTCCAACACACTAAACTTCCCGCCCACCTGATGGGTCATATTGAAAAAAAGGGATGATGCCATGAAGCGATGTTGGTTGCAACGCGCCGCCATTGTACTGCTGGGATATCTTTGGGCCATCGCTGCCGGGGCGACCCCAGCGTCCGGGGCGCAGGTCCTGACGCTGAAAGCCTGTGTGAAACAGGCGATACGTTACAACAACACCTTACGCTCCTACGCCTCGCAACGGCGGGCCGTGGCCATGGAGGTCAAGCAGGCCCTGTCTCCCTTTTACCCGACGCTCTCCTTGGGGACCTCTTACGAAAGGGCTGACAAAGAATTCTCACCGAGAACGAATGATACAGACATCCGATTAAAAGCCACTTACAATCTTTTTCGTGGTGGTGGAGACTGGTCCACGCTCAAATCTAAACGGCACAGCTACCAGGTGTCCGACTATGAGTACCTGGAGCAGGGGCTGTCGGTGGTCGCCTCGGTGGAGGATACCTTTTTTGCCATCCTTTCCCTCAAAAACCGGCTGAATGTCCTGAAAAAATCGGTTGACGCGGCGGCGTTGCATGCAAAACTGGCAAGGAAACGCGTGGAGGCAAACCTCGCCCCCCTGAGTGATCAGCTCAGGGCCCAGGTGGACTTGGCCAACGCACGGGTTGATCTGGTCAAGGCACAGCGTGATTTGAAAACCCTGAAGCACACCCTGAATATCCTGATGGGATGGCCGCCCTCCCGCGCATTCAATTTAAAGAAAGGCGCGATAATTTTGAAGGCCGGCCCGATGCCCCTGAAAAAACTGTTTGCCCTGGCAAAGTTGAAACGACCGGTTCTCAAGTCGTACCATGAAAAGATTCTTGAGCTGGAGTGGCAGGAAAAGTCGGCACGGGCGGAATTCTTCCCTACCGTTGACACCTACGCAACCACCGGGAGCGAGGGACATGATACCCTTCCCGACCAGAACAAATGGTCGGTCGGGATCGAGCTGCAGTATCCCTTTTTTTCAGGGTTTTCAACCAAGTACGCTGTTGAGAGCACGAGGGCGCAACTGGAGTCACAGCGATGGGAGTATCAACAAAAGGTCCTTGAGGTTCAGAAAGAGATCGCGGATGCCCATGAGCAGTTTAAAACGGACGAACGGGTGATCACGGCACAGGAGACACTTCTCAAGAGCGCCCTTGAAAACCTGAAGGTGGCCCAGCGACGCTATGAAGTGGGAGTTGGCTCCATCGTGGAGCTGACGGATGCCCGGGTGGATACCACGAAGGCGGCCATCGGGCTTGAAAACGCGAAACTGACAGTCCTGGGGGACGAAATAGAACTGAGGCGCGCGACCGGATGGTTCGTGCCCCTGATAAAGTCTTTGGAAGGAAACAATCATGTGTCGAAGCCGAAGCCTTAAAATAGCCGTTTGCTGGCTTCTGATCCTGGGAATCCCCGGGGTCGCGTTCTCTTTTGGCATCACGCGCAGCAAGCCTCTTCCCAGAAAATGGGCCACCATCACACGGGGCCTGATTCGCAAGACCATCATTACCACAGGTGTTGTCACGCCGCAGGATGGTGCGGAAATCAAGGTTGGGAGCCGCGTTTCCGGTAAAGTGGAACGGTTGTTCGTCAAGGTAGGCGACCACGTTAAAAGGGGGGACCCCATCGCGGTTATCGAACACGCGGACCTGCAGGTGAAGGTGGACGATAAGAAAGCAGCACTGGAGGAAAAACAGGCCGAACTTCACGCCCTTCTGGTTCAAAGGCCCATCGAGATAGACCGCCAGCGTGAAAAAATCAGCGAAATCGCGGCGCAACTGGCGTTGGCTATGAAAACCTATCAGCGCTATCAGGAATTGCTACCGGAGAAACTGATTTCAAAAGAAGACGTGGACCGCCAGCAGAAAGAGGTGCTGGTCCACGAATCCCGCCTCGCAGCGGCGAAAAAAGAGCTTGTGTATATGCAGGCGAAATTCAAGGATGACCAGAGGATACTGAAAGCCAAGATTCAGCAGCTTGTGGCTCAGTATCGGCTGGCGAAAATTATCCTGGGTTACGCCTTTATTACCTCCCCCATCGACGGCACCATCGCGAAGATTTCCACCCCCGAAGGGGAAACCGTGGCCGCCCAGCTGTCCTCGCCAACCTTCGTGTGGATTATCAATCTGGACAAACTCTGGGTCAGCACTTATGTGGATGAAACGGATATCGGAAAGGTCCGGCAGGGGCAGGAAGTCCTGTTTCGGGTGGACGCCTTTCCCGGAGTGACCTTCCACGGGGAGGTGGAAGAAGTCTATCCAAAGGCGGAAGTGCGTGACAACATGGTGACCTACCGGGTCATCGTAGCGATCAAAGACCTTCCCGAAAAGCGCAGGCTTCTGAGGCCGGAGATGACGGCTTATACCACCATCATCGTGAAAGAAAAGAGAAACGTCCTGATCGCCCCTGTCCAGGCCGTCAAGCTCATCAATGGAAAGAGCGTGGTATTTGTCAAGAAGGGAAAAGGGCTCAAGGAGCGCGTGGTGACCACTGGCTGGACCGATCGGGGAAAGGTGGAGATCCGGGAAGGGCTGAAGGAGGGGGATAAGGTGTTGATCCAGGGATTCCCTAGGAAGAAGATACATCCATGATGCCGGTCATTTCCCTAAACCAGGTTGAAAAGCGCTATGTCAGCGGGTCGGTGATAACGGAGGTTCTGAAAGGGGTGACCTTCTCCGTTCTGCCCGGTGAACTGGTATCCATCATGGGGCCATCCGGGGCGGGGAAAAGCACGCTGTTATATATCCTGGGGTGCCTGGCGTATCCTTCTGCGGGCCAGTACAAGCTGGACGGTGTGGATGTGGGAACCCTCCCGGACGTGGCGCTCTCGCGTCTAAGAAACGAGAAGCTGGGCTTCGTGTTCCAGTCGTTTCACCTGATTCCCCAATACACTGCCTTGGAGAACGTGCTGCTTCCCACTGTTTACAGTAAAGGAAGCAGAAAGGAAAAGAAACAGCTAACCGATCGGGCAAAAGAACTCCTGGACCTGGTGGGCCTGAGCGAGCGGTACCATTATCTCCCCGGAGAGCTTTCAGGGGGGCAGCGGCAGCGGGTGGCTATCGCCCGGGCCCTCATGAACAACCCGGAGGTCATCCTGGCTGACGAACCCACGGGCAACCTGGACAGCCGGCAATCGGTAGAGATTGTGGCGCTTCTCAGGGAACTCAACGAAAGGGGAAGAACCATTATCCTGGTGACCCATGACCCCGAAGTGGGACGGCAGGCCCGGCGGTTGATAACCATCCGGGACGGCGTGATTCAGTCCGATGAGCCATGTTCCTGAAAATTCTCAAACTTTCACTTCGGGATAGTCTGAAACACCCTCTTTTTACCATTCTGATGATGATCGGAGTGGTGGTCAGTATTTTTTCCATGACAACGATTGTGGCCATCGGGGATGGCACGAAGATGGAGATCGTCAAGGTTCTCCAGGGGTTTGGGTTCGGGGGGGACGTAATGATGGTCGCGGCGGGAGGCGGACGCCTTTTCCGTCACCGGCCTTCAAATGTCAAGACGTTAACCCTGGCTGACGCGGAGGCGCTCAGGCAGTTCCCGTTCGTGGTGGACGTGGCGCCACGGCAGGGGATTCGCCGCTATCCCATTCACTACATGGGGCGTTCCTTCAAGACACGAATCCTGGGAGTTACCCCGTCCTATCTAAAGGTGGGGAAATACGCAATTGACATGGGACAGGCGCTGAACCAGCGGGACCTTCGAGACCACCTGAAGGTCTGCCTGCTTGGGAAGACCGTGGCCAAAGAGCTCTTCCCAAAGGATATGGCGGCGGCCCTGGGGCAGTTTATCCAGATCGGGAAGTTCTTCTTCCGGGTCAAGGGGATCCTGGCAGAAAAGGGACAGTTGGGGCGGTTCGACATGGATGACCGGATCCTCATCCCGCTGACCACCTGCTCCACCCTTTTCATCCGGGATACTTATATCCATGCCATCAGCGTCAAGCTGACCGACGCGAAAAACATCGCCACCTATCAGAAACTGGTCAAAGCCTTCCTGAGGAAACGTCATCACTTGCTGCCGACGCAGCCGGATGACTTCCGCGTGGTCACCTCGCTGGATGTCGTCAGGATCGTCAACCAGAGCTCCCGGGAACTGACGCGACTGCTTGTGCGCATCATGATTATTTCCCTTCTGGTGAGCGGCATCATCATCACCAATGTGATGCTGGCAGCCATTTCAGAAAGGCGCGTGGAGATCGGGATCAAACGGGCGCTCGGGGCATCGAGGCGGGCAATTCTGATTCAGTTCCTCTTTGAGGCGATCTGGCTGTCGCTCCTGGGGAGCCTGATTGGCGTGGGAGCTGGCGTCCTGGTCGCCTACTTTTTGAGAAACATGATTCCCGTGAGCCTGAGCCTGCACCCGCTTTATCTCGCGGTGGGTTTTGGCTTTCTGGTGGGAACGGTTTCCGGCGCCTTTCCGGCTTATCGGGCAGGACAGGTTGACCCGATCCGCGCCATTCTGGGGGGACGGCGGTGAAACAGTTCCGGGGAAGGGTATTCCGGTCTGTCCTGGCGGTTCTGGGGCTCGTGGTGGGTGTGGCCTCCGTTATGGGGATGACCACGCTGGGACGCATCCAGGAGCAGAAGCTTTACAAGGAAATGGAAAAAATGTCCGTCAATACAATCATGGTGGTTCCCCTCAACATCCCTCCCATTGTTTTCCGCCCCAAGATTTCCGGATCCTATGAAACCCTTACCCCACAGGACGCCCGGGCGATTCGGGATCATATTCTGCATGTCAGGCACGTGACGGCATCGGAGTACAAGATGGTGACCGCCAAAATGGGGGCGGACACGACGAAAACCACCCTGGCTGGGGTGGATGGGAGCTACTTTGCCGTCAAACATCTTCAAGTCGCCTATGGCAGGCCCCCCCAGCCCGGGGACTTGACCCGCCTGAGAAAGGTCTGCTGGATCGGCCAGGCCGTACTGGACAACATCTTCAAAGGCAGGGCATCTCAGGCCATTGGGCAGGTGGTGTATCTTAACCGTTTCCCATTCCGGATCGTCGGGGTCCTGGAAAGAAAAGGGGTAGACGCCACAGGAACGAACCGTGACGATATGGTTCTCATCCCCCTGTCAACCCTCTTGAGAATTGTGTTGGATCAGACGTTCGTCCGAGTCATTTACGTTGAACCCGATTCGGCACAGGTGGTCAGTACCGTCAAACAAAACGTGAAGGACCTTCTTCTGCGGCGTCATGGAAAACGGGATTTCGCCGTGCGGGTGATGACCTCTTACATCGAAAGAAAACTCAAAACGGGCCGGATGATCGCCCTTTCCACCACCGCGGTGGCTGGAATCTCCCTGCTGGTGGGAGGCATCGGGATTCTTGCCGTCATGTTAATCAGTGGCCGGGAGCGCGTGCCCGAGATCGGAATCAAGCGCGCGGTCGGCGCGAGAAAGCGGGATGTCTTTCTGGAATTCCTGTACGAATCACTTTTTCTGGGAGTCCTTGGCGGGACCCTCGGCTGGCTTTGCGGCGTTCTGCTGTCATATTTTCTCGTCTTTGAGCAGAAAATACCAATCCATTTCCCCTGGCGGATCGGCGTAGGGACGTTTATCTTCGCCGTTGTCGTGGCAACCCTGTTCGGCCTGTACCCAGCGTGGCGTGCCAGCCGCCTGGATGTGATCCGGGCGTTGTATGATGAATAGGAGCCAGTAAAATAAGCAGCTACTCTTTTCAGTCGATACGTTTTGACGCGGACAGGTACTCCTCTCCTTCAGGATTTAGTCCATCATAGAAACCCTTGCCCTCAGGGCAAGGTCAGAGTTCAGTGGCTTTGCCATCTGAACGACTCATTTGTTATATCCGAGGCAGAGTTGTCCGCACAACAGAGCCAAGGAGAAACAAATGAGTCGTTTCAAGAAATTATCACA